>CACWLT010000007.1:0-4935 GCA_902761695.1 uncultured Ruminococcus sp.
AATCGCGGCGGCGGCTCCCGGCATCGCGGCGGCGGACACGGTCATCGGAGAGGGCGGCGCTGTCTGCTCCATCGACGGTGTGGACGTGACCCTGGCCAGCTTCACCATGTCTCCCAACAGCCGGGGAGAGCGGACGGCGGTTTTCAGCGCATCCTTCTCCATGCCGGTGTCCGTGACGGCGGAGGACGGGGAGACGATGGCGGACTGGCAGGTGAGAGCGGAGCAGGCCGGACCGGCGGAGAACGCGGAAGCTGTGGCGTCGGAGCTGGTGTCCGCGGTGCGCGGGATCCTGTCCCACGACGCCCGGATCGTGACCGGCAGGGAATGATACTAATCTCAAGCAAAAAGGGAAACGCGGCTTCTTGAAAGAAACCCGGAGCAGCAGGCTGCTCGGCAAGAACTTTAAAAATACACTGGTGCAGTTTCCTCCTCAAAGTGCAGCACGGGGTAACGTACAGCACATTTTTTCAAGTTCTTTTTTCACACGCCTTGGTCATTTTGGCTATTTTAGGATGGGAATAGTATGAGATCTCCCTAAAACTGGATCGTTCAGAACAGAAGAATGCCGTCCCGGGACTGGAGTTCAGCCGGGACGGCGGTTTTATTCGGGTTTGCCGTTTGGGGCGGGAGAGACCGTCAGATGTTCTTCAGCTCCTCGCGGAGGGCGGTCAGACGGGTGTGGAGGTACTCGCTGTACTTGTCGGTGTATTCCATGTACTGCTCGAAGGAGAGGGAGCCCTCGTCGTACTTGGCTTTGACCAGGTCCAGCATGCCCTTCACCCGGACCTTTTCGGATTCGATTTCGTCCTCGATGCTCTTGCGGGCGGCCTTGGCAGCGTCGGCACGGATCTCACCGGCGGTCTTCATGGCCTCGGCCTGGGCGCGGTCCAGTTGGGAGGCGGTGAGGGCGGGACCTTCTTCGCCTTCCTCTTCCCCGGTCTCCTCTTCAACCTCTTCCCCGTCGGGCACGGACCACTCGATGTTCAGACGGGTTTCGGGCTCGGCGGAATCGCAGTCACAGTTTCCGCAGTCACAGGATTCGCATTCGCAGCTCTCACAGTCGCCGGAATCGCATTCGCAGGATCCGCATTCGCCGTCCTCGCCGCATTCCCCGTCCCCGGCGTCGCCGAGGTCGCTCATCATGGAGCGGACGTTATCGCCGAATTCGCGGAGAGCGTCCTTCACGGTGGCGCGGGCGTCCTTTGTGTTTTCCTTCAGCCATTCGAAGGATCCGTCAGCGGCGGCGCTCAGCTCCTTCCAGCCCTTCTTCAGCTCGCCCCAGGCGGTCTTCAGCGCGTCTCCGGCCTCGTCCGCCAGCTTCTTCATGTTCTCGCGGGCCTGCTTCGAGAGGTCCCCGCAGGAATCCTCAGAAGCTTCGGCGGCGTTCTCGGCTTCGGCGGCGTCCTTTTCGGCTTCTTCGTATGCCTGCCGGGCTTCGGTAAGGCGCTCCTCGGCTTCGGAGAGCTTCTTTCTGGCCTCGTTCAGCAGGGTTTCCCCGGCGGACTTCACCTCTTCGGCGGTCTGACGGACGTTTTCGTTGTGGGCGATCTCGTCCGCGGCCTCCCGGATGCCTTCCGCTGCGGTTTCCGCCGCCTCGTTCAGCTTTTCGCCCAGATCCTTCAGGGACTCGCCGACGGTCTTCTCTTCGCCCTCGCCGCTGTTTTCCTCACCGCAGGCGCAGGCTTCTCCGGCGGCTTTCGACTGGGCGCGGGCGGCTTCCATGGCGGCTTGGGCTTCGGCGGCGGCCTTTTCGGCGATCTCACGGGCCTTGGCCATCTCCGCCTGGAACTTCTCGATCATGGCCTGGATGCGGATTTCGTTCTCGGTGGGCTGACGTTTTTCGTTGTCGTTCCGGTTGGTGTTGAATTCGGACATGATATCCTCCGTATCATCAGATTTCTGCGGAGCGATGTTCGCGGACTCCGCTTCCGCGCCGGACAGGTTCCGGTATAAAATGATAGAATCCGGTCCGTTGACCAGTCTATTGACCAATTCGTCGGCCGGTTCGGATGTGTTCGGTGAGCCGGCGTACCATCGCGCGCGCCCCTTCTTCACCAGGCCCTTCGCCCGCTTCGGATAGGTCGTGCCGATATATACGCCGCTTTCATCGAAAACGCGGATTTCCTCTCCGCTTCCGTTTGTTGTCATGGGTGTCTCCCCCTTCGATATGGCGTTTTTTCCCTGCGGCGCGCCGTTTTTTGTCATGGGTGCCCACCCCGCCGCCGTGACTGCAGTATATCATATTTCGTCTTACGCTTCAAGGAGACTTTGATTAAGGAATTATTAAAGATGAGGCCCCTTTTTTCCCTGATCGATTGATTTTCACGGATCGGGATGATATAATATAAAGCGGTATTTTCCGCTGACAGACAGGTCGCCGTCGACGGATAAACGGGCGTCTCGCGGTATCGGCAGGAGGCGCCGGAAGGGAGGCTTCCGCCGTGTCCCGCAGTGTTCAGACAAATCATGAAGCGCGTCCGGAGAGGGAAACCGCCGCGGCCGGTCCCGGAGGACGGGAAAGATCGCCTGAGGAGACGGGCGGCCGGGGGATTCAGGGATGCAACCTCATCGATCTCATCGAGGAGGCCATGCCGCGCCTGTCCAAAGGGCAGAAGCAGATCGCCCGGTTCATCGTGAGCCACTACGAGCGGGCGGCCTATATGACGGCTTCCGCGCTGGGGGCCGAGGTGGGCGTTTCCGAATCCACGGTGGTGCGCTTCTCTACGGAGCTGGGCTTTTCCGGCTACCCCGAACTGCAGGCCCAGATCCGGGAGACCGTGCGGGTATCCCTGACCTCGGTGGAGCGGATCCACGCCGCCAACCACCGTATGGAGGAGGGGGAGATCCCCGATCATATCCTGACCCAGGACGCGGAAAACGTCCGGGCCACTCTGGAGCACATGGACCGGGAGGCCTTTGAGCGGGCGGTGGACATGATCCTTCGCGCGAGGAACATCTATATTCTCGGCATGCGGTCCTCCGCGGTGCTGGCCCAGTTCATGAGCTACTATTTCGAGCTGCTCTTCGACAACGTGCGGCTGATCCATCCGGCGGGAGGCAGCGAGATCTTTGAGCATCTGATGAAGGTGCGGCAGGACGACGTGTTCATCGCCATCAGCTTCCCCCGGTACACCACGGGCATCGTCAACGCGGCGGAGTACGCCTCGAAGCGTGGAGCGGGCGTGGTGGCCATCACCGACAGCACCTCCTCCCCTCTGGCGCCCCATGCCGACGTGACGCTCACCGCCCGCAGCGACATGGCCTCCTTCGTGGATTCCCTGGTGGCGCCCCTGTCCCTCATCAACGCCATCGTGGCCTATATCGGGCGGAAGAAGCAGGACGAGGTCACGGAGACCCTGGACCGGCTGGAGCAGGTCTGGAAGGAATATCACGTATACACCAAATAAAGCGGAGATGTCCGGGGACGCGGTTTCCCCGGGCCGGACATACAGTATGATATCAGTCGTAATCGTCGGCGCGGGTCCGGCCGGAATGATGGCCGCCGTCGCCGCAGCGGAAGCCGGAGCGTCCGTCACGCTGCTGGAGCGCAACCCCTTTCCGGGGAAAAAGCTGCGCATCACGGGCAAGGGGCGGTGCAACGTCACCAACAACTGCTCCCCACGGGAGGTGGTGGAGGCCGTCACCGCGAATCCGAAATTCCTCTACGGGGCTGTCAACCGGTTCTCCCCGGCGGACACCATGGCTTTTTTCGAGAACGCCGGGGTGCCGCTGAAGACCGAGCGGGGACGGCGGGTGTTTCCCGTCTCCGACAAGGCGGCGGACATCCAGGAGGCCATGAAGCGAAAGCTCCGGGAGGCCGGGGTGCGTCTGCTCTGCGGGATCCGGGTCACGTCCCTGAAGCCGCCGGAGGGGGACGGGGAAAAGTGGACCGTTCATGCAGAGCGGGAGGAGAGAAAGCGGGATAACCATGCGGGACCTTCCCACGAGGACGCTGCCCCCAAACGGGAAAAGCTCCGATTCGAGGCGGACCGGGTGATCCTCTGCACGGGCGGCGTCTCCTATCCGCTGACGGGCTCCGACGGGGACGGCCACCGGATGCTGAAGTCCCTGGGCGTTGGGATCACGGAGCTGAAGCCGTCGCTGGTGCCCATTGAGACGAAGGAGAACTTCGCACCCCTGTCCGGCCTGACGCTGAAGAACGTGACCCTGACGGCCTGGCTGGGGAAGGACGCCGTTTACTCCGAGATGGGGGAGATGCTCTTCACCCACTTCGGCGTCAGCGGTCCCCTGGTGCTGTCCGCGTCGGCCAACATGCAGAAGCGGCCCGTGACGGAGTACAGGCTGACGGTGAACCTCAAGCCCGCCCTGACTCCGGAGGAACTGGACAGGCGGATCCGCTCCGATTTCGAAAAATACGCGGCGAAGGATTTTGTCAACGCCCTGACCGATCTTCTGCCGAAGGCCATGATTCCCTATGTGGTGAAGCAGTGCGGCGTGGATCCCCGGAAAAAGACGGGGGAGGTCACCCGGGAGGAGCGGCAGGCGCTGGCCGACGTGCTGACCGGATTCCGCATCGTGCCCACGGGATTCCGCCCCATCGCCGAGGCCATCATCACGGCGGGCGGCGCGGACGTGCGGGAGATCGATCCGAAGACCATGGAGATACGCAGCCATCCGGGCCTGTACGCGGCCGGGGAGCTTTTGGACGTGAACGCCTACACGGGCGGGTACAATCTGCAGATCGCCTTCGCCACGGGACGTGCCGCCGGTCTGGCTGCCGGGACGGAAAACTGAAAATATAACGGGAGTGAACCATCATGAACATAGAGCTGACAAAGCTGACCGTCGCCATTGACGGACCCTCCGGCGCGGGGAAAAGCACCGTAGCCAAGCAGGCGGCCGCCGCGTCCGGACTGGTTTACGTGGACACAGGCGCCCTGTACCGGACCGTGGGCTTGAATCAGGATATGTATC
>CACWLT010000007.1:4976-47427 GCA_902761695.1 uncultured Ruminococcus sp.
TCCGGCTGGCCTTCGAGGACGGGGCGCAGCAGGTGTATCTCTGCGGGGAGGCCGTGGGAGACCGAATCCGGACGGAGGACGCCTCAAGATACGCCTCCGCCGTGTCGAAGCTGCCGCCGGTGAGGGATTTTCTCCTGGACGTACAGCGGAGGCTGGCGCGTCAGGGCGGCGTCATCATGGACGGGCGGGACATCGGCACCGTCATCATGCCGGACGCGGACGTGAAGATCTTCTATACCGCCACCGCTGAGACCAGGGCCGAGCGCCGGTTCCGGGAGCAGCGGGAGCGGGGCATGGACGTGACCTACGAGGAGATCCTCGCCGCCATCGAGGCCCGGGACAAGCAGGACAGCGAGCGGGAGGTTGCCCCCCTGAAGCCTGCGGAGGACGCCATTGTCTTTTATAACGATCCCTATCCCATCGACGCCTGTGTCTGCTGGGTGCTCGGCGTCCTGACCAGAGCGGCCTGGGAGAAGGAGAGAAACGGCTGAACGGGCTTCTCCGGAGCGATCCGGGCGGACCGGTATGACACAATACAAATATGAGTTTTTACGGAACGATATACAGGATTTTCTCTCCCATCGTCCGGCTGCTGTACCGGATCGAGGCGGTGGGAGTCGAAAACATCCCGGCGGAGGGGGCGGTCCTGGCCTCCAACCACACGGCCTTTTCGGATGTGCTGGTGATCTCCGCCGCAGCCGGACGGCAGGTGCGCTACATGGCGAAAAAAGAGCTGTTCGTCACGCCGCTGGGGCCGCTGATCCGGGCGCTGGGAGCCTATCCCGTGGACCGGGGCGGCGCGGACGTGGGCAGCATCCGAACCACCATCCGGCTGGCGGAGGCGGGGGAGCTGGTGGGGATCTTTCCCCAGGGACACCGCTTTGGGAGGCGCAATCCCCGGGATACGGAGATCCGCAGCGGCGTCGGCATGGTGGCCTGGCACACGAAGGCTCCCGTTGTGCCGGTCCTGCTTTACAACAAGCGGATGAAAACGGGGATGCTCCGGAAGAACACCGTCGTTTTCGGAAAGCCGCTGACCTTTGCCGAGCTGGGCTTTGAGAAGGGCGGCCGGACGGAATACCTGAACGCCGCGCGCATGATCTTCGACCGGATCTGCGACATGTACGACGCCCGGTGACCGGCGGGAGAGGAAAGTCATGAACATACGCATCGCGCAGTACGCCGGGTTCTGCTTTGGCGTCAAGAGGGCCACGGGACAGCTGGAGGCCGAAATGGAGCGGGCCCGGGCGCATCCGGAGGAAGGACGCCGGATCTGCACCCTCGGCCGGATCATCCACAACGACCGGTACATGGAGGACATTCAGGCCCGGGGCGTGGAGGTAATCGGCCGGGAGGACGTTCCCCGGATCATCCGGGAAGCGGACGGCGGCGCGCCCGTCACGGTGGTGATCCGGGCACACGGGGAGCTGAAATCCATCGTGGAGGAGCTGGAGGCCTGCGCCCGCCGCAATCCCGCCTTCCGCCTGTGCGACGGAACCTGCCCCTATGTGAAGAAGGTGCGGGAGATCGCGGCGGAGGGGAGCGGGGAAGGGAAGCTCTTCCTGCTCTCGGGCAACGAAAATCACCCGGAGGTGGAGGGCATTCTGAGCTGCACAGGGGGAGAATACGCCGTTTTCCCGGACGCCGACAGCCTCATCACCTGGCTGGAAAAGCAAAATCCGGCTGATCTTTGTGAAAAACGCATTACAATCGCCGCACAAACAACCCAAAAACTGGCGGAATGGAGAAAAAGTATAAATTTTATCAAAAAGGACTATGCAAACGCAAAAATTTTTGATACAATATGCAGTGTGACCGAATTGCGGCAGGAGGAGTGCGCTTCGCTGGCGGCTGGGAGCGATTTCATGATCGTCATCGGCTCCCCGGACAGCTCCAATTCCCGCAAACTTTACGAGATATCGAAAGAGCTCTGCCGGGACACCGTCTTTCTCACGGACGGGCGGGAGATGCGACAGATACTCGCCCGGCTCCGGGAAAGACCGGTTATGAATTTGTCAATAACTGCCGGCGCGTCGACGCCGTTCAGTTTAATACAGGAGGTATATACGACCATGAATGAGAACACTGAAAACTTTGCAGAGCTTCTCGAATCTTCTTTCAAAACTTTAAATACAGGAGAAATTGTCGAAGGCATCGTCACCGCTGTCACTCCCGGCGAGATCCATCTGGATCTGGGCGCCAAGACCACCGGCGTCATCGCCCGTGAAAAGGCCACCGACGATCCCCAGGCGAAGCTCGAGGATCTCTTCAAGGTAGGCGACACTGTCCGCGCCAAGGTTGTCAAGGTTTCCGATATCGACGGCATCGCGACCCTCGACAAGACCAGAGTGGACAGCGAATCCAACTGGGACAAGATCGTGGAGGCCTGCGACACCCAGGAGACCCTCACCGGCAAGATCGTTGAGGCTGTCAAGGGCGGCGTCATCATCTCCATCAATTCCGTGCGCGTCTTCATCCCCGCTTCCCTGACCGGCATCCCGAAGGACGGCGACCTCGCCTCCATCGTGGGCACCGAGCAGAAGGTCAAGATCATCGAGATCAAGCCCGAGAGAAGAAGAGCCTACGCTTCCATCCGTGCGGTGCAGAGAGAAGAGCGGAAGAAGAGAGAGGAAGAGTTCTGGAACAACATCCAGGAGGGCATGGAATTTGACGGCGAAGTCAAGTCCCTGACCGATTTCGGCGCGTTCGTCGATCTGGGCGGCGTGGACGGTATGGTTCACACCACCGAGCTGAGCTGGAGACGCATCCGCCGTCCCTCCGACGTTGTGTCCGTGGGCGACAAGATCCACGTCTACGTGAAGGGCTTCGACCGCGAGCGCGGCAGAATCTCCCTGGGCTACAAGACCGAGGAGATGAATCCCTGGTACATCTTCACCAACCAGTATCACGTCGGCGACGTGGTCGAGGTCAAGATCGTCAGCCTGATGCCCTTCGGCGCCTTCGCTGAGATCGTTCCCGGCTGCGACGGCTTGATCCACATCAGCCAGATCGCGGACCACAAGATCGCGAAGCCCGACGAGGTCCTGGCTGTGGGCGACATGGTCAATGTGCGCATCACCGCCATCGACTACGACAACAAGAAGGTCAGTCTCTCCATCCGTTCTCTCCTTGAGGAAGCCGCCAATGCCGCGGACGATGAAGAGTACTATGACGAGCCCGCCGGCGAAGAGACCGCCGACGAGGAATAATTCCATAAGGCAGACAAAGGGTGGGAGAGGCGCGTCTTTCCCGCCCTTTTCTTGACCGGCCTTCCGGAGGGGGACCTGATCATGACAAAGCGCTTTCTCACAGCCCTCGCCTGCCTGCTTCTGCTTCTCAGCGCCTGTGCCGGGGGAAGCGGTCCGGCGGAATCCGGCTTTTCCGATCCCGAGGAGGCGCGGACGGTCCGGGAGTCCATGCGGTACGTGATCCACGCCGCGGGCAGGCTGGAGGGCCCTGACGCCTGGGGGAGTCCCCGGGATTACGACGGCTCCAATTCCATGGAAGGTCTGGCGCAGTGCGCTGCATGCGGACGCCGGCCCATCGCCGTGGAGCTGGACTTCAATTTCACCGCCGACGGGCAGCTGGCCTGCATCCACGACTGGTACACGGAGTACGCGGACGAGATCGAAAACGGCGTTCCCCTGACGCTGGAGGATTTCCTCGCCGCCCGGATCTTCCGGAATTTCACGCCCGCTTGGATCGGTGACGCGGCAGACTGGCTCCGGGCCAACGAGGGGACGTACATCGTGACGGACATCAAGGACGACAACATCGCCGGATGCCGCGCCATCTCCGAGGCCTGTCCCGACCTCTTGAACCGGTTCGTGGTGCAGATCTACGACGAGAGCGAGTACGACGAGGTCCGCGCGCTGGGATTCGAGTACGTGGTCTACACCCTCTACCGTCTGGACTGGAACGCCAAGACGGACTGGCGGGCGCTGGGCGAATTCGCGGCGGCCCATCCCCTGATCGGCTTCACCTTCTCCTATGAGCTCTGTCCCGTGGAGGGATTCGTGGAGGGGATGCTGCGCTCCGGCGTGCCCCTCTATATCCACACGGTGAACGAGGGGGAAGAGGCGTATTTCGACATGGGCATCTCCGGCGTGTACACGGACATCGTGCGCTGAGGAGCGGAGAGCCCATTTCATCGACAAGCCTGCGCGGAAGGCTTTTATCCCGGCGGCAGCTGTTGTCCCATGGATAAAAACCGGCGCGGCAGACATACAGGAGGTATTTATCTATGTCCATTCCGAGACCCGAATATCCGCGTCCGACGCTGGTGCGCGGGGAGAACACCTGGCTCAACCTGAACGGCACCTGGGAGTTCGCCTTTGACTTCGGCAACTCTGGCCGGGAGCGCAAGATGTGGGAGGCGCCCAGGTACGACCGGGAGATCGTGGTGCCCTTCGTGCCCGAATCCAAGCTCTCCGGCATCGAGTACGTGGACTTCATTCCCGCCGTGTGGTACCGCCGCACCGTGACCCTTCCCGAGGGATGGTGCCGGAAGTGCGGCCGGGTGCTGATCCACTTCGGCGCCGTGGACTATTACAGCGAGATCCGCGTCAACGGACAGCTGGCGGGAACCCATCGCGGCGGCTACACGCCCTTTGCCGTGGACGCCACCGAATTCCTCACCCACTACACCCGCTGCACCGGCATCTGGCAGACCGTCTGGATGGAGTATGTCCCGAAGAACTACGTGAAGAACGTGAAGATCACCCCGGACATCGACGCGGGCAAGATCGACGTGACGGTGTCCCTTGAGGGCGGCCAGTCCGCGCTGAAGTCCGTGAAGGCGGAGGTGCTCTTCGGCGGCGAGAAGGTCTCCGAAAAGGAAGCGCCCGTCCTCGGTAAATTTGCCCAGTTTGAGGTTCCTGTTCCGGACGCGAAGCTTTGGAGCCTGGACGAGCCCAACCTGTACGATCTGAAGATCACGGCGGGCGACGACTGCGCGACGGCTTACTTCGGCATGCGCTCCGTGGCCATCAACGGATACGCCGTTGAGATCAACCACAAGCCGGTGTTCCAGCGTCTGGTGCTGGACCAGCAGTACTTCCCGGAAGGAATCTACACCGCGAAGGACGACGACGAGCTGATCCGCGACATCGAGTATTCCAAGAAGGCCGGCTTCAACGGCGCCCGGATGCACATGAAGGTGTTCGAGCCCCGCACCCTGTACCACGCCGACCGCCTGGGCTACCTGCTCTGGGGCGAGTTCCCGAACTGGGGCCTGGACGAGTCCAATCCGGCGGCGCTTCTGTCCATCCTGCCCGAGTGGCTGACCGAGCTGGAGCGGGACTACAACCATCCGTCCGTGGTGGGCTGGTGTCCCTTCAACGAGACCGGCGAGCGGAGAAACAAGGACCTCTTCCGCGTGATGTATCAGGCGACGAGGGACTTCGATCCCATGCGTCCCATCATCGATACCTCCGGCTACGTCCACGTCATCACCGATATCTACGATGTACACAACTATGACCAGAATCCCGAGACCTTCGCCAAGGCCTTCGAGGCTCTGATCACCGGCGAGGGCCAGCCCTTCGTGAACAACCCGCGCCATGAGAAGTACGAGGGTCAGCCCTACTTCGTCTCCGAATTCGGCGGCACCTACTGGAACATCGACGAGGATCCCTCCGCGGCCTGGGGCTACGGTCAGGCGCCGAAGTCCCTGGACGAGTTCTACGCCCGGTTCGAGGGGCTCATCAACGTGCTGCTGGACAACCCGAAGATGTGCGCCTTCTGCTACACGCAGCTGACGGACGTCTATCAGGAGAAGAACGGCATCTATGCCTTCGACCGGCGGATCAAGTTCGATCTGGACAAGCTCCACGCCATCATGTCCCGCAAGGCGGCGATCGAGAAATAAAGCACAATACCAATACAAAAAAACAGGGATTGTCCATCATCGGGCAGTCCCTGTTTTCGTGTATGAAGAGGCTGTGCGTGCGGTCAGGCCTCGGCGATCTCTTCTGCCCAGGCGGCGGCGTCGCGGACCCAGCGTGCGATCCGGGGATTGGACCAGCCGGGATTGCCGCAGGCGGTGATGTCGTTCCCGAGAGCTACGCCGTGAGGACCGTGGGGATAGACGTGGAGCTCAAAGGGCAGCCCCTTTGCACGGGAGGCAGAGGCCAGAAGGAGGGAATTGCGCACGTCCACGCCCGGGTCGTCGGAGGTATGGACCAGGAAGAGCGGCGCGGTTTTCTCATCCACCGCCAGCTCAAGGGAGGCGGTCCTCAGCTCCTCCTCCGTGGGACGGTCACAGCACCAGAGATTGGAGAAGGTCCCGCCCTCCCGGAAGTACTCCGTGCCGGATACCACGGGATAGACCAGCACGGCGCCGTCGGGTTTGTTCTGCCCGTATTCGATGCCGGTGTCCTTCCACGCCTCCTCCCGGTGCCACATGACGGCGAGGGATCCGGCCAGATGTCCCCCGGCGGAGAAGCCCACGGTGAAGACCCGATGGGGATCGACGCCGTATTCTTCCGCGCGGGACCGGATGTGCGCCATGGCGAGAGAAGCCTCCCGCAGCTGGGCGGGGTAAGGCTTTTTGCGGCCTACGGTATAATGCAGGACGAAGGCGTTGAAGCCCTCCGTCATGAAGGCCAGTGCGATGGGCTCCCCCTCCCGGTCGGAGCAGACGGCCCCGTAACCGCCGCCGGGGATCACCAGCATGGCCCGTCGGGTGAAGCCCCGGACAGGATCGGCAATATAAGCGTCGATCCAGGCCTCGGGGTTGCCTTCCTCAAGAAAGATCCGTTTTACGATCATGTCAGCCTCCCTGATCCGTCATTCACCCGCGATGGCGCAGGACTCGAAGGCGACGCTGGGGCAGGCGACGGAGCGGTATTCCCAGTCCAGATCGGAGCCCACGGCGGTGACCCTCTTCATCAGATCCAGGAAGTTGCCCGCCACCGTGATGAGCGCCACGGGACGCTCCTTTTTGCCGTCCTTCACCAGATAGCCGAAGCACTGGAGGGAGAAATCGGTGGTCACGTGGTTCAGTCCGGCGTGAAGTCCGGCCAGCCGCGTGATGACCAGGCCGTCGCCCATTTTCCGGAGCAGCTCGTCGAAGGAATCCTCCCCCGGCAGGATGCAGCAGTTCTTCGGGCTGACGGACACCGCGCCGGCGTATCCGTGACGGAAGCCGTTGCCGGTGCTCTCCACACCCATGCGGGCGGCGGATTTCGTGTTGTGCAGGGCCTGCCGGAAGACGCCACGGTCCACTAAGACCTTGCGGCGGGTGGGGCAGCCCTCGTCGTCGTAGTTGGCGACGTCCAGGCAGTCGAGGTTTTTCGGATCGTCCACCACGGTGATTTTGTCGGAGAAGATCGCCGCGTCCGCCTTGTCCTTCAGCGGGGAGAGGCCCTTGCCGATGAGGTCGCCGGAGAACATGTCCGTCAGCGTCCCGAAGAGGGCGGTCATGGCGCGCCGCTCAAAGATCACCGGATACTGACCGGAGGAAACCGGCTTTCCGCCCAGCTCTCCCACCGCGTCCTCCACCGCACGCCGGGCGATTTCGGCAGGATCGGCCTTCGAAAGATCCGGCACCACCTCAACGCGGAAGCCGTCCTTCACCTCGCCGTTTTCCTCCACCGCGACGCCGGCGTAGAGGATCTGGGAGCGGCCGGAGTCGGTGACATGGACGCCCTTTGAATTGGTGATCTCCCGGGAGTTTTCGGATTCGTTCCAGCCGATCTCCGTCACCTGCTTCACCCGGGGATCGGCCGCCTTGATGGCTTCTTCCACCGCCGCCAGCTTTTCCCTGACTTCCTCCATGGACGGGCGGACCCAAACGGCGCGGCTTTTGACCTCGTCGGTGGATTCCGGAGAACGGAGAGTGTCCGTGTCCTTCGAGGAAACAAGCCCGGCCTGCTCGATCAGGAGCGCGATGGTTTCGCACGCAGGGAGGTCCCCTTCACGTCGGAGGTAACAAAGGAATCCATCTGCCCGTCGAACCAGGAGACAGAGCGCTCCGCCGACCGGCCTTCGTAGATTTCCAGCCCTTCGACGCCCATTTCCAGCGCCCGGGCGATCCATTTCTGCTTATTCATTTGCCGTACCTCCTACCGTGATGGAAGAGACCCGGATGGCGGGCTGGCCAACGTCCGTCGGGATGGAGCCGCTGGAGGAGCCGCACATGCCCTGGCCGCGGGTCAGGTTGTCGCTGATCTTCTCAATGTTCATGAGGATCTCCGCGCCGCTGCCGATGAGGGACGCGCCCTTGACCGGGGTGGTGATTTTTCCGTTCTCGATGAGGTAGCCCTCCCGGACGGAGAAGTTGAACTCGCCGGTCATGGGATTCACGGAGCCGCCGCCCATCTTCTTCGCGTAAAGACCCCGCTCGACGCCCTCGAACAGGCTCTCGAAGGAGTCCGTCCCTGCGCAGATGAAGGTGTTGGACATGCGGGAGGTGGGCTCGAACTGGTAGGATTCCCGGCGGGAGGATCCCGTGGGCTCCATGCCCATGCGCCGCCCGCCAAGCCGGTCGATCATGTAGGATTTCAGGATGCCGTTCTCGATGAGGACGCGCTTCTTCTGCGGGGCGCCCTCGTCGTCCACGTTCTCGCTGCCCCAGGCTCCGGGGATGGTGCCGTCGTCCACCGCGCTGACGCAGGGAGCGGCGATCTGCTGACCCAGCTTGCCGGCGAAGACGGACTGGTTCTTGGATACGGAGGTCGCTTCCAGGGAGTGTCCGCAGGCCTCGTGGAAGATGACGCCGCCGAATTCGTTGTCGATGACCACGGGCATTTTCCCGGAGGGGCAGTCCATGGCGGAGAGCATGACCACGGCGGAGCGGGCCGCTTCCCTGCCGACGCTCTCGGGGGTCTTCTCCTCCCAGTATTCAAGGCCCTGCCCCGCGCCGGGATAGTAGCCGCCGGACTGGAAGTTGTCCCCCTCCGCAGCGTAGGCGTCGATCATGAGACGGGTGCGTACACGGACGTCCTTCGCCAGGCGGTCCTCCGAATTGGCGATCTGCACGTTCTGGCGGACGTTGAGCAGGCGGCCCTGGGTCTTGACAATGCGGCCGTCATATTCCTTCGCGGCGCGCTCGCCCCGGAATACCAGCTCCGCCCGGTCCGCCAGGGAGACGGATTCAAAATCCACCCGGACGGGATTGTTGTTGACAAAAGGAACCTCGGCCAGGGATACGGCGGGAGCTTCCTTTCCCTCCGTCTCTCCGAGAGCGCTTTTCAGATCGGCGATGATGGGCAGAAGGTGCTCGTCGTCCACGAAATTGGAGTAGCCGTAGACGGACTGGACGCCCTTATACAGCCGGATGCCCGCTCCGGACTTCACCGTGCGGCTGACGTTTTCCACCTCCGCGTTCAGGGACGAGACGGTTTCGGAGGTTTCCTCCTCCTCGTAGATCTCCGCGAAATCCGCCTCCGACGCGAGGCAGAGGCTCAGATACCGCGCAAGGGCTTCTTTGTTTAACATACTGTCCTCCTGTTGCAGCAGTCAGAGTTCGGATTTGCCGCTGTCCCGGGCCCGGCAGTTCTCGGCGTCCCGGCGGAAGATCTCCACCATAACGCGGGAGCATTCGCCCAGCCGGATCCGGTCCTCGGGATCGATGTCCTCCAGGGAACGGGTGATTTCATGGAGGATCTCCCCGATCATCCGCTCCAGGTGGGCGCATCCCTCGTCCGTGATCTCGATATACACCTGCCGCCTGTTGTCCTTGTTATGGGATCGACGGACGAAGTTCTGACGCTCCAGATCGTTGACCAGCTTGGTGAGCTGCTGCTTGGTGATGCCCATTTCCTCGGCGAAGCGGGACATGGTGACGGGCTGATCCCGGAATCCCCGCAGGGCGTAAAGCGTGGAGAAGCCGTGGGAATGGAACCGGTACTGGTTGGTCTCCACCACATGCCGCTTGGTCATGGCATAATAATTCACCATGAAATTCAGAAAATCACGGGCAATTTCCAGATCCTGCCTGTCCGCCATACGCCGCCTCCGAACTCTTTACTTTTTGCCAGTATAGCATAAAAAGAAAGGATTGTCAACAAACAGAACGGTTGCCGTTTGTGAACAATCCCGAAGAGCAATCCCAAAGGGATGGAGCGCTTTACTTTTTGTTGTCCAGGAAGGTGCTGAGGAGGATCTGCGCGGCGGTGGCGGCCAGGAAGATCAGCCAGGAGTACCGCCAGAGTCCGAGGCCGAAGCCGGAGAGGAAGAAGAGGATCACCGCTCCGACCCAAAGGCAGCCGGACATGGTGTCCATCATGGTTTTGCGGAGGTTCAGATGCTTGTTGTAGTCCTCGGCGCCGGACAGGACGATCTGCCCGAGCGTTGCCCAGAGGAAGATGAGCCAGGTGTACCGCCATCCGCCGAAGGTCAGGGACCAGAGGAAGTACACCAGGGTCGTCCCCACCCAGAGCAGGGCGGAGGCCTTGTCCAGATAGAAGCTCAGCTCTCTCCGTCCCGCCATGCGCCGGCTGAAATCCGCCATTGGATCCCAGCCGCCGTCGGAGGGGGATGCCTGATCCTCCACGTCGGGGGAATCCTTCGGCAGGGCGCGCAGCATGGCTTCGATGCGGTCCACGCTGCGCAGAACGTCCCGGTAGGCGTCCAGCTCGCTCATGCCGGCGTCAACGCGCTTGTCATATTCCTTGTCCAGATCGTTGATCAGGCGGGGAGCCATGGCGGCGGCGGACGCGCTCCCGGCCTCTGTGCAGAGATCGCGTATTTTCTGATTCAGCATGTCTTTCACGGGGGAGCCTCCGGATTCGCTTAAGAAACCGCCGAATGAATCAGCGTTTCCTTATATCGTTGTGTCTGTATTATACAGGAGGGCAGGGCGGGCGTCAAGGTGCGGGGGATGGATTTAAGCAAAGCTTAATGGGAAAAGCGCTCTTCCTGTTTCGGATCCCCCCGGTCCACCACCACGCGGTATCCGGCGGATTCCACCCGGCGGTCCAGGCAGACGCGGCATTCAGCGGCCTCCTCGCCGGTGCAGATCTTGTTTTCATAGAGCTCGTACTTCTTCCGCACGCCCACGGGGGAGAGGTTCGGCATGCCGGAGGACTGCCAGCAGGCGCAGGGTCATGGACAGGCTGCCATTGGGCTCGGCGGCGAAGGGGGTGTCGCGGTGGGTGAGGAAGGGGCCGATGCCGATCATGTGAGGGCCGAGCTTCTCCAGAAACCGCAGATCCTCCACGAGATGGGCAGTGGTCTGATGCGGCGGTCCCACCATCATGCCCGCGCCCACCGCGTAGCCAATGTCCTTCAGATCGTACAGGCAGCGGATGCGGTTGTCAAGGCTCATGGAGGCGGGATGGAGCTGTGCGTAGAGCCACGGACTGGCGGTCTCGTGACGGAGCAGATACCGGTCCGCCCCGGCGTCGAAATAGGCCTGATAGGAGGCACGGCTTTTTTCGCCGACAGAGAGGGTGACGGCGCACTCCGGGAAGTGATGCTTGATGCGGGAGACGATGCGGCAGATCTTATCGTCCGCGAAGAAGGGATCTTCGCCGCCCTGGAGGACGAAGGTGCGGTAGCCCAGCTCCCAGCCGGTGAAGCAGCAGCCGAGGATCTCCTCCTCGTCCAGCCGGTAGCGGGAGGCGTTTTTGTTGCTCCGCCGGATCCCGCAGTAGTAGCAGTCGTTTTTGCAGCAGTTGGTGAATTCGATGATGCCCCGGACATAGACGTCCGTGCCGTACACGCTCCGGCGGACCCGGTCGGCGGCTTCGAAAAGGGCTTCGTCGCAGGCGTCTGTCTCCAGAAGGGCGGTGAATTCCTCATCCGTCAGGGTGCGGGCTTCGGCCAGGCGGGAGACGGCGGAGAGGAGCGGAGAGGAGGATTCGTTCGGCATGGCGTTCCTCTTTCGTTTTTTCGGGTATTATACCACAGGCCGGGCCGGATTGCAAGGGAGGGGGAAGTGTGAAAAAAGAGAGGAAAACGGGTAAAAGTTCTGTGAACGCTTGCATTCCGGCCGAAACTATGCTATAATGTCCGGGTGACCCGATTTATTTATGCGCAGTTTGGAAAGGAGCGCACTACCCATGAACAAGGAAAAAAGAAACAGCCTGCTGATCACGATCTGCGTGATCGTGGGCGCCCTGTTGGTCATCGGACTGGCGGTTTACAATTCCGTCTCCACGTCCGGCGTCCTGCAGCGGAATACGGTTGCCGCCGAATCCGAGAACTACAAGGTCGACGGCATGATGTTCGCGTACTTCTATAATTCCCAGTACCAGAACTACTCCTCCGCTTTCAGTTATCTGGGCGTGCAGCAGGGCGTGTCCCTGAAGTCCCAGTCCTGTCCCTATCTGACGGACGGCGGCAGCTGGTTCGACTATCTGGTGAGAATGACCCGGGACTATGTGAAGAATATGCTGGGTCTCTGCGAGATCGGCCATGAAAAGGGCAACACCCTGACCGACGAGGATCGGGCGGAGATCGCGGAGCAGATCGGCGTGCTGGAGGACAATGCCAAGGCCGCCGGCTACAGCCTGAACGACTTCCTGCGCATGATGACCGGAAACGGCGTCAAGAAGAAGGACGTCGAAAAGTGCCTGGAGCTGACGGTTCTGGCGCAGAAGGCCTACAACCAGGTGATGGACGGCTTCACCTACACCGACGATCAGCTGAAGGCCTACGCCGATGAAAATCCCGGGACCTTCATGGGCGTGGATCTGTACACCTACACCTTCAACGCCGCTGATTTCCGCGTTTATGACGACGACGACAACCCCACCTCCTCCAGTTCCGAGGAAGCGGAAGCCGCGAAGAAGGCTGCCGACGAGCTTTCCGCCGCCGCCACGGCCGCTGATTTTGAATCCACCCTCCGCTCCATCCTGACCGGTACCGGCATGGCTTCCGAGGATGTCGATACCAAGGTGGCCGGCGCGAAGGAAGACCATGTCCTGACCGCCAACCTGCCCTCCGATGTCAGCTCCTGGGCCGACACTGCGTCCGCCGGCGACACCACCGTCATTACTTCGGACAGCGAAGACGCCTACACCGTCTATCTGCTGGCCAGGACCGGCTATATGGACGAGACCCGTGCCCGCAATGTGCGCCACATTCTGTTCCTGAACACCACCTACGAGGATTCCTCCACGGCGGATCAGGTCTACGCGGAGTGGGAAGCTGCCGGGTTCAGCGAGGACAAATTCATCGAGCTCTGCGGCCAGTACTCCGAGGATCCCGGCTCCAACGAGGTCGGCGGTCTGTACGAGGACGTGGTGCCCGGCGCCATGATCGACGAGTTCGACAGCTGGCTCTTCGACGCCTCCAGAAAGCCCGGCGACCACGCTTTGATCGAGAGCGCGCAGTACGGCTGGCACATCATGTACTATGTCGGCGAAAGCGATCTGACGGTCTGGAAGTCCCAGGCTGAGGACGCGCTGAAGAACCAGGATTACAACGATCTGCTGGCGTCCAAGACCGAATCCATCTCTTACAACGAAAAGGCCGCGAACGCCATCTACGCCTGACGGATCTTTCCCCGGCGTATAAACAAAACATCCGGAAGGAGGACGACCGACGGAAACTGATCGGTTTGTCCTCCTTTTGTCATCGGCAAGGCATCACTTTGCCGGAGAAGCACATACCGCAGGAGGTTATCATGATTGCCTACAACAAGATCACATCCCTGTACGTGGCGCCGAAAGGCTGGACCGGGGGAACGGACGGCCTGAGCGGAACGGAATACGAACCCTCCCGCGACGGCGCGCCCTTCCCGGACATCCCGACCGCTCTGTCCTATATCCGGGAACTGCGGCGCGTCGGCGTGAACCAGCCCATTTCCGTCCGGCTCCTGCCCGGCATCCACAGCCTGGGGAGCACCGTCCGGATCGATCCCGGCGTCACCGGCGTCACCATCGAGCCCTTCGGAGGCGGAGAGGCGCGGGTGATCGGCGGCATCCGGGTGGAGAACTGGATCCGGGACGAGTTCGGCGGGGTGCCCTGCCTGTCCGCGCCTATTCCGGCCGAAGCCCTGAATCCCGACGTGCCCGGCGGCATCGATTTTACGGATTTCTATGTGAACGGGACGCGGGCGAAGCTGACCCGGTATCCGGCAGAGGGATGGCTTTATGCGGACGACGTGGAGAATCACGACGGAAAGCTCTTCTCCCCCTCCAAGTGGTTCATCGCGCAGGAAGGGGATTTTAAGGGCTTCCGCAATATCGAGCGGGTGCAGCTGAGCTTCTGCCACTACTGGATCGACGAGCACACGCCCATCGAGTCCTACGATCCGGAGACCCGGCGGGTCACCATGCTCTATCCCTCGAGGTTCGGCATCGACGGAGGCCCGGGCACGGCGTCAAGGCTGGAATACTGCCTGGAAAACGTGGCGGAGACCTTCGGCAATCCCGACGAATGGTACGCCGAGGACGGCAGGATCTACTACATCCCCCGGGACGGCAGCATCACGCCGGAGACCGTGGACGCGTACATCCCCCGCCTCTTCAAGCTGTTTGAGCTCCGGGGCGAGCCGGGCAATCCGGTGAAGAACATCCGGCTGCGGGGCCTCTCCATGGGCGTGACCCGGGGCGAATACGGCTCCGTGGGCCAGGGCGCGTCCGGCGAGGGCGAACCGGTCAAATACGCCTCCGACGCCCAGGCGGTGTCCCAGGCCGACGGATCCCTGTCCTTCGTCTACGCCGCAAACTGCTCCGTGGAGGACTGCCGTCTGGAGAACTTCGGCGTCCACGGCATCGTGATCGAACGAGGCTGCCACGGCATCAGGATCCTGCGTACCCTGATCCGGGACGGCGGCGCGGGAGGCGTGAAGATCATCGGCGGCGGTGCGGGTTCCCCGGAGACGGAGCGGACCTTCGGCAATACGGTGGAGGACTGCCGGATCCTGTACTGCGGACGGCGGTACTTCGCGGCCTGCGGGGTCCTGATGATGCACACCTGCGAGAACACCGTGGCCCACAACGAGATCGGATACCTCTACTATACGGGCGTCTCCGGCGGATGGATCTGGGGATACGCGCCCTCCTCCACTCATGACAACCGCATCGAGAAGAACCACATCCACCACCTGGGAGACGGCATGCTCTCCGACATGGGCGGCGTCTACCTGCTGGGCCTGCAGCCGGGAACGGTGGTGTCCGGAAACGTGATCCACGACATTCGCTCCCGAAACTACGGCGGATGGGCGCTCTACACCGACGAGGGTTCCTCCTTCATCACCCTGGAGAACAACGTCTGCTGGAACACCTCGGACAACGCTTACCATCAGCATTACGGCTCCATGAACACGGTGCGGAACAACATCTTCGCCTTCTCCGACGGGCCCATGATGCGGGTCAGCCGGACCGAGGCCCACATGTCCATTCTGTTCGAGAACAATATCGTCTACTCCGCCGGATCCCCCATGTTCGACATCAGTCGGAACCAGATCGCGCAGGGAACCGTGGCGTCCTCGAGAAATCTGTACTTCGACGCGTCACGGCCCGAGGCTCCGGTTATGCGCCGGTTCGGGGAAGGGGACGAGATGTCCATGGCGGACTTCCGGGCGGCCGGGATGGAATACGGCTCCGTCATCGCCGATCCCCTCTTCATGGACGCGGAGGCCCACGACTTCCGCCTGAAGAAGGACTCTCCGGCCTATGCCATGGGCTTCTGCGACATCGACACATCCGACGTCGGTCCGCGGATCTGACCGGGTGACGGGAGGTAACCATGCCTGAGGAACGCTTCAGACATCTGACCATTCTGCACTCCAACGACCTGCACGGGGATTTTCTGCCCGTGAAGCGGGACGGCGTCATGACGGGGGGCGTCTCCCTGCTGTCCGGATACGTCAACCGGGCCACGGCGGAGAATCCCGACACCCTGTACGTCATCGCGGGGGATCTGTTCCGGGGCTCCGTCATCGACGCGGAGTACAAGGGCATTTCCACGGTGGAGATCATCAACATGCTGTCCCCGGACGCGGTGTGCGTGGGGAACCATGAGACGGACTACGGCGTGGCGCACCTCCTGTTCATCGAGAAATGCGCGCGCTTTCCCCTCATCAACGCCAATCTCCACGTCACCACCAACGGGGCCCGGCTGTTCCGCCCCTGTCATGTGACCCGGATCGGAGGCATGAAGGTCCTCTTCATCGGGATTCTGACGGAGGAGGTCCTGGCTCAGACCCGGTCGGAAAAGCTTATCGGCTCCTTCATCGACATCCGGGCGGCTGCGGAGGAGGTGAGGCACATCGCCGGGGCGTATCGGGGCGCGGACATCGATCTGACCGTTCTGCTGACTCACGTGGGCCTGGGCGAGGACCGGAAGCTGGCGGCCATGCTGGATCCGGCCTGGGGGGTGGACCTGATCATCGGCGGCCACTCCCACACCTTCATGGAGGAGGCGGAGGTGGTGAACGGGATCCCCATTGCCCAGGCCGGTTGGGGCTCCGGCGTGATCGGCCGCTTCGATCTGACGGTGGACACGGCGGAAAACCGGCTGGACTCCTGGCGCTGGCGGTGCGATCCCATCAACGAGACCACATCGGAGCGGGACCCGGCCGTGGAAGGGCTGATCCGGCGGTTCAAGTCCGAGACGGACGAAAAATACAACCGGGTGGTGACCCGTTTCCGGAAAAAGCTGACCCATCCCTGCCGGAACGCGGAGACGGAGCTGGGGGACCTCTTCGCCGAATGCGTGCGGGACGCCATGGATCTGGACGTGATGCTCTTCGCGTCCGGGGGGATCCGCTCCCGGGAAATGGGACCGGTGGTGACCTACTCCGATTTCACGGAATGCTTCCCCTTCGAGGATCCCCTGTATATGGCCAAGGTCACGGGGGCCCAGCTGCGGCGGATGCTCGCCTTCATGCTGCGGGAGGAAGCGCTGGCAGGGGGCCACACGGAATTCTACCAGCTCTCCGACGGCCTGCGGGTGACGTACTCCCGCTCCCGGGGCGAGGTGGTGTCCCTGACCTTCGACGGGGACGAGGTGGAGGACCGGGAGATTTTCACCGTCGGTATGGCGGAATACCACATGCGCAACGTGGAGACCGGCCTGGGGATCGGTACGGAGGAGCTGGAGCGGAACGGTCGGATCCGCATGATCGCCGCCTCCTGCCGGGAGATCCTCGACGAATACCTCACCTCCCACCCCCATCTTGGCCAAGGTACCGATGGGAGGATCACGGTGATCGACTGAGGATTCCGAAAATACAAAAAACACGGCGCGGCTCCTTAATCGGGAGTGTGCCGTGTTTTTCGTCCGGAATCCGGATCATTTGTCTTTCAGTTTTTCGATCAGCCGGTCCCCCACCTGGGAGAGGACGATGGCGGTGAACATGACCGTGCAGCCGAGGATTTCCCGGCCCGTCATGCGATCCCCCAGGAAGACGGCCGCGGACAGGACGCCGAAGACCGATTCCATGCACATCATGAGGGAGGCCGCCGTGGCTTCCGCTTTCCGCTGTCCCACCACCTGCAGGGTGAAGGCCACGCCGCAGCTCATGACGCCAGCCCACAGAAGCTCGGGGGCGGCAGACAGGATCGCCGGGAGGGAGGGCGCTTCAAAGAGGAACATCATGACGACGGAGAGGATGCCGCAGACCGTGAACTGCACCGCCGAAAGCTCCGCGCCGTCCGCGAATGCCGCGTATTTCTCCACCAGCAGGATGTGGAAGGAGTAAATGATGGCGCAGAGGAAGGCCAGGGCGTCGCCCCGGTTGACGGAGAAGGGCTCCGTGGGATCAATGGTGAGAAAATACAGACCGACGAAGCCGAGCGCCACGGAAATCCAGATGACGGCGGATACCCGCTTGCCGAAGAAGAGGCCGATCAGGGGGACGAAGAACATATAGAGCGCGGTGATGAAGGCGATCTTCCCGGCGTCGGTGTAGTTGAAGGCGAACTGCTGGGCGGTGCTGGCTCCGAAGAGGGCGAGTCCCACGAAGAAGCCGCCGCGCAGGGTGATCTTCGCCTGCTCCCGCCGCTTATCCGGTTCCGCCGCATCGTGGTTCTTCCGGCGCAGGACTGCGGAGCGGATCAGGAGAAAGAGGGTGAGGGTGAGCGCGCCGATGAGCATGCGCACCCCGTTGAAGGTGAAGGCGGCGATCTTGTCCGCGCCCTCGCTCTGAGCGGCGAAGGTGGTGCCCCAGATCATGGCGGCCAGCAGCAAGAGGAGCGCGCCTACAAGGGATCCTTTGTTCCGTGAGGGTTTGTTGTTCACGCGGTTTGCTCCTTTCCTCGAGAATGTCCGGACGGGAGAACGACGGGCCGCCGGACGCACATGGGGCATTATAGCACAATCCGGCGGAGATTGCAAGAGCGGAGGAGAATCCCACTTTTTTTGTAGGAAATTTGCCGGAGGGGGTTGACAAGGCAAAGCGGGGTGTGTATAATAAATGCAAATTAGCGAAAACTAACCGCAAAGGAGCCCTGTCATGAGCGTTGTGATCGTAGGCGGAAACGAATGTATGACCCGCCAGTACAAGGATTTGTGCGCGGAATACCGCTGCAAGGCCAAGATCTACCCGAAGATGTCCGGCGGGCTGAAGGATATCGGCTCTCCGGATCTGCTGATCCTCTTCACCAACACCGTCTCCCACAAGATGATCCACCTGGTTCTGGGCGAAAAGCGGAACGGAACCCGGGTGGCCCGCAGCCATTCCTCCTCCATGGCGGCCCTCCGCGGCATTCTGGAGGAGCACGCGGCGAAGGCGTAAGTTGCCCGATCCGGATCCCACCGAAAGGCCGGAGGTCCGATGCGTTCGATTTCCGAATAAAAGATCCGTCCCCGGAGACGCGTGAACCGGAGACGGATTTTTATTCATTTTATGCGCCGCAGAAATCAAATGCTAACTCTGTCTCCGGACGGCGGCGCGGATCCGGCTGACGGCGGCGGCGGTGTCCCGGGGAAGCTCCAGAAGGGCGAACCAACCGCACTCCGCTTCGCCGCCGTCAACCCCCGGTTCCGGGGTGAATCCGATATGGAGAACGGCGGAGGAGGCGTCGGGCACCTTGTTCCGGCGGATCTCGAAGCGGTCCGGGACGGGTCTAACTGTGGAGGGCATCCAGATGTAAACCAGCAGCAGGGCGTGATCCTCGAAAAAAGCGTCGTCCCACAGGGGAAGCAGGGAGGGGAAGCTGTCCGTCCCATAACCGGCATAATAATCGGTATAATCGTAGAAAAAGAACTCTTCCGTCTGCGCCGTGAACCGGTCGAGGTCGTTCCGGGAGGCAATCAGCGCGGCGGGGCACTCCCGGTCATTGCCGTAAAGCACGGGGCCGCTGTCGGTCTGAAAGCCGTCGAAGGGCAGGAAGGCGCGGCCGTCCCAGGGCTCCTTCATCCTGCACAGATCCACGAAGGAGAGACGAAAGCCCAGCGCCTCCGGGTCCAGGGAGAGCACGGTTTCCCCGGCGGGCAGCACGGGTACGGAGGTCTGATCGGCGGCCAGCGGTTCGGCGGGACGGGCGGAGCCGTACAAACCGGAGTCGTACACCGCCGGGCTCTCAGCCGGACGAAGGGAGACGCATCCGGTCAGCAGCAGGGCGGAAAGGGATGCGAGCAGGGCTTTTTTTCCTTTCATGAATGAATCCTCCGGTTTGTCATAATATAGTTCATTTGGAAATTAGACGGCGGGAATTCTGAAAAAGTTCCCGGAAGATTAAATCCCGGTGAAAAACGTTCGCCGGACCTTGTAAAAGGATCGTGATTGTGATATACTGACCCCGTCAGAAAGAAAACCGACCGCTTCCGGGGACGGAGAAACCTCCTTGCCCGGAACGGATTCATGAAAAGGAGTGCCGATATGCTGTATGTTCTGATTGCCGTCGCCGTGCTTGTGATCTGGTACCTGCTGGCCAATCTGCGGGTGGTGCCCCAGAGCGAGGCCTACGTCATCGAGTTCCTCGGGAAATACAAGGACACCTGGGAGGCCGGGATGCACCTCAAGACCCCGTTCCTGGAGCGGATTGCCAAGAAGGTGACCCTGAAGGAGCAGGTCCTGGACGCGCCGCCCCAGCCCGTCATCACGAAGGACAACGTCACCATGCAGATTGACGCGGTGGTGTACTTCCGGGTGTTCAACCCCATGCTCTTCACCTACGGCGCCATCAACCCCATCAACGCCCTGGACAATCTGACGGCCACTACGCTGAGAAACGTCGTGGGCGAGCTGGAGCTGGACGAAACGCTCACCTCCCGGGACGCCATCAACTCGAAGATGGCCCTGATCCTGGACGACGCCACGGACCCCTGGGGCATCAAGGTCATCCGGGTGGAGCTGAAGAACATCATCCCGCCGAAGGGCATCCAGGAATCCATGGAAAAGCAGATGAAGGCCGAGCGCGAAAAGAGAGAAACCCTGCTTCTGGCGGAGGCCCACAAGGAAGCGGACATCAAGGAGGCCGAGGGCCACAAGCTGGCCGTCGTGCTGGAGGCGGAGGGCGAAAGAGACGCCCGGATCGCCCGCGCGGAAGGCGAAGCGAGAGCCCTGTACCTGGCCAAGAAGGCGGAGGCGGACGGTCTGCGCGAGCTGATGGCGGCGGGGATCGACGAAAAGGTCCTGCGGCTGAAGCAGTTCGAGGCCATGCAGAAGGTCGCCGACGGACGGGCCGCCAAGATCATCATCCCCACGGATATGGTGGATCTCACCACGAAGGCGTCCGTGTTCGCGGAGACGGCGTCGGTGGGTTCGGCCGTGACCCAGCCCGAGGAGCATGTGGAGGAGGTTCCCGAATCCCACTGCTTCGACAAGGAAAAGGAATTCGGCGACTACGACGGCAACGGCTACGACGCGCAGAAAAAAGCCACGGACGAAGGTCTGGGCAAAAGAAAAGCCGAATAAACCCATAGTATAAACGGACGCGGTTCCCCGGAAAAAAGGAGCCGCGTCTTTTTCTCCGACCGGAGAACTGCGGGAAGAGGCTGTCGCATGCGCATTTTTTCATTTTCCCCTCATTCCTTCCGAATTTGGCCCTCCATCTTGACTTCACCCGGGAAAACTGCTATACTGTACCCGTAATGGTCTGATTTCCGGAGGACATATGGAATACACGGTTTCCGAGTGGTTCGGCTATGAGCGGCGGGACTTCCGCTTCATGGACCGGGACGCGCTGATCGTTCTGCCGAAGGGAAAGCTAAGCGGCAAATGGGCGGTCAAGATGGAGTATTTCGGGGCCTTCCCGAATCTGGAACTCGAGCTGCTCTCCCGGGGCTGGTGCCTGGCCTGGCTCTCAAACGTCAACCGCTGGGGCACGGACGCGGATTCCGACGCCAAGGCCGCCTTCGTTCCCTTCATGGCGGAAGAATTCGGCCTGGAAAAGCGGTTTGCCTGCGTGGGCATGAGCTGCGGCGGGTTGTGCTCCGTGAATTTCGCGGCGAAGTACCCGTCCCTCACCTCCGTTTTGTACCTCGACGCGCCCGTGATGAATCTTCTTTCCTGCCCCATGGGCTTCGGAGAGGGGGAAGCTCTGGGCGGAGGCAGCGGCTGGACGGAGATTCAGGCGGCTCTGGGCTTCCGGGATATCGCCGAGCTGCTGGTATACCGGGATCATCCCATGGACCGGCTGGAACCGATAGCGGAGGCGCGGATCCCCGTGGCTCTGGTTTACGGCGAGGCTGACGTGACAGTGCCCTACCGGGAGAACGGGATCGTGCTGGAGCGGCTCTACCGGGAGCGCGGCCTGCCCCTGTTCACCGCCGGAAAGCCCGGCTGCGGCCACCACCCCCACGGTCTGGAAAACCCGAAACCCCTGGCGGACTTCATCGAGGCCTGGGCAGAATGAACCCTGCGCAATCTCACGGAACGTTTAAACTTTTCTCTATATAACAGGAGGATTTACCATGGTTAAAGTTGCAATGCTCTCCAAGTGGCACGTGCACGCGGGCGGATATGCCGGCATGCTGAAGAACAGCGGCAAGGCGGAGATCGTCGCGGTATGGGACGACGACGCAGCACGGGGCGAGGCCTGGGCAAAGGAGCTCGGCGCGGAGTTCATCGCGGATCTGGACGCGCTGCTGGCCCGGAACGACATCGAGGCCGTCATCTGCGACGCGCCCACCACCGCCCACCGGGACATCCTGGTCAAGGCGGCGAAAGCCGGAAAGCACATCTTCACCGAGAAGGCCCTGGCGCCCACCGTGGCGGAATGCCTGGATGTGAAGAAGGCTATCGAGGAATCCGGCGTGACCTTCGTCATCAGCTATCCCCAGAGAGGCCGTCCCTGCGTGCAGTTCGCCAAGAAGATGATGGAAGAGGGCGCCTTCGGCAAGGTCACCCTGGTCCGCACCCGCGACGCGCACTCCGGCGTTTCCGGCAACTGGCTCCCGGCGTACTGGTTCGACAAGAGCGCGGCGGCCGGCGGCTCCATGATGGACCTGGGCTGCCATCCCATGTACCTGCTGGCCTGGTTCCTGGGCAAGCCGAAGAGAGTCACCGGCCTGTTCACCGCTCCTTTCGGAACGCCCGTGGATGAGAACGCCGTGGCCATCGCGGAGTTCGGCGACGGGGCGCTCGGCGTGGCGGAAACCGGCTTCATCTCCGCCGGATCCCCCCAGACCCTGGAAATCTACGGCACGGAAGGCTCCATGATCGCCCACGGGGAGGACGTCACCTTCCAGAGCACGAAGTACAACGACATCCACCGCGGTCCCTTCAAGCCCTCCCTGCCTGAAGGCAAGCCCGCTCCCCTGATGCAGTTCATCGACGCCGTGGCGAACGGAACCGGTTCCCCCGAGGGACTGGGCATCGACGACGCCATCGCCCTGACCGAGCTGCTGGAGAACGCCTACAAGGGCGACGAGAACAACACCATCGAAGTCATCGGCTGATCCCGGATCGCGCGGGGACAGGAAAGGCCCACCGCAAGCCTGCCCTGTCCCCCGTTTTGTTGAATTATGACGTACAAAACGATTTTTCTGATCCTCATCGCGCTGGATCTGGCGTATGATCTGATCCTGCGCATCCTGCAGGCGTCGCGGCGGGGGGAGCCTCTTCCGGACACGGTGCGGGACATTTACGACGCGGACGACTATGCCCGCTGGCTGGACTACTCCGCCGAGAAGAGAAAGCTCGGCGCGACCGAAAAGATCTTTGACGCCGTGATTCTCTCCCTCCTCTTCGGGACGAACGTGTTCGCGGCGGTTTATACGAGGCTCCCCGGCGGGACGGTTTTGAAATCCTTTCTGCTCCTTCTTATCTGGACCGCGGCCATGACCGTCCTCAGCCTGCCCTTCGAGTGGGTGCGGGAGAAGCGGATCGAGGCGAAATACGGCTTCGGCAAAACGGAGACGGCCACCTTCGTCCGGGACGAGATCACAGGCTTCATTGTCAACGTCCTTCTGAACGCGGCGCTGTATCTGGCGGTGACCTGGTGCTGGAACCGGTTCGGGGCGAAGGGATTTTTCGGCGTGTTTGGCCTTTTGGCGGCGTTCGTGCTGGTTTTCTCCATGCTGTCCACCACCTTCCAGCGGCTCTACAACAAATTCACGCCCCTGCCGGAGGGAACGCTGCGGGAGACTCTGGCCGATCTCTTCAAAAAGGCGGGCTATGAGCTGGAGGACATCTATGTGATGGACGCGTCCCGGCGCACCACCAAGGCCAACGCCTTCTGCTCGGGCCTTGGTAAATTCAAGAAGATCGTCCTCTACGACAATCTGGTCAACGGCTACACGGAGGACGAGATTGCGGCGGTCTTTGCCCACGAGCTGGGCCACTACCGGCGGCGGGACACCATGAAGAATACTGTCTTCACGGTGCTCCTCATGGCGGTGGTCGCCCTCATGGCCGCGTGGTTTGCCGTGACCCCGGCGGTCTCTCTGGAATACGGCTTTGACGCCATGAGCCCGGTGTTCGGGGTGATCCTGCTCCAGTCCGTGATCCTGACGCCGGTGCTGACCCTGTGCATGATCCCCCGGGCGGCCATGGCGCGGCGGTTTGAATACCGTGCGGACCGGGCGGCGGCGGAGAACGGATACGGGGAGGCCCTGATCTCCGCTCTGAAAAAGCTGTCCCGGGACAACTTCAGCGACCTCAATCCCCACCCGGCCGTGGTGGCGCTGGAATACGACCATCCCACGACGGCGGACCGCATCCGGGCGATCCGCGGACGGGAATCCGTCGGAGACGGGCAGAACGGGGACGCGTTATGATTTTTGAAAAATGGCTCCTGCCGGACGAGGTGCTGCCGGACTTTCGCCATGTGACGCCGGAGGTGCTCCGGGAGCGGGGGATCCGGTTCATCTTCTCCGACATCGACAACACCCTGGCCACCTACGACGATCCGACCCCGCCGCCGGATACGGTCCGCTGGTTCCGGGACATGGAGGCAGCCGGGATTGACGTGATCTTCGTCTCCAATAACGACCGGGAGAGGGCGGAGGTCTTTGCGGAACCTCTGGGCTGCCCGTGGTACGGCAAGGCGAAAAAGCCCCTGATCCGGACCCTGCGGCGGGCCATGAAGGATGCCGGAGCGGAGGCGGGGGAGTCCCTGCTCCTGGGGGATCAGCTGCTGACGGACGGCGCGGCGGGGAAGCGGTGCGGCATGACGGTGTTCATCGTGCCGCCCATCAAGGATAAAACCACCCTGTTCTGGCGGATCAAGCGCCGGATCGAGCGGCCCTACATGGAGAAATTCGCCCGAAGCCGCCGAACACGCGGAGAATAAAGCAAGGAGGAAGCCTATGCTGCGGGTCATGCTCGCGTCGGACATACACAACTGCCACGCCGGATGGTACGGCATGAGCAACGAGGAGCGGATGGCGGATCTCATCCGGTGTCTGGAAGAGGCGAAAAAAGAGCGGGACTACGACATGACCCTGTGCCTGGGGGATGTCTCCCTGGATTTCTGGGCCTGGAACGAGGGGGGATCGTATCTGTGGGACCCGCCCGTCAGCCGGACGGCGGAGTTCATGGAGAAGATCATGCCCGCCTTCCCGGGGCCGTTCTTCATCACGCCGGGAAATCACGAGCAGTACGCCCCGGGCGACTGGGAGTGGATCACCGGACAGCCCCGGGAGCAGATCGTATGCCGGGACGAGGCGGTGTTCGTGCTGCTGGACTCCTTTTCCGGCAATCTCGGACCGGCGGAGAACAGCGACGGTACCTACCGCCCGGTGAACTGCGGCTTAATCCGGGAAGCGCTCGATCTGGCCGGGGATCGACCGGTGTTCCTCTGCTCCCACTGGTTTGACCGGGAGGCGGAGGGGGAGGCGTTCAAATCCCTGCTGCGGGACGAGCCCAGAATCCGCGCCCTCTTCTGCGGCCACGACCACTTCTCCTATATCCCTCTGACGGAAGAGGAGGCGGGGCGGAAGCCGATTCTGCACACCGGGCATTTCAGCTACTCCGGGGACAAGGATCCCTGCCGGTTCTACCGGGGCTGGCGGGAGCTGACGGTGTACGACGACGGATCCTGGGAGTCCCTCTACCGGGTGCCGGAGCAGATCATCCGCTATCCCGGCTGGACCGTCCGCATGGAGGCCCACGTCCAGGATCAATGGAAGGAGGGCCGGTTAGGGAAGCCCGCCGCCTCCGGAACGAAGACAGAACAACGCAATATTTGACAGAAAGGTCTGATTTATCATGAACAAGATGGAACTCCGCTATGCGAAACTGAGAGCGAAGATGGACGAACTGGGACTGGACGCGATCTACGTCAGCTCCCCCGAGAATCACCTGTACGTGACGGATTTTGACAATCCGGACGGGTACGCCTTCCTCACGAAGGATGCCGCGTGGGTCTTTGCGGACTCCCGGTACATCGAGGCGGCGAAGGCGGAGGCGACTCCCCTCTGCACCGTCTGCCTGCCGGGTCAGCCCGGACTCCTCGAGATTGTGAAGGAGCGCGGTCTGAAGGTGATCGGCTACGAGGACAGACGCCTCACCTGCGCCGCGCTGGAAAATCTGAAGAAGACTCTGGCGGACGCGGCTCCGGAATTCGCTCCCCTGGGCGGGATTTTCACGGAGATCCGTTCCGTCAAGACCCCGGACGAGGTGGAGAACATCGTGGCGGCTCAGCGCATCGCGGAGGGCGCGTTCCATCACATCGTGAAGGTTCTCACCCACGACATGACCGAAATCGAGGTGGCCGCCGAGCTGGAATACTACATGAAGAAGCACGGCAGCGAAAAGCCCTCCTTTGACACCATCGCCGTCTCCGGTTCGGCCTCCTCCCGTCCCCACGGCGTGCCCCGTCCGGTGAAGCTGGAAAAGGGATTTTTGACCATGGACTACGGCGCCATGGTGAAGGGCTATCACTCCGACATGACCCGCACCGTGGTGATCGGAAAGGCCGACGAGGAGATGAAGCGCCTCTACAACACGGTGCTTAAGGCCCAGTGCGCCGCCATCGACGCCATCGGCCCCGGCAAGAAGAACGCGGACATGGACAAGCTGGCCCGGGACATCATCGACAACGCGGGCTATCAGGGCTATTTCAGCCACAGCCTCGGCCACGGCGTGGGGCTGGAGATCCACGAGGATCCGGGCCTGCACGGACGGATGGGCGACGCGGTGCTGCTGCCCGGCCAGATCGTCACCTCCGAGCCCGGCATCTACATCGAGGGCAAGTACGGCTGCCGCATCGAGGACATGGTGCTGGTGACGGAAGACGGACGGCGTGATCTCACCGACTGCCCGAAGGACATGATCGAGCTGTAAGCAATTCTCCGCGCCTCCGGGGCAGCGTCACGGCACATACGGATGAACCAAAAGAAAAGGAGTACGAACATGATCGATTTTACCCCCTTTCCCGTCAGCGATCTGCATCCGGAGGGCGTGGAGAAAAACGCTCTTCCCGGGACCGGCGCCTGCGTCTTCACCTTTCCGAAGGGGCAGGGCGAGCTCTGGGCGGAGATGAAGGAGGGCGCGCTCTTGGGAACCTCCCTCCGCGGCGGACGCTGGCTCGGCATGGACGTGACCTGCCTGGGCACCCGGGCCGCTGTGTTTTCCTGGTTTTTTGAGACCGGGGACGGCCGGTTCTGCGGTGTGAAGATGGGCGTCCTGCCCGGGATCCGCACCCGCATCGCCCTGCCCGCTGAGGAGATCACACAGGGAAAGGTCCTCTTTCTGCGCCGCACCCCCGGCAAGCTGAAATCCGTGACCCAGGGCCAGCCCATCGATTTCCCGGAGGCCGTGCGCTTTGTGGTCCGGTCCGAGAAAGCTCCCGGGGACGTGACCTTCCGCATCGAAAACTTCCGCGTGTACGACGGGATGCCGGACTTCCCGGTGGAGGAGAAGGTCCTGGTGGATGAACTGGGACAGAAGGCCATCGCGGACTGGCCGGGCAAAACCCACTCCTTTGAAGAGATGGCGGCGCGGATGAAGAAGGTTCTCTCCGACCCGGCGCCGAAGCGGGAGGATGACGGGCGGTCCCGGTGGGGCGGCGATCTCTCCCTGAAGCTGACCGACGGTACGGGCTTCTTCACGCTGGAGAAGTGGAACGGACGGTATCTGCTGGCGGATCCCGACGGGTACGCCTTCTTCTCCACGGGGCTGGACTGCGTGAACATCGACGGGGACGCCAATCTGGAGGGCATCCGCTGCCTGGCGGGCGAGCTGGATCCCGCGTCCGCCGGATGGGTCCACGGGGAGTTCTTCTCCTGGCACCGGCACAACCTCTGGCGGGTGTTCGGGGAGGACTACTATGCCAAATGGCGGGAGATGACGGCCCGGCGCATGGTCAGATGGGGATTCAACACCGTGGCCTGCTGGTCCGATCTGGACTTCGCCCGTGCCCATGAGATCCCCCACGTGACCATCATGCACGGCTATCCGAAGACGGAGACCTACATCTTCCGGGACTTTCCGGACGTGATGGACCCCGCCTTTGCCGAAAACGCGGAGGAATGGGCGAAGCAGATCCTACCCCAGCGGGACGTTCACGCCCTGATCGGCTACTTCCTTGGCAACGAGCCCCAGTGGGCCTTCGTCAACGGGCTGAACATTGCGGCCTTCACCCTGGAGTGCGAAAAGAGCAGCCACTCCCGCCGGGCCCTGATCGCCTTCATGAAGGAGCGGTACGACTCCATCGACGATCTCAACGCCGCGTGGGGCTCCGATTACGCCTCCTTCGACGACATGGACCGTCCCGTAAAGGCGCGGAGCTTCACGGAGGAGGGCCTGAAGGAGCTGAACCGGTTCTCGGAGATCATGATCCGGGAGTACATCCGGATTCCCTCCGAGGCCATCCGCCGGCTGGATCCCAATCACCTCAACCTGGGCATCCGGTACGCCTGGCTGTCCTCGAAGGAGCTGGCGGCAGGCTCGGAATTCACGGACGTGTTCTCCTTCAACTGCTACTCCATGGATCCCACGGACAGCATCGAGAATTTCTCAAGGCTGGTGGGCAAGCCGGTGATGATCGGGGAGTTCCACTTCGGCGCGCTGGACCGGGGCCTGGACGCGACCGGCATCCGGGGCGTGACCACCCAGGCGGAGCGGGGCGCGGCATACCGGCACTACATGCAGAAGGCGGCCGCCCATCCCATGTGCCTCGGCGCGGCGTACTTCACCCTCAACGACCAGGCGTATCTCGGCCGGTTCGACGGGGAGAACTATCAGATCGGGGTGGTGGACGTGACCCAGCGGCCCTACGAGGACTTCGAGGCGGGCATCATCGAGACCCACCGGGAGATCTACGACATCGCCGAGGGAAAGAAGCCCGCAGACGCCAGAAAAGCGGATGAGATCCCGGCGATATTCTTCTGAGGGAGGACTGAATATGAGAAACGGACAGCCGTTCCCCGACACAGACGGCAATCCCATCCACGCCCACGGGGGATGGATGCTGGATTATGACGGTTACGTCTACTGGTACGGGGAGGACAGGCGGGAGAATTGGTACGTCTCCGTCTACCGCTCCCCGGCGGACGACATGAAGCACTGGGAATTCCGGGGCCACATTCTCACCACGGACACGCTTTATGAGGAAACCTCGGCCCGGTTTGATCCCCGGCTTTCGTGGGAGAAGGACGGGGCGGTGCGGAAGGTCAACATCGAGCGGCCGAAGGTGCTGTACAACGCGAAGACGAAGAAGTTCGTCCTCTGGGCGCACTACGAGAACGGGGAGAACTATCTGGAGGCCCGGGCCTGCGTGGCATCGTCGGACTGGCCGGACCGGGGCTTCGTCTACCACGGCTCCTTCAATCCCTTCGGCGAGATGTCCCGGGACTGCACGGTTCATGTGGATTCCCGGGGTGACGCCTACTTCGTCTCGGCCTCCCGGGACAACGCGGATCTGCACATCTACCGGCTGACGGAGGATTACCTCAACGTCGACGAGTGGGTGAAGTCCGTCTACTGCCACGAGTTCCGGGAGGCTCCGGCCCTGTTCGAAAAGGACGGGCGGACCTTCATGATCTCCTCCTACTGCACGGGATGGGCGCCGAATCAGGGCAAATGGTGCTCCGCGGATTCCGTCACGGGACGCTGGGGCCTGCTGCGGAACTTCGGGGACAAGACCACCTTCGTCTCCCAGAGCGCGTTCGTGCGGCGTCAGAGGGACCGGTACTGGTACGTGGGCGACCGCTGGATGGGCGGCGGGCCGAAGTACTTTGAATCCACCTACGTGGTTCTGGAAATTCAGTTTGACGGTGAGGGCAACCCCTTCATCGAATACACCGACGAGCCGGAGCTTTTCAACGGGTAAAGACTAAACAGAATAAAAAAAGCAGCGGAAGGATTTTGGAAGATCCTTCCGCTGTGCTGTTTATAGAGAGTGCTCTGCCGTTCGGCCGTTCCGGATCAGTCGCCGCGTTCGGCTTTCAGATCCTCGAACTTGGTCATCATCTTGTCCTTCATCTTGTTGAAGACCTTGACCTGTCCGTTCCACTTGGAGGCGAAGTTCGCGCCGCCCGAGTAGATCACGTTATAGGTCGTAGAGGCAAGGCCCCAGTCGTTGATGTATGCCGGATCGAAGCAGCGGGATTCCAGGATGAGGTTGAGCATCGCGGCGCTTTCCTCGTCGCGGACGTACTTGTAGGTCATGCACACATCGTAATAGGCAGGCGTGAGGGTATACATGGACTTCGCCGCCATTGCCTCGATGATCGCGCCGGCCATTTCCATCCTGTTCTGGCTCACGGGAACGACAATCGTCTTGCCGGCGGTGTTGTGAACGAAGTTGTAGTATCCGCTCTGGGTCTCGTCGAACTTGGGCCACGGGATGACGCCGAAGTCGGTCTCGCTCTCGCGCATGCGGGTGATGCACTGCATGACCTCGCCGTAGAACAGCCCGCGCCCTTCTTCGAACACGTGGCGCAGATCCTCCGGGCTCGTGCCGGTGCGGTCGCAGACGAAGACGTGGTCGAGATCGCCGAGGATCAGGCCCGCCTTTTCCACCACGGAGGTGATGCGGTTCAGGTCGGTGATGAGGGTCGGCTCTCCGTCCGCGTTCTTCGGGGCGACCTTTTCGCCGGAGGCGTAGAGCAGACCGTAGCAGGTGTTGCCCGTGGTGACGAACCCGAAGATATCCTTCTTCCAGTCCATGTTGCCGTCGCCGTCCACGTCGCGGGAGGCAGTCTTGAGCGTATCGTAGAGCTTGTCGTAGTTCCAGCGGTCTTCGCGGACGACCTCGTAGATGTCCTCCTGGCCGAGATCGACCATCATCTGCTTGTTGAACATCAGAATCCACGTGGCGTCGTTGTCGATCACGGTGATGTCGCCGGTGCCGCAGTAGACGTCGCCCAGCATCATCATGTCCTCGGCCGCCCGGTGATCCCACCAGGGCTTGGACAGGTCGACGTAGGGCACGTCGGACATGCGGTGGGTGAAGCCGTCGGCGGCAAGGGTCTGGGCGCGAAGGAAGCCGGTGAAGCATGCGTCATACGCGCCGCCTCCTCCCTTGACGTCCTTTTTCAGCATGTCGTGGGCGGTGGAGGTGGACTTCACCTCGTTCAATTTGAAGTTGTATGTCCCGGTAAGGTAATCGTTCCGCTCGTATACGGCGTCGTTGATGACCTCGCCGTTCAGCTCCTCCGCGGTGACGTCGTAGGTGATCCAGTCGGATCCGCAGTCGTCACTCGCGCCGTTTGTCAGGAAGGTGAAGTCCTCGCCGCCGAAGTCCAGCTCGGGAATGTCCGGCAGGATCTCCGCGGTCTCCTCGGCGATATCCTCCGCGACGACCTCATCGGTGGAGGACGGCGTGGCGGCGGTGGGGGTGGTCTCGTTGTCGGTGTTGGTTTTGCTCTCGGAGCAGGAAGCCATGGCGCCGGAGGTCAGAATCGCCGCCAGCAGCAGGCAGAGCACGCGTTTTTTCATCGCTTGTCTCCATGGGCCGGACAGGAAGGTCCGGAAAATGATGTTCTCATTATACAACGCGGAGGGCAGATTGTCAAGATTTTTTGTGTGATTCACAAAAATTCAGTTGAATCACATAAGCAAGAAGACTGCCGTCCCGCCCGTCTCCTGTTGACAACGGGGAAAAATCCGGTTATAATGGATCCGGCGGCATAAATATGCGCCAATGTGTATTCAGGGGAGGGTTTTCCGTATGATCACGCGCGAGGATCTGTACAGGCAGTTTGAAGAGATGGGTGTGCCCCGGGACGTGCCGGTGGTGGTCCATGCGTCGCTCCGGGCCGTGGGCAAGGTCGAGGGGCGGGGAGAGGGCCTTCTGGACGCCCTGATTTCCTGGGTCACCATGGACAAATCCCCGGACGGCGGCCTGCTCTGCGTTCCCACCCACACCTGGAACCGGCTGGGCGGGGCGGATCCCGTGACCATGGACATGAACGACGAGCGCACCTGCGTGGGGACGCTGCCCACCCTGGCCCTCCGCCGTCCCGACGTCCTGCGCACGCTCCATCCCACCCACTCCATGGCGGTGTTCGGGGATCCGGGGAAAGTGAAAGACTGGGCGGCCGGTGAGGTCATGACGGAAACCTCCACCTCGCCCGCGGGCTGCTGGGGACGGCTGCGTACGGCGGGGGGATTTGTCCTGCTTGTCGGCGTGGGCCATAACCGGAACACCTATCTGCACTCCGTGGAGGAATGGCTCGGCGTGCCCAACCGGCTGTCGGATACCTTCGTCCGGGCGGATATCCGGCTGAAATCCGGCGACGTGATCGAGCGGCCCATCCGCTGCCATCACACGGTGGGAATCTCCGAGGTGTCGGCGAAATATCCCAAGTACGAGCCCGCCTTCCGCGCTCACGGCTGCATCCGGGACGGACTTGTGGGAGAGGCGAAGACCCAGCTCTGCGACTGCCGGAAGATGGCGGAGGTCATGGCCCTGGTCCGGGAGAGGAGCGGCGGCGCGGAGCTTCTGGCGGACGACGCGCCCCTGCCGACGGAATATTATCTCTGAGCGTGCGGTTTCGTTTATTTGTCGAAATTCCCGCCCGAATTGTGCCGATCTTGATTGACATTGCATAAAAAGTGTGTTATAATACAGCCACGTAAATTATTAACGGTGAGTTAATAATTAGTTATCTGTACCTGCCACTGCAAGGGAGAACGCACATGAAAAAAACTCTCAGCCTTCTTCTCGCCCTTCTGATGACCGTGTCGGTTTTCGCGTCCTGCTCCACCGGGACAGAGAACAGCGATCCGGGCGAAACCACCGCTTCCCAGGGCGCAGGCGCGACGGATGCCCAGTCGCCGGAGGAAACCGAAACGGAATTTATCGATCCCTTTGCCGGCACGGATTTCGGCGGGCGTGATTTCCGCGTCTATACCTCTGTGGACGACACCGACGCCACCAACGGCAACGCCTTCATTCAGGGCTCCGGCGAACTGAACGGCGAGGCGGTCAACGACGCCGTTTACGAGCGCAACGCCAAGGTCAGCGAGCTTCTGAACATCAACCCGACCTTCATCGAGGCCAGCCTGTCCTACTCGAACCACGAGGCCACCATCAAGAAGCAGATCATGGCCGGCTCGGATGACTGGGACGTCATGGCCAACGACATCATGGCCTTCGGAAGCCTGGCCCGCGACGGCTATCTGCATAACATTTATTCGAACCAGATCCTCGATCTCACGAAGAGCTACTGGTACGGCGACGCCATGCGGGACTGCCAGTTCATCGAGGGCGGCATGTACATCCTCATCGGCGACTACTTTACCGACGCCCTCCAGTCCGCCCACGCGCTCTATTCCAACAAGAACCTCATCAACGACTACTACAACGATCCGAACTACCTGCAGAACATGGTCTTCGAGGGCAAGTGGACCTTTGACACCATGATCGACGTGATCAACACTGTCATGCTGGATACGGACGGTGACGGCACCATGAAGGAAGGCGACCGCTTCGGCTTCACCTGCATCGGCATGTGGGGCTCCATGATCCCGTTCCTGATCGGCACCGACATCCAGTTCATCGAGCGCACCGACGACGGCCCGCAGTACTGCTTCAACAACGAGCGCTCCGTCAAGATCCTGGAAAAGCTGAACGAGCTGTTCTACGCCCCCGGTTCGCTGACCACCCTGGCCGACTATTCCGACGCCGGTCTGCGCATTGTGTTCGGCGCGGGCCAGAGCCTCATTATCGGCTACAACCGTCTCGGCGACCTCGCCAAGATGCGGGACATCGAGTTCACCATCGGCATCCTGCCCTACCCGAAGCTGGACGAGGATCAGCAGAACTACGTCTCCTCCCTCCACGACACCAGCGAGGTCGGCGCGATCCCCATGACCCTCCCGCCGGAGAGCATGGATTTCTGCACCACCTGCCTGGAGGTCTTCTGCCGTGAGACCGGCAAGACGGTCATTCCGAAGTACTATGAGGAAGGCCTGAAGGTCAAGTACTCCAACGGACAGGACGACGCGAGACTGATCGACCTCATCCACGACTCCATCTCCAGCCCGTTCCCGGTGGCCTTCAACGGCACGCTGGGCGGATTCCTGCTGGGCACCTGCTTCTCCACGCCCCTCGGCAGCAACAGCACCGACTTCGCCTCCGCCTACAAGAAGAGCGAAAAGGTGGGTCTCAAGAATCTGGATAAGGTGTACAACGCCTTCCAGGCCAATCTGGATAACGGGAACTGAGAGTACATAAGACAATAAACCTGATACTCAGCGGAGGGATCGTCTTCGGGCGGCCCCTCCCTTTTTGGGAGGACTATGACGGAAGAAAAGCTGATTTTGCCCGATATCCTGGCATTGACCCCGGACTGGACCGTCGCGGTTAAGCCATTCGGCGTCCTGTCGGAGGACGGAGCGGATACCCCGGGGATGCCCTCCCTTCTGCGGAACGCTCTGAAAGACAGAGGCGCGGCCTTTGAGGATGTTTATCCCGTTCACCGGCTGGACCGCACTACCGAAGGGCTGATGGTTTACGCCCTGACGAAAAGGGGAGCCTCCGCCTTGTCGCGTCTCGTGACGGAGGGGAAGCTCGTGAAAATATATACAGCCTATGTGACCCTGCCGCCCGATCTGCCGGAGGAGGGGGAGATGCGGGACCGGCTGTTTTTCGACCGGCGGCGGGACAAGGCCTTCATCCTGCCTGCAGACGCGGACCGGCGGGGGGCGAAGGAGGCCGTTCTCCGGTACGCGGTGACGGATCGCTTCGACTGGCGGGGACACGCGGCCGCCTCCGTCCGGGTTGAGCTGCTGACGGGGAGGACCCACCAGATCCGCGCCCAGTTCGCCGCCAGGAAGGCCCCCCTTCTGGGAGACGGAAAATACGGCAGCCGGGTGAACCGGAAAGGGCCGTCCCTGTTCTCAGCGGAGCTGTCCTTCCCCTGGAACGGCGTGACCGAGCGCTTCACAAGACCGGCGGCACTGAAATAAATATAAAAAAGAACGGATCCCCATCCCCCAAAAAGGGAAGAGATCCGTTTTGTCTTCGTCCGCCGGGTCATCCCGGCTTGTGTAAAGAGTGCTTGTCCGAAGGGAGGGCCGTTTTTCGGGAGATCCGCCATTTTTGCCATTTTTCCTTCTGCTCCCGCCATTTCCGGAGTGCTGCCCGGCGCAGGAGCTTCAGACGGGTGAGGGTGCGCCTGTCCCGGGGGAAGAGACGCCGCAGAAGAAAGATGGCGATAAGGAGGGTCACCAGCTTCTCCGGGGTGAAGGGGAACCAGAGAAAGGCCATATAAGCGGAGGACACGGCGATCATCCACCCGGCGCGGAGCACGGTGCCCAGCCCGAAGAGGATATAGGACCAGCCGTTGGTGCAGAGCCACCCCAGCCCGAAGCACAGCAGAAAACGGGGGTTGAGAATACACTCCGCCGCCGCGCGCAGTTTTGATCCGACGTCCGCCATGCGCCGCCTCCTTCCGTCACTACCGTCATTGTCCGCGCTCTATTGTAGCACGGAGAAAGGGCGAAGTCAATGAAAATACGATTAAGAATTGTGAAGGTGAATTGTGAAGAGATGTTAATTCTGCGCCTCGTCCTTCCCCCCTTGACTTTTCCGCCGGACTATGGTATACTGCATGCAATCACCCACACGAAGCGGGCACGGACGCGTTCACGAAGCGGCGCGTTTTGTGTCCTTTTCTCTTTTTCAGGTGAAATCATTCTTTTCCGAGGTATTTATGTCCAAGAAGTCTTCCGAAAAGAGGCAGCTCCGCGAAGCCGTGGCCGAACGCCGGGAGGAGCTGAGACGGCTGATTTACGCCGCCCTGTTCCTGGCCCTCGCCTTCCTGCTGCCCTTCCTCACCGCCAATAACCGCGCGCTGAACACCCTGCTTTCCCCCATGCACATTCCGGCCTTTCTCTGCGGGCTGATCTGCGGACCGGGCTGGGGTGCCGCCGTGGGCTTCTGCGCCCCGCTGCTCCGCTCCGTGGTTCTGGGCATGCCTCCCATTGCGATGGCGGCCTGCATGGCGTTTGAGCTGGCTGCTTACGGCGCGGTTTCCGGACTGCTCCGCCGCTTCCTGCCGCGAAAGTTCTGGGCGCTCTACGTGTCCATCGCCGTTTCCATGGTGATCGGACGGCTGGTGTTCTGCCTGGTGGGCGTGAAACTTCTGAGCGTGGAGCAGGCGTTCCTTGCCTATTTCGGCTCCCAGTTCGTCAGCACCTGGCTGGGGATCCTCATTCACCTGGCCATCGTCCCGCCCATCGTCTACGCCATCGACCGCTACCGGAAGCGCAATCCGTGAGCGGAAATATCCCTCCAAGCTGTCGTGCTCCGGCGCGGCGGCTTTTTTCACGGTGTGTTAACCCATCAGCGGAGAAAGCAGAGGGACGGCGAAGAACATGACGAGGAAGACGGCGATATAAACCAGCGTCCGGTCCGCGAAGGTGCCGTCTCCGGGTGCGGCCTTCGAGAGGCGGGGGGAGCCGAGCAGGAGGACGCAGGCGATGAAATACCCGATCCAGGCCCCGCAGGTGTTGAGGATCACGTCGTCCACATCGGTGTGCCCGGAGAAGAGCTGCATGAGCTCGATGAAGAGGGACAGCGCAAGCCCCGCGAGAACCGTCCGCCGCCCGTCCCGGAACCGCCGGTAGAGCAGTGGCAGCAGAAATCCCCAGGGCAGAAACAGCAGGATATTCAGAACAGCCTCCGCCGGAGCCGCCCACATGCGCACAAAGGGCGTCAGGTTCAGCCGGGGATTGAAGACGGCGTTTCTGCAGTCCGGCAGTCCGCAGGCGATCCACACCGCCGCCAGATAGACCGCCAGGCCGTAGTACGCCGCCGTCCGTCCCCATCCGCCGGGGAGCAGGGGATGGAGCAGGAGAAAGACCGGCAGCAGCAGGGCGGCGGGCAGCAGGATGCGGGGGAGGGTGAAGGAGAGAAAGAAGAGGAGCGTGTCCATCGTGAGGCCTCCGATTCCGGGAAATGCGCCGACCCGGACAGACCGGCGGCAGGTGTCTGTCCCCATCATAACAAAACCGACAGCACCCCGCAAGGGGAACGCTGTCGATTTCATCTCTCTTTCCCGAAAGCTTAATCCGGGCTTCATTTATTTCCCGGACGGGGGGATATTTCAGATCTCCGGGATCTTGATCTTTACCTCGCACTTTTCTCTCGCGGAGGTCAGCATGGCGTCGAGGATCGCCTGGTTGTAGATGATCTGGGAGGTGGGGATGGGAGCCTTGCCGCCCTTTTCCACCTGATCTACGAAGTCGCGGACCTTCATGAAGAAGATGTCGCCCCGGGTCTGCTCCAGGGAGAGGGGCGTGGTCACGGGCTCGCCGCACTGGTCGTGCATCAGGTAAAGGCCCGCGATGTCGCCGCTGATGATGGAGCCCCAGAGGGGATTCGGCGAGGGAGCGGTGGCCTTCAGACCGGCGTCCGTGCCCAGGATGATGAAGTCGGAGCAGATGTCCATGTGCATGGCCCAGGCCATCCGGTAGTCCAGGATGATGTCCCCCTCCAGCCGGATGAAGGCGGCGGAAAAGTCGTCCACGGAGAAGCGGTCCGCCTCGGGATAGTACTTCGGGTTCTTGCCGAAGAAGTCCGAGGTGTAGGCGGAGACGGAGAGGGGCTTCGGATAGCCGATGGAGTTCAGGGACAGATCCAGGGAATAGCAGCCCAGGTCGCCGATGGCCCCGAAGACCGCCTTGTCCTTGTCGATGAAGGTGCTGCCGGGAATGCCGCGCCGACGGGAGCCGCCGATCTGCACGTAATAGATCTTCCCGAGCTCTCCGGATTCCACGATGCGCTTGATCTTTCTGCAGTTGTTGTTGTAGCGGGGCTGGAAGCCGACGGTCAGGATCTTGCCGCTTTTCTTCTCCGCCCGCATGATGTCGATGCCTTCCGCCAGGGTGACACACATGGGCTTTTCCAGAAGCACGTGCTTGCCGGATTCCAGGGCGGCGATGGCGCAGACGGCGTGCTGTCCGTTGTAGGTGCAGACGGATACCGCGTCGATGTCGTCCCGCTTGCAGAGCTCTTCGTGGGTCTCGTAGGCGGCCGCGTCGGTCCAGCCGAACTCGTCCAGGAATTTTCTCGCCTTGCCGGGGATGATGTCCGCGCCGGCCACCACCTCCACGTCGGGCATCTGTCTGTAGGAATTCGCGTGGGCGTGGGCGATGCCGCCGGTGCCGATTATGCCGATTCTCAGCTTGTCTGCCATAGGAACCTCCGTATTATCCGGGATGAAATGGATCGTCCTCATTGTAGCATCCCGACAGAAAAAAGTCAAGCGGGGACGCGGATTTGTGCAGAAAGTCGAAATACCCTTGCCAAGCGGATGGAAATATGGTACAATGAAACCGCCAAACGAATGCGGGAAGGGAGGCGCGGACATGGGAGCGCGGGAAAAGCTGTTCCGCTGGCGGGATCCCTACGACACGGAGGGGACGGAAGCGTTATTCGTTGCCGCCATGCGGGAGAACGCCGCCTATGCCTGGGCCCGCTGTCCGGAATACCGGGCGATTCTGGATGATCAGGGCTTTTCTCCCGAGGATCTGCAGTCGCCGGAGGACCTCGCCCGCCTGCCCTTTCTGCCCACCGCCTTTCTGAAAGCGCATCGGCTCTTCTCCATGCCGCGCTCCCGGATGCTGATCCGGGCTGCCTCTTCCGGAACAAGCGGGGCGGGGCACAGCGAGATCGGGCTGGAATGCGGCGCGCTGGCGGCGGGGGCGCGGATGGTGGTGAAGGCGGCCTCTGCCCGGCATATCCTGTCTCCGGTGCCCTGTCATTACGTGATTTTCGGCTATCCGCCCCGGGGAACGGACGCCGCCGCGGCAAAAACAGCCTTCGGATATACCTTCCTGGCCCCCGCCCTCAGCCGGACCTACGCTATCCGAAAAACGGAGGCGGGGTATCGGCCGGAGCTTGACGGGGCGATCCGGGCGCTGGAAAGACACGAAAAATCCCCCTTTCCCACCCGGCTCATGGGCTTCCCCGCCTATGTGTATTTCACCCTGAAGCGGATGGAGGAGCAGGGGATCGCCCTTCGCCTGCCCGCCGGATCCTCGGTGATGCTGGGAGGCGGCTGGAAGCAGCACTGGCGGGAGCGGGTCGACAAGGGGGAGATGTACGCCCTCATTCGTCGGACCCTGAGCATTCCGGAGGAGTTGGTCATGGAGAGCTACGGGGCGGCGGAGCATCCCATCCTCTACTGCGACTGCACGGCCCACCGGTTCCACGTGCCCGTGTATTCCCGGGTCATCATCCGGGATCCCGTCACCCTGGAGCCTCTGCCCATGGGGAAAGCCGGGCTGGTCAACCTCTTAACGCCCATGATTTTTGCCACCCCCGTGCTCAGCGTGCTGACCGACGATTTCGGTGTCCTTCATCCGGGAGGCGACTGTCCCTGTGGGAAAAAATCCCCGTGGCTGGAGATCATCGGCCGGACGGGGATGGGGGAGATCCGGACCTGCGCCGCCGGAGCGGAAGGACTGCTCTCCGGCCTGACTGCGGAAGGAGGCATCTCATGATCTATGCCAAATCGCGCTTTTGGCCCGACGACCGGCAGAATGAGATCCTCTCGGGACTTGCGGCGTATATCAACCGGGTCCGTGCGACGAAAACTCTGGACCGGGAGCGGGTGATCCGGGCGCTGGACGCTCTGGGCCGACGGGTGGCCGCGGGGGAGTTCGACGGCAGGATTGCGGCGCTGGCGGCAGGGGAGAAGGCGGAGCGGTACCGGGCCATGGCGGTCCGCTGTCTGAGCCGGGCTTATGTCGAGGACCGGGTGAGGCGGGAGCTGTGCATGGCGGAGGAACCGGCGGACGCCCCCATCCGGGTTGAGCTGCGCCCCCTCGGCACCCTCTTCCACATCGCCGCGGGCAACATGGACGGGCTTCCGGCCCTGAGCGTTGCGGAGGGACTGGTGACGGGGAATTTCAACATCCTGAAGCTCCCCCGGGCAGACGACGGCTTAACGATGGAGATCCTTTCCGCGCTCTGTGCGGAGGAGCCGGACATCGGGGATTTCGTCGCGGTGTTCGACACGCCCTCCTCCGACGTGGACGCCATGCTGAAAATGGCTTCTCTTTCGGACGGAATCGTCTTCTGGGGCGGGGAGGAGGCGGAGCGGGCAACCCGTGCCATGGCTCCCCCCGGCGCGAAGCTCATCGAATGGGGTCACCGGCTGGGGTTCGCCTATGTGTCGGGCGACTGGCACAGCGGAGCGTTTCGGGAGGATTTCGAGGGGCTTGCGGAGCACATCGCGTCTACGGGCCAGCTGCTCTGTTCCTCCGCACAGGTCGTGTACCTGGACACAGCGTCCATGGAAGAAGCGGAGGATTTTGCCGCGTACTTCCTCCCTATGCTGGAGGCGGCCTCCTCCCGTCATCCCGCATCGGACATGGGCGAGGCAGCGATCCGTTCCGTCCGGGCCAGCGTCAGCCGTCTGGAGGCGGCGGTGCGGCGGGCGGAGGCCGGAGGGGCGGAAGGGGACCGGATCCGGCTTGAGGGCCGGGGATGCGCCGTGACGGTCTGCCGGGACTGTGCTCTGGAACTCTCCCCCCTCTACGGCAGCATTCTGGTGAAGCGGCTGCCCGAAAAGCATCTGCTGCCCGTTCTGCGCCGGTCCGCAGGCGTTTTGCAGACGGCGGGGCTGATCGCGGAGCCGCAGGAACGGGGCCGTCTGACGGAGCTTCTGCTTCGGGCGGGGGTGAACCGGGTGACCCGGGCCGCTCATATGTCCGATCTCTTCCCCGGGGAGGCCCACGACGGGGAATATCCCCTGCGAAGGTACATGCGGGCCGTGAACATCGAGCGATAATACAGGGAGCCGCTGAAGAAAACGTCAGCATTTCCCTGAAAAGGAGATTCCATATCATGAAAATCTGTCTGATTCAGCCGCCCTATACGCTTTCTGCCGCAAAAGGCGGGGACTGCTTCCGGAAGGAGCTGGAGATGCTCCGCGCCGTGGGGGGCCCGGGTTCCGCCGTTCCGGAGGCCGATGTCATCGTTCTGCCGGAATACAGCGACGTCCTCTTCGCCGAGCGGGACCGGGACGAGATGGTCCGCGCCCATGAGGAGAACTTCCCTCAGCTGGAGAAGGCCTGTCGGGAGGCGGCTCTGAGGTGCGGCGCGGTCGTCTTCTTCAACGCCCCGGATTTTCAGGATTCCCCTGCCGGGCGGAACACCACCTTCATGATGGGGCGGGACGGGGAGATCATCGGAAAATACGCCAAGCGGCACCTGCCTCCCCTGGAGCGGGAAAAGCTCGCCCTCGATCCCTCGGAGACATACACTGCAGACCCGCCCGTAATCCTTGAGGCGGACGGCGTGCGGTACGCGTTCCTCACCTGTTATGACTTCTATTTCTACGAGGCATTCCCCATGATTGCCCGGGCGCGTCCCGACGTGATCATCGGATGCTCCCTCCAGCGCAGCGACCGGCATGCCGCCTCGGAGATCATGTGCCGTCATCTGGCCTACAACACGAATGCCTACGTGCTCCGCTGCTCCGTCAGCATGGCGGGAGAGGCGGGCATCCCGGCGGATGTCTGCGGGGCGTCCATGGCGGTCTCTCCCTCCGGCGACGTGCTGGGGATCCTCGGCGGGGAGGTCGGGTATGTGACGGCGGAATTCGATCCCCATGAGAAGTACTGCAAGCCCGCCGGATTCGGACGCGCGCCCGCCGCCCACTGGGAATACATCGAATACGGCCGAAATCCGCGGCAGTATCGTCCCGCCGGGCCCTCCGTCGTACCCACCGACGAGCGGATGCCCTATCCGCGGATCTGCGCGCACCGGGGCTTCAACACCGTCGCGCCGGAGAACTCCATGCCCGCCTTCGGAGCCGCCGTGGCCATGGGAGCGGAGGAGATCGAATTCGACCTGTGGGAGACGGCGGACCACGAGATCGTCTCCATCCACGACGCCAACCTGGACCGGGTCTCCACGGGAACGGGCTTCGTATGGGACCACACCATGGCGTCGCTCCGGTCCTTCGACTTCGGCGTGAAGACCGCTCCGGCCTACGAGGGAATGGGGATCCTGACCTTCCGGGAGATTCTGGAAAAGCTGGCCTGCCATGTGGTGATGAACGTCCACGTCAAATCCCGGGATGACGAGAATCCCCTGTCCGAGGACTATCTGAAAAAGATGATCGCCCTGATCCGGCAGTACGACGCGGAGAAGCACTGCTACTTCATGAGCGGCAATCCCGCCCTGCTGAAGCAGCTGAGAACCCTGGCACCGGACATCGCCTGCTGCGCCGGAGCGGGCGGAGATGTGCACGGGGATCTGGTGCAGAAAGCGCTGGACTGCGGCTGTACAAAGATCCAGCTCTTCTCCCCCCACTTCCCCCACAACCCGCCGGACTACGCGGCAAAGCAGATCGAAAAGGCCCACATGAGCGGCATCCGGGTCAACCTCTTCTACTCGGACAACCGGGAGGAGGCGGCGAAATACCTGGCCATGGGCGTGGACACCATCCTGACCAACGACTACAACCGGGTGTCGAAGGCGAAGAGATAAACGAAGGATAAACAGAAAAACCGCCGGGGGACGATCGGAAAATCATCCTCCGGCGGGTTTTGCGGTGACGGGGGGTGTACTATTCTCAGCCTAAAAAGACAACCTGCAAAGAAGTGTGAAAAAAGGAGCTGAAAAGATACGCTGCACGTTACCCCGTGCTCCACGTTGAGAGGAGCGCTGCACCAGTGGAAATTATTAAAGTTCTTGCCGAGCAGCTTGCTGCTCTGGGTTTCTTTCAAGAAGCCGCGTTTCCCTTTTAG
>CACWLT010000008.1 GCA_902761695.1 uncultured Ruminococcus sp.
AGGCGCGCATTGGGCACAGGGACCACAGTGGGTTTGTGCAGACAAAACTTGTTGGTTCTGTCCTATGCAAAATCATACCGTTTAGAAGCGAAACAGTATAAGATTGTGCGGTTTCTCAATTATCTGTTAACGAAAAATGACTGACACCCTGACGGGATATCAGTCATTTTTACGCAAAGGGTGGGATTCGAACCCTTGCGCAGCGAGCTGCGCGGGAAGGTTCCACGGGAGAAATACGGGGAATATTTTGCAGCGTCCGGGTAAGGTTTTGATTAAACCGTACGAAAACGTAAGAACCTTCCACGTGATTTCTCACCCATCCGTTAACGAAAAAAGACCAACACCCTGAAGGGTATTGATCTTTTTTACGCAAAGGGTGGGATTCGAACCCACGGTCGGTTATTAGCCGAACACACGATTTCCAGTCGTGCGCCTTAGACCAGCTCAGCCACCTTTGCGTGTGCTGTGTCTACGGAGACACTGTTCACTTTTTGCCGTCCCGGAGTATTCCCCGAACCGCTTGACTATTATATCACGGTTCGGGGATTTTGTCAAGAGGTTTTAAAAAGATTTTTTATACGCGCTGCAGCGCAGTTCTTACGGATTGGCTTCGGCTTTATCCAGCTGCTTATAGAAGGTCTTGATGGTGGCGAGGGCGGATTTTTCGTTCTTTGCGTAGAAGGAGGCGAAGTCGGAATTCTTATTGGTCACAACCTCGTTGCCGATGGTATAGAACAGGGCGTTGAAGCCGCCGGAGAAGCCGAAGTAATTGCCGCCGATTTCATAGGTGATGGTATCGAAGAGGATATCGATCATGGCGACGGTGTCGGTGTCCCGGGCCAGCTTGCCGGTCAGGAGGACGTCGTAATAGGCGGGGATGACGGTATCGGCGCTCTCATAGGACAGAAGCTCGATGACGGCGCCCACCATTTCGGGATTCCGGATAGTGGCCGGGACGCCCATGAGTCCGCCCCAGTCCAGGGAGATATAGTTTTCCTGCTGGTTATCGAACTTGGGATAGGGGAGGATGCCCAGGTCGAAGTCGATATCCCGGAACTCCACGGCGGAGGCGATGGTATCCAGGCAGAAGAGGATATTGCCTTTGGCGTACATGGAGACGCATTCCTTATCGGAGGGCGGGAACTGGATCTCGCCGGGGGTATTGGCGGCGGAATACATCTTCTCCACGATGGTATACATTTTCTCGGTATTCATATCCAGGATGACCCGGCCGTTTTCATCCCGGGAGGTGAGGTACTGGCCGCAGCCGGTGACGAAGGACTGATATTTGGAGGTCTCCTCCGCCATCATGCCGGCGATGTCCTCGTCCTCGAACTTGCCGTTGCCGTTCTGGTCCTGGGTGACGGCGGCGGAGAGGGAGAGGAAGTTGTCCAGGGTCCACTCGCCCTCGTAAACCAGGCCATAGGGGTCGTCCAGCTGGAATCGGGTGACCATATCCTTATTGAAGAAGATGGCATAGGGACAGGGGATCATATAGTCGGAGACGCCGTAGAGGGTTTTAGAGCCCAGGCGGAGCACGTCCATCATGTCCTGGTTCCACCACTCGGCGCCAAGGTCCACGTTGGGCAGGTCGTCGAAATTATAGAGGACGCCGCCCGTGACCATTTCGGCGATGCCCTGGATGCAGTGGAAGAGGCCCATCTGATAGGTATCGTCCCCGGCCTGGACGGTCTTGCGGACGGCGGTGACCACATCGGCGATATAACCGCAGTTCTCCTGGCCGATCTTGACGTTGACGGCGTCCTCCACCCGGGCCTTGCGCTCGTAGATGGCGTCGTTCATGCCGTCTCCGGTCTGTTCGTCGGCGAAGAAATACCAGCGGTAACCCTGCCATTCGGGATAGGCCGTGATAAAGTCCGCGCCGCCGAAGTCGGATTCCGGGACGTTATGGGAGGGTCGTTTATATTCGGTCTCCTCCGGTACGGAGGCGGGGGAGGGATCGCTCTGTCCGGATACGGCGGCAGAGGTATCATCTCCGGTGTTTTCTTCCCTGTTTTCGCTGCAGGCGGGGAGAAGCAGGGCGAGGAGGATTAGAAGCGATACGGCTTTTTTCATAAAGGAAAGCTCCTTTCGTTTGCTGGGTATATCCATGATACCACAAAGCGCGGGGATGTTTGTGAATGTGGTGTTAATAAACGGATGGCGGGGACAGGGGGTCAGGAAGGGCGTATTCGGTATCGGCGACCTCCTCGATGAATTTGCGGTCGTGGGACACGGCGATGACGGTGCCGCCGAAATCGACCAGGATGCGGCGGATGACGGGGTTAGTCATGGGGGAGAGATTTCTTGTCGGTTCGTCGAGGAGCAGGACGTCGGAGCCCATGAGGATCATGCGGAGGAAGCAGAGCTTGGCTCTCTGGCCGCCGGAGAGTTCGCCGATGGGACGGTTCATCTCCGCCGGGGTGAATTTGATGCTGCCCAGCCAGGTGCGGATCTTCACGGCGGCGGGTTCGGACCAGTCTCCCCGGCCGTCGTTCAGGGAGGACTGGAGAAAGGGGACGGGGGCTTCGTCCATGGGGAGGAGGTCGGGGTAGTTCTGGGGCATGAAGGCGGCGCGGATATCCCGGCGGGGGAGGAGCATGTCGGCGATGAGGCGCATGAGGGTGGTTTTGCCGCAGCCGTTGGGGCCGGTGATGACCAGATGCTCGCCGCCGGACACGCGGAGTTTGATATTCCTCTGAAGGAGACGGCCGTCCGGGGTTTTCAGCTCGGGGAGATTCAGATCCAGAACGGTTTTGCCGGCGGGGAGGGAGGTCGGGGGAAAGTCGATCATGACGGCCTCTTCGCTGTCGATCTTTTTGGTCAGGGTCTCCTTTTCCCTCTCGAAGCGGCGCTCCATGGACTTGACGGTGTGCATTTTCTTCTTCAGGAGGCGGCCGCCGGAGGGGTTCTGGCGGGATATGGTGTTCTGCTCATGGTGGACGCGCTCGTAGATATGGCGGTAGCGTTCCATCTTTTTGTCGAAGGCAGCTCGGTCGTTTTTGGCCTCGGCGGCGGATTTTTCGATGAGGTCGGAGCGGCGGGAGACGTAATCCCGGTAGCCGGTGCGGGAGACGGTGACCTTCGGCTCGGTTTTCCGCATGATCTGCTCGATATGGATAATGGTATCAGCGCAGTTCTCCAGGAGGGTCTCGTCGTGGGAGATGAAGAGGATGGTCTCCGGGCGGGAGGCGATCCATTCCTCCAGCCACATGAGGGAGTGCAGGTCCAGGTCTCCGGAGGGCTCGTCCAGAAGAAGGACGTCCGGTTCTTCCGTCATCATGCGGAGCAGGCGCAGCTTGACCTGCTCGCCGCCGGAGAAGGTGCCCACGGGGCGGTTCGACCAGAGGAGGTCAATATCCAGACCCACGTCCTCGGAAAGGCGGGTCAGGCGGCGGGGATCACAGGTCTGGAAAGAGGGGGAGCGGTTCATATATTCCCAGAGAGGCAGTCCGGCGGCGTCCGGTTCGGGCTCCTGGGGCAGGTATCCGGTGACGACGCGGTTCTCCCCGCTGCCCTTTGAAACGGTGCCCTCGAATTCGGCGTAGGGGAGGATGAGGGCGGGGTCGTGGAGCAGGCGAAGAAGGGTGGACTTGCCGTTCCCTTCCTCGCCGATGAGGGCCGCGTGCTCTCCCTCCCGGGGGGTGAAGGAGAAATCCCGGATGAGGACGCGGCCGTCCTTTCTGTGGGTGACGGTGATATTCTGACAGCTGAGCATGAAAAAACCTCCCATTCTGCATAAATCTGGAATATGTTTCACGTGAAACAAAAATCCGGCGGCAAACGGGAGGCATGACGTAAAAAAGAGGAAAACGCCTCCCGTCTGCGCACAAACAACACCGGTCAGGAAAACCGGTTTCCGTCATTTACTGCGCATCGAGAGTTATTTCCTCATGTTTCCACTTCTTTCCGATTCAAGTTGACAGCAGTATAGCACAGGACGTCGGACTTGTCAAGGGAGGGGGACGGGAAGTTTTTGAAAGTTCGCTTAAATTCACAATTCCCCCTTTCATTCAGAGGAAAAATGTATTATAATATAAAGTGGACTGTTGTGCATGCGGCGGAAGGAGATCCGGCGGTGGCAGAGAAGAAAAGAATATCCGTGCGGATCGCGGGCCGCTATCTGTCCATGATGACGGATGAGGACGCGGAGTCCGTAAGAGAGATCGAGAAGACCCTGAACACGCAGGTGGAAGAGCTGGGCCGGGCCAATCCCTGGATGTCGACCCGGGAGGGAAAAACGGACGCGGTGATCCTCTGCGCTTTCGAGGCCCTGTCCCGGGAGAGAGCTTCGGCGGGAAAGATCGCGGAGGCGGAACAGCGGGCCTTCGAGGCGGAGCGGCAGTACAGACGGCTCCTTGACGAATACAACCGGATCGCGGCGGGCGGCGCGTCGGCGGATTTGCCTGCGGGTCAGGGGGATGTGTTCATGAGCGAAGAAGAGGAGGAGCACCTGCGGCAGACGATGGAGGCCATCCGAGAGAGGCTGCTGCGGATCCGGGACGGCGGGGGGACGGAAGAATGACCGGGAAGAGAGGAAAAATCCCCGAGCTGCTGGCTCCCGCGGGATCGGAGGACGCATTGAAGGCGGCTCTGGCTGCGGGGGCGGACGCGGTATATTTCGGCGGATCGGCCTTTTCCAACCGGATGCGGGCGAAGAATTTCACCGACGACGGGCTGACGGAGGCCATCCGGCGGGTACACGAGGCCGGCGCGGCGGCGCACATCACGGTGAACACCCGGGTAAGAGACCGGGAGATGGACGACGCGCTGCGGCTGGCGGAGCGGATTCTGGGCGGGTCGCCGGAGACAAGGGCGGACGCCGTCATCATCGCGGACATGGGCCTGGCGGAGGAGATCCGGAAGAGGTGGCCCCACGCGGTGTTTCACGCCTCCACGCAGACCTCCCTGGGGTCGGCGGCGGACTGCGTCGAGCTGAAAAAGAGGGGGTTCTCCCGTCTGGTACTGCCCCGGGAGCTGAACCGGGAGGAGATCGCCGCCCTGTGCGCGGGACCGCTGGAGATCGAGATTTTTATACACGGGGCCCACTGCGTTTCCCTGTCCGGGCAATGCCTGATGTCCTACTACTGCGGGGGACGGAGCGGGAACCGGGGGGAATGCGCCCAGCCCTGCCGCCTGCCGTACCGGGTTTCCGTGTCCGGAGCGGACAAGGGAGGACGGGAAAAAAGTGGTTCGGACACACCTCTTTCTTTAGCGGATATGTGTCTGGCCGGGCGGATCGCGGACGTCTGCGGGCTGGGGGTCGATTCCCTGAAAATAGAAGGACGGCTCAAGAGCGCGGGATACGTCTGGGGGGTGACCTCGGTTTACCGGCGGCTGCTGGACGAGGGGAGAAACGCGGAGCCCGGGGAGATCCGGGAGCTGGAAGCGCTGTTTTCCCGTGGGTTCACGGACGGGTATTTTACGGGCCGGTACGGGACTATGACCGGCACACCGGGGAAGGACGATGCCGAGAAATCCTCCGGGAGCGTATCGTCCGCCGGGATCGAGAAGCTGTACGCCCGGCGGATCCGGGAAAGGACGGCGGAGCGGGAGGCCGGGCTGAAAAAGAGGCTGACGGCGGAATGTGTGATCCGGCGCGGGGAGCCCGTTTCTCTGACGCTGCGGGTTATGAATGCTCCGGAGATCTTCGGAACGGCGGCGGGTTCCCTTCCCGCGGAGGCTGTGGGCAGAGCGCTGGATGAAGAGAGCACGGCCCGGAATCTGACGAAGCTCGGCGGAACGGGGTACGATCTGGCGCCGGAGGACATCCGCTTTGCACTGGACGAGGGACTCTGGCTGCCGGCGTCCGCGTTGAACGATCTGCGGCGTCGGGCGGCGGAGGATCTTATGATCCGGGACGCGGAGGGATCTGCGGCTGATTCGGGCAAGGAAGATGCGGAAAAGCGGGGGACGGGAGGATTTGCGCCCTATGTCTTCCCCGCTCACCCTGTTGAGGTTCCGTCTTGGGAGAAGCCCGGGCGGGAGGACATGGTTCTGGAGCTGGCGGACGCGGCGCTGCTGGACGGGGATCCCGCTATTGTGAAGAAAATCCTGTCCCGCTTCTGCCGGGTATATGTGCCGGCGGAGCAGGTCGCGCAGGCAGGTAAGCGGATAAAGGAAATCCCGGCGGAGGAAGAATACGCTCTGCCGGAACTCTGCGCGGTGATGCCGGCTTTTCCGCTGTCGCCCGAGGCCGGGGATAAGCTGCTTTCCTCCCTGAAGGCTGTCGGATGCGGGCGGATCCAGGCGCACGGGATCGGCGGGGCTGCGCTTGACGGAGACTTCATAAAAGACCTGTCCTATCGCGGAAACGTGACCAACGGGGCGGCGGCGAAGTTCTACCGTGACGCGGGATTTTCCGAGATCGGACTGTCTCCGGAGCTGCCTGCCGGAGGGATTCGTGCGCTGGCAAAGATCGGCCCCGTATCCTGCATCGCTTACGGGCGGGTTCCCGTCATGACGCTGGCCCGGTGCGTACTGAAGGAGAAAAACCGTCGGTGCCGGGGATGCGGCGGGCGGCGGGATTTCAGGAAGACGGATTTCTGCCGGGGATCGCTGACGGACCGGGTCGGGGCGGAGTTCCCCGTTTTCGGGACCGGAGACTGCGTGAACCTGGTATACAACGCCGTTCCCGTCTGGATGGGAGATCGGCTGGGCGAGATGCGGGGGGCGGTGCTGCGGTTTATGTGGACCGTGGAGAGTCCCTCGGAGATGCTGGATGTTCTCCGCCGGTATGAGCGGGGAGAGAGCGGTACGGGACGGCGGATTCAGTGAGAAACGCCGGGCAGGACAGAAGGATGAAAATATGGAGCTGAAGGTAAAGATCAAACTGCTGCGGGAGGGCGCGCGGATCCCCGTTTATCAGACGGAAGGCGCGGCCTGCTGTGATCTGACGGCGGCGGAGGCGGTGACGGTTGAGCCGGGCGGACGGGCCCTTGTTCCCACGGGGATCGCGCTGGATTTCGGAAACCGGGATTACGCGGCGCTGCTGTTCGCCCGGAGCGGTCTGGCCTCGAAGAAGGGGCTGGCTCTCTCGAACGGAGTGGGGGTCATCGATTCCGACTACCGGGGCGAGATCATGGCGGCGGTGGTCAATCTGGGGACCGAGGCCGTGGAGATTCATGCCGGGGACCGGATCGCGCAGCTGGGCTTCTTCCCCGTCTGCCGGGCGGTTTTCACGGAGGAGGACGAGCTGGACGACACGGAGCGCTCCTCCGGCGGCTTCGGGCACACGGGTGTATGATCGGGGTTTATACTAAATCCTTTTAAAGGGGATACGCGGCTTCTTGAAAGAAGCCTGGCAAGAACTTTAAAAATTCCCTGGTGCAGCTATCTTCTCAAAGTGCAGCACGGGGTAATGTACAGCGCATCTTTTCAGATTTTGTTTTTTCATACACATTAGTAAAACTTCTTTTTTAGGTTGAGAAGAGTGTTAATCAATAAGTGAGGCGGAAACATGAAGGGACACTTCTGGCTGAATCTGTTTCTGATTCTGGTGGGCGTGGTGATCGGCTCCATGGCGGCGGACATGACCGTGGGGATTTCCTGGCTGAAATGGCTCTCCTACGGGCTGGAGTTCGGGACGGAATCGCCGCTGGTGCTGAATCTGAATTTACTGCAGCTGACCTTCGGGATCAGCATAAAAATCACGGTTTCGATGATTCTGTTCATCGCCCTGTCCCTGCTCACGGGACGGGTGATCACGCGGGAGAAGTGAGTGGGATGGAATTTGATCTGATACTGGCGTCGGGTTCTCCCCGGCGGCATGAGATACTGAATCAGGCGGGGTTTTGTCACCGGGTGATGACGGCGCCGGCGGATGAGAGCGCGGTTCCCTTCCCCGCCGGGGATCCCGCCGCTTACGTCATGGCTCTGGCGGAGCTGAAGAACGGGGCGGTGCGGGACGCGTATCCGGACGAGGTGAAGGACGCGGTGATTTTATCCGCCGACACGGTGGTCTGGTCTCCGGAATGGGGGATGCCTCTCGGGAAGCCTCACGGGCGGGACGACGCCGTGCGGATGCTGCGGGCCTTATCCGGGAAGTCCCACGAGGTCATCACGGGGGTCATGCTCCGGGACATGCGCGGGGGTGGTGAATCCCTGTTCGCGGAGGTCACGGAGGTCTTCTTCCGGGAGCTGGACAAGGACGAGATCGAGCGGTACGCGGACAGCGGCGATCCCATGGACAAGGCCGGGGCCTACGGCATTCAGAGCGGGGCCTGCGTCTTCGTGCGGGGGATCCGGGGGGACTATTTCAATGTGGTGGGTCTTCCGGTCTGCCGGGTGGCGGAGGAGCTCCGAAAACTGATCGGGCAGCGGTCCGGGCAGGCATGACGCAACAACGGGAAGAGAAGCAGAAAGGCTGACGATACATGAAGACGATTGGAATCGATCTGGGGACGTCGAACACACTGGTTTACGCAAAGGGCCGGGGGATCATTCTCCGGGAGCCTTCCGTGGTGGCGGTGGAATCGAAGACGAAGAACGTGGTGGCGGTGGGCAGCGAGGCGAAGCTCATGCTGGGCAAGACGCCGGGGTCCATTCTCGCCATGCATCCCCTGAAGGACGGGGTGATCGCGGAGTTCGACGGCACGGCGGCCATGCTGAGCCACTATTTTAAAAAAGCCTCCGGAACCACGATCTTCAGCCATCCGCGGGTGATCGTCTGCATTCCTAACGGGGTGACCGGCGTGGAGCGGCGCGCGGTGGAGGACGTCTCCCTGGCGGCGGGGGCCGGGTCTGTGGGGCTCATCGACGAGCCTCTGGCGGCGGCTATCGGCAGCGGGCTCCGGGTGGACGACGTGCGGGGATCCATGATCATCGACATCGGCGGCGGCACCACGGAGGTCGCGGTTCTGTCCCTGGGGCGGATCGTGAAGGCCAATTCCCTCAGGACCGCGGGAGCGGAGCTGGACGAGGCCATCACCTCCTACATCAAGCGGAAATACAACGTGCTGATCGGGGAGACCACGGCGGAGCTTCTGAAGAAGAAGATCGGCTCGGCTCATCCGGCGGCGGACAGGGGCTCCATGGAGGTGCGGGGGCGGAACCTGCTCTCCGGCCTGCCCGCGGTGGTGACGATCCAGTCCGCAGAGGTGCGGGAGGCCATGCAGAACGAGGTCCAGCAGATTGTGGAGGTGATCCGCAACACGCTGGAGTCCACGCCGCCGGAGCTGGCCTCGGACATTTACGACACGGGCATCATGCTGTCCGGCGGGGGCGCGCTGCTCTCCGGCATGGATCTTCTGATCTCCCGGGTGACCGGCATCCGGACGGTGGTGGCGAAGTCCCCCATCGACTCCGTGGCCGTGGGCATCGGGCGGTTCATCGAGAGCGGCGGAGAGATGAAGTACGTGACGGAATACCGGACGAAATAATATGAAACAGTTTTTTCAGTCGAAGTTCTTTTATGTCGTCACCGTTGTCGCGCTGTTGTGCTGCATTGTTCCCACGGTATTCTACCGGATGGGGGCGACGTTCATTCTGCGGGACGCGGTGACCGGGGTCCTGACGCCCATGCAGAAGCTGTTCAACTACACGGCGGAGGCTATGGACGGATTCGCGGCGTACTTTTACCGCTTTGACGAGCTGGTGGAGGAAAACAACCAGCTGCGGGAAGAGGTGGCGGAGCTGCGGACCCAGATCTACGAAAACACGGAGCGGGAGGAGATGTACGCCTGGATGGCGGGGTTCCTCGAGATGAAGCGGGTGCACCAGGATTTCCAGATGCTGGCGGCTTCCGTGACGGGCCGTGAAAGCGGCAACTATTCCCGCGTTCTGACCCTGGACGTGGGGACTGCGGACGGGGTAGAGGTGAACATGCCCGTGGTGACCTCGGAGGGCGTTGTGGGCCGGATCACGGAGGTGGGGCGCAACTGGTCCCGGGTGACGACGATTCTGGAATCGGGGACGCTGATCGGCGCGTACATGGAGCGCACGGACGAGGTGGCGGTGGCGGAGGGTGTCTTCGCGCTGTCCGGCGACGGGCGCCTGCGTCTGAATTACGTCCGGGCGGATTCTTCGGCCCAGGTGGGGGACCGGGTGCTCTCCAGCGGCTACGGCAGCGTCTATCCCCGGGGTCTGGTCATCGGGTACATCGACTCCATGGAGGTGGACCCCTACACCCGGGGCATGGCGGTGACGGTGCAATGCGCGGTGGACTACGCGGAGCTTTCCCGGGTCATGATCCTGACCTCTTTCGAAACCACAGTAGTGGAGGTAGGGGAGGAGTAATACAAATTCCGTTATGGATTATGGATTTATACTGGGCGGTGTTCACATAAAACCGGCGAAAACGCAAGTATGACAAGTCTTTCGAGGTAGTTATAGCCGCGGAATAAACCGTTTTGTTTCGTCTGTTCTCTATCGCGGTCTGTGTCATGCGCGTTTCGATCGCTGTTTGCGTCGCCTTTTTGGCAGAGCAAACCGTGAAATTCCATCTCTGATGGGATTTCACGCATGTTACAGCTGACGCAACGTGGTCCGCGCGAGGACCTGGGATACACAATCGATTTTCGATACAGACATGAGAGGACAAGTTATGCTCTCCGGCCAAGGAAACCCCCGCACGGGGGGAAACCTTCGGCCTGAGATGGTGTCCCCCCGTGCCTCCCGCCCTGAGTAGGGCTTATCTTGAAACGCGCAGCGTTTCTTTCCTAAAGAAAGGAGGGCGGAGCTTATGGCCTGGTTTTTTAAGAAAAACGACGCCTCGCCGCTGAACGCGGATCCGGGGATCACGGAGAAGAAGATCGATCTGCACAAGAGCGGGGAGACCGGGGGCCTGTTCCGTCTGCCGCGCATTGACACGGACATTCTCTGGCGGGTGCTGGTTTCGGCGGGGCTTCTGATTTTCTTCGCCCTTCTGCAGACCACCATTTTCGCGCGGTTCCGTCCCTTCGGCGCGGTGCCGGATCTGATGCTGCCCCTGGTGATTGCCATCGGCATGACGGAGCGGGAAAAATGGGGGGCGGTATTCGGCATCGCGGCGGCCTTCGTGATAGAGTCCCTGGGAGGCGCGCCGGTTTCCCTGCTGGCGCTGCTGTACATGCCGGCGGGGTATCTCTCCGGGATTCTGACCATCGAGATGTTCCGGGACTCCTTTGCGGTGCGGCTTTTATTCACGGCGGTGGGCTGCGCGCTCCACATGCTGTTCACGCTGGCGACGCTGGCTTTGACGGTGGAGGGATTCACCTTCCTCAGGGGGCTGACGGGGGCGGTGCTTCCGGAGTTCCTTTCGTCCATGGTCTTTGCCGCTCTGCCCCATCTGCTGGCGAAGGCGGCACTGCGGGTCTTCCACAAGCCCAGGGAGGAGAGGGTCGAGTGAGAATTGCTCTGGCTCCCATGGCGGGGTACACGGACAGCGTTTTCCGGCGGATCTGCGGGGAAATGGGCGCGGACTACGCCGTGAGCGAGATGATCTCCGCCGCCGCGCTGGTCATGAAGGACCGGAAAACGGCGGAGCTGGCCAAGATCGGAGAGGGAGAGCCCCCGGTGGTCCTCCAGCTCTTCGGACACGATCCCGCGCTTATGGCGGAGGCGGCGGAGCTCCTTCTGTCCGGGGACTATCCGGGCTGCTCCTACGCTTCCCCGCCGGCGGGCATCGACATCAACATGGGCTGTCCCGTGCGGAAAATCGTCTCGAACGGAGACGGGTCCGCGCTGATGCTGGATCCTCCCCTTGCTGCCCGGATTACGGCGGCGGTGAAGGAGGTCTGCGCGCGGCGGGGCGTTCCGCTGTCCGTGAAGTTCCGGATGGGCTGGGACTCCCTGACGGCGCCGGATTTCGCGCGTGCGGTAGTTTCTGCCGGTGCGGACCGGATCACCCTCCACTGCCGGACCCGGGAGCAGATGTACATGCCCTCGGCCGATCCTTCCGCGGCGGGGGCGGTATTCGCGGCGGTGAAGGAGGAGATCCTCGGCGGAAAAACGGCCTTCTGCGGCAACGGGGACATCGATTGCCCGGAGGCGGCGGAGCGGTATTTTATAAACGGATGCACCGAGGCGGCAGTGGGACGGGCGGCGCTGGGCAATCCCTGGCTGTTCCGGCAGCTGAAGGATCCGGCGGGGTTTGTTCCGCCGGGGAAGGACGAGATCCGGGCGCTGGTGATCCGCATGGTGGAGGACGTGGTCCGGGAAAAGGGCGAGATCCGGGGCGTGCGGGAATCGAGAAGCCGGGCGGCGTACTTCATCCGGGGACTGCGGGGGTCCGCCGCACTTCGGGACAGTCTGAACCACGCGGACACCCTCTCCGATTTCGTTCGTCTTCTGGACGGGTCCGAGGCGCTGCGGGACTGAGGACCGGAATACAGCTGCGTGTCATCCATTGCGTCAGTGCCTGTCCGGCGGGAATGAACCCGGGACGGACGGCGGCCACAATACAATTATCAGCGGGGAAAACGATCATGAACTTTCTGATTTTATCCGTGACGGCGGGGGAAGGCCACAACTCCACGGCCAAGGCCATCCGGTCGGATCTGGAAAAGAAAGGCGCGTCGGCCGATATCATCGACACCTTTGCGTACATATCCCCCGAGCTGGCCAAGATCATCGCCGAGGGGTATCTCTTTGTGACGGAAAAGGCCCAAGGCGCTTACCGCATCGGCTACCGGCTGGCGGAAATGCGGCGGGTCAACGAAAAACTGGACGGCATGCAGATGGCCAGCAAGGCGTTGTCCAAGGAGCTGGTGGACGCAATCCGCGGGGACGACTATGACGCGGTGGTCTTCACCCATCCCTTCTCCGGCATGCTGCTCGGCACCATGAAGAAGCGGAAGTTCATCGAGGACAGGACCGTGGGGATCCTGACCGACTTCACTTTCCATCCCTTCTGGGAGGACTGCACGGCCAACGACTACGTGGTGGTGCCCGACCGGCTGCTGCTGCCCCAGGCCAGGGCCAAGGGGTTCCGGGACGAGCAGATCCTGCCCTTCGGGATCCCCATCAACCCGAAATTCCGGGACGGCGCGGGGCAGTCCCCGGAGGAAAGAGCGCAGGCGCGGCGGGCGGCCCGGATCAAGCTGGGTCTGGATCCCGAAAAGATGACCATGCTGGTGATGGGCGGCTCCATGGGCTACGGCAACATGGCGGAGCTGGCGGAGCGCATCGACGGGATCGCCGCCGCGGAACGGGATTTCCAGATGATCGCCGTGGCGGGGCGGAACGAGGCCATGAAAAAAACGCTGGACGCTTTGTCCGCGCGTTCGGCTCACCGGCTGCTGGTTACGGGGTTCGTGGATTACGTCAGCACCCTCATGGACGCGGCGGACTGCATTATCACCAAGCCGGGCGGGCTGACCACGTCGGAGAGCCTGGCGAAGAACCTGCCCATGATCATTGTGAATCCCATCCCCGGGCAGGAGGAGCGGAACACGGAGTTCCTTCTGAACAACGGCTGCGCCATGGCGACGTCCAAAACAGTCCCCATCGAGGAGTGCATCTATCAGCTGCTGGTGTCCGACGTGCGTCTGGAGGCCATGCGGTCCTGCATCCGCGCCGTGGCCAAGCCCGATTCCGCCGGAGAGCTGAGCCGGTTCCTCCTGAATCTGGCCGCCACCCCCCGCATCGGAAGCTATCCCCACGAAAAAAGCAGGAAGGACGAGTTTGAGTTTATTGAGGATTGAAGCAGTAAACGGCACGGAATCGGTATGACGGGCATTTAACAAGTTATGAGCGGCTCCGCGTGTTTACAGTGATGAACGGCTGCGCCGCGTGATGAGCGCTGACGCGCGTTTTTCCCGGTGTGCGGAGGCACTCATCGCTTGCCGGAGGCAATCATATCTGTAAACTTGCAGAAGGCAATCATAACTAAATGAATCTTTTCTATTTCCCTTAGATCTCAGGAGGACATTTCTATGCTGAGCTACCAACAGGTCCCCATGAAACGCGCCGATCTGGGCACGCCGAACGCCATTCCGGACGTGCGGGGCTTCGGGGGAGGCAATCCCGCGCCGGCCAGGGTCGATCCCGGCATGCCCGCGGAGGAAGGCGCATGGGTCCATCAGGGCCACGTGCACACCACCCTGCCCTACACCATGCAGGACGGCTACGACCGGAAGCTCCGGGACGGTTTTCTGAAAATGGCCGTGCTGGAGAACGATTATCTGCGGGCGGAGTTCTCCGTGGAGCTGGGCGGACGGCTCTGGTCCCTGTATGCCAAAAAGGAGGGACGGGAGCTCCTGTTCCGCAACAACGTCTTCCAGCCGGCCAATCTGGCGCTGCGGAACGCGTGGTTCTCCGGCGGCGTGGAGTGGAACTGCGGCGTCATCGGCCATCACTACCACACCGCTTCCCCGCTCTTTGCCGCGCACTATCCCAACAAGGCGGGCGGTGAGACGCTGAAGATGTGGGAATACGAGCGGAAAAGAGGGCTGGTCTACATCGTCCGGGCGACGCTGAAGGATGACGTGCTCCTGGTGCGGGTGACGGTGGAGAATCCTCACGAGGGGTCCACTTATGTCTACTGGTGGTCCAACATGGCGGTGGAGCAGCACGAGGGCACCCGGATCATCGTTCCCGCCGAGAAATACTACACCTACACCCGGGGAGACGACGGCAGGAACGAGGCTCACCGGACGCCGGTCCCGGACTACGGCTACTATCCGGCGCGCCACGGGTACGCCTACGACTACTTCTTCCAGATCCCCGAGGACAGGCAGAAGTTCGAGGCGGCGGTGGAGGAGGACGGCCGGGGATTCGTGCAGTTCTCCACGCCGAACCTCATCGGGCGGAAGCTCTTCGTCTGGGGCACCGAATCCCAGGGAGGGCGCACCTGGAACCGCTGGCTGTCCCACGACGACCGGTACTACGCTGAGACCCAGGCGGGCCTTCTGCACTCCCAGATGGAGCACCGGCCCATGGCGGGAGGGGCGGTTTACGAATGGACCGAGGGCTACGCGGCGCTCTCCGGCGATCCCGGCCTCTTCCACAACCCGGACATCCGGCAGGCGTCGGCCTACACAGAGAACATCCTGACGCTGGAGGGCCGCTTTGATCTGGTGAACGGAGCGGACGACTACTTCGAGCCGGCGGGGGAGGAGACCGTGGATTCCCTGGGCAGCGGATGGGGCGCGCTGACGGAGCTCTACACGGGAAAGAAGCTGACAAGCCGGGCGTCCTTCCCGGCGGAGAGCATCGCGGAGAACAGTCCGGAGCATGATTTCCTGGTGCTGAAGGAGACGGGTCGGCTGCCGGAGAAATCCCCGGTGCTGACGGAGGGCTATGCCATCGACTACTTCGGCGGCGCGGCGGGAGGAGCGATCCTCGGCACGCTGCAGGAGTCCCCGGTGAAGGACTGGTACGCCTGGCTGGAGCTGGGATGCTTCTACTACGAAGCCCGGTCCTTCGACGCGGCGGAGGCGGCCTTTACAAAATCCCTCTCCTGCTGCGAGAATCCCCTGGCGACTGCGGCCATGGCCAAGCTGCTGGCGGCGAAGGGCAGAGGGGCGGAGGGCGTGCCCATGATGAAGCGGGCCGTTGCTCTCTGCGGGGAGACCGGCGGCGAATACGTCCGTCTGGTTATCGAGGCGGCGGCGTTCGTCCGGGCGCACGGGACTCCCGAGGAAGCGGAGGAGATCATCCGGTCTGCGGTGAGGGAGCATCCGGCCTATCTGGAGAACGGGCGCATCGCGCTGCTGTACATCCAGAATCTGGTGAAGCAGGGGCGGCTGGACGAGGCGGAGGCGCTTCTCGTCAAGGTCCCCGAGGTGGCGGACATGCGGGAGGGCGAGGTCTCAACGTCTTCGGTCTGGCTGGATCTCTACCGGAAGAAGATCGCCCGGGACGAGAACCGGGACGAGGATTCCGTCGACGCGGACGAGGTCTTCCGCCGCTATCCCGTTCCCGCCGAGATCGACTTCCGCATGAGCGGGTATCAGCCGCACTGAGGACGCAAAGGCGCTGCCTTTACGGGAATCCTTCGCCGTACAGGATCAGCCACGACAGAGCATTCCTGCTCCGTCGGCGGAGGAGGAAGAAGTTTATCCTAAACTTTAAGGAAAAGGGAACGCCGACTTCGTTGGCAAAATGAAGGAAAGGCTTCGCCTTTGCTTCCATAAAAAAGACCGGATCCGCTCCGGTCTTTTTGTTTGGATTGGTCTTTATACTATTCTCAGGCTAAAAAGACAATCTGATATAGGTTTGTGAAAAACAAAATCAGAAGAGGTGCGCTGTACGCTACCCCGTGCTGCACGGTGAAGAGAACGCAGCACCAGTGTTTTTTAAAGTTCTTGCCGAGCAGCTTGCTGCTCTGGGATTCTTTCAAGAAGCCGCGTTTCCCTTTTAGCTTGAGATTAGTATTACAGCGTGTCCAGCGCGAGGGCTTCTTCCAGCTGGTCCTGGGGCATGAAGCCCATGGTCTTTTCCACGACTTCCCCGCCTTCGATGCGGAGGATGGTGGGGATGGCGGCGACTTCGTACTTCGCTGCCAGCTCGACCTCGTCGTCCACGTTGACCTTGCCCACTTTGATCTTGCCTTCGTACTTTTCGGCTACCTTCGCGATGACGGGAGCCAGCATTCTGCAGGGACCGCACCAGGTCGCCCAGAAGTCCACCACCACGGGGATGTCGGATTTCAGGACCTCTTCTTCAAAATTCTGCGCGGTGAGGGTGATTTCTGCCATGATCTATCTCCTTTTTTGTGATCTGATTATTTACCCTTCCGCCCGCTTTCCGGGACGGCGGGGACGTCTGCGATCTTATTGTACCATAGCGGTCCGGCTTTATGCAAGCGTCCGGCAAACAATTCAAGAACAATTGACAGATTATTCACATTATTCAGCAGGGATACCGGGTTGCCGAAACGGGAGAAATCGTGTATAATAAGAAAAAATCTCCCATTTTATTTTTGGCGGCCGGTACGGACATGACACATATGGAAACCGCATACAGATCGCTCTTTCGGCTGATCTACTATCTCCCCTGGTCGGTAGCCCTTCTGCTTCCGGCTGTTGTTCTGCTGCTCCGGGGGGCGGATCTCTTCCTGCGGCGGCGGGAGGAGGAGGCTGCCCGGCGGGAGGAGCGGATCTGCCTTATGCTGTTTTTCATCTGGATCGGCATTGCGGCGTGCTTCACCCTGCTGTTCCGGACGGGAAAGACGACGGACGCGGTTCTCGATGCCTTTGCTGCGGTGCGGAAATTCCTCGAGAAAAGGAATCCGGAGGTGCTGCGGGCCTTCCTGATGAACATCCTGCTCTTCATCCCCGGCGGGGTCTTCCTCAGCGGCGCGCTGCGTGACCGGGACCCGGAGCGGCCCTTCGTTTCGGCGCTTCGGCGCACGGCGGTGACAGTGGGGGTCTGCCTGGTCCTGTCCGCGCTGACGGAGATCTTCCAGCTGGTCTTTCATCTGGGGCGGTTTGAGACGGACGATCTCATCGCAAACGGGCTGGGGGGATTCCTCGGGGCCTGTCCGGTGCTGGTGAGCGGCTTGTTCCGGGGATTCCTGGGCTGGCGGACGGAGAACAGGTTTTTCGCAAAGCTGGTGGAGCTGGCCAACCGGCACTGGCACATCGTGTCCTACATTTTCTGGGGCGGCACCACCACCTTTGTGAACTGGCTGGTGTTCTTCCCGCTGAAGGACCGGATCCAGTATCTGGCGGCAAACGGCATTGCCTGGGTGATTTCGGTGGTCTTCTCCTTCTTAGCGAACCGGGCCTTCGTTTTCCGGAGCGGGTCAAAGGGCTGGGTCATTCTGAAGGAGGGGCTCGTCTTCGCGGCGTCCCGGCTGTTCTCGCTGGGGCTGGAGACAGGGCTCATGTGGGCCGGCGTGGAGCTCTGCCGCATTCCCAAGGGGATCATGAAGGTGGTTCTGGCCGTATCCATCGCGGTACTGAACTTCCTGGTGGGTAAATTCGTTGTTTTCCGGAAAAAAACGGATGAGGAATACGAGGATTTTTGAAAAAACCTCTTGACAAGCGTACCCGCAAAGGTATATAATTATTCTTGTCTATCTGCGCGAGTGAATGTGCCGGTGTGAATCATTTCAGAGAAGAGGAGGTTTGAGATCATGCTCAGAACATATCAGCCCAAGAAGAGACAGAGAAGCAAGGAACACGGCTTCAGAAAGAGAATGGCGACCGCTGACGGCAGAAAAGTCCTGAAGAGGAGACGCGCGAAGGGTCGTGCCAGACTCACCCACTAATGAGAGAGAATGAATAGCCTCCGCGTTCCGTTCTTCAGGGATCCCGGAGGTTATACTTTTATACTGTGACCCTTCTGAAGGTTATGCAGCTTTTTGAAACGGTGCGTACATTCCATAGACGAGCGCCCCGCTGCACGGCGTTTTCAAAACCCACCCGGATAACTGTATAGAAGGAAATCAGTATGAAGCATCAGTCCCTCAAGGAAAACCATCTGTTCCGCATGACATACCGCAAGGGCGGCCGCAAGTCCTCGGACACCGTGACGGTGTATGTTCTGAAGGACAAGGCTGCCCGGCTGCTGCGGAAACAGAACCCTATGAAGGAAACCATCAACCGGATCGGCATCTCAGCCTCAAAAAAAGTCGGAGGCGCGGTGCAGAGAAACCGGGCGAAACGGGTGATCCGGGAGGCCCTCCGGCAGATAGAACGCACCGCCGGCCTGAAAAAGGGCTATCTCATCGTCATCGTACCGAAGCCCGCGTGCACCGTATGCAAAATGCAGGACGTGCTTTCCGATCTGACGCGCTGTCTCGCCGCGCTGTCCATGCTCCCGGAGGATAATATTCCGGCCGGGGAGGGGGCGGGAGACGGGGACGCCGGGTCGTGATGTCCTTCGCATCCGTAAAAGCCGCTCTCGGAACGGTTTCAAAAAAAGCCGGACATGCCCTCGCGGCGGTACACCGGGGAATGATTTCTCTCTGGTGCCTGCCCGTGCGGTTTTACCGGAAATATCTGTCCCCGCTGAAGGGACACGGTTCCTGCCGCTTCACGCCCACCTGCTCCCGGTATTTTATCGACGCGGTGGGGGAATGGGGCATTCTCATCGGGACTGCAATGGCGCTCTGCCGCGTTATCCGCTGCAATCCCTTCTCCCGTGGGGGACACGATCCCGTTCCCTCGCGGAAGGAGACGGCACGGAGGCTTTCTTCCTTTTTCGGGAGGATTCTTCGGAGAGAGGACGGCGGGGAGCCGGAAGCCCGGAAGGAAAACAAGCCGGAAGCCGGGGATGTCCCCCAACGACCACAATCCCCAACGGAGGATTAAATGTCACAGCTTTACGACATCATTTCGAAGCCCTTCGGTTTATTGATGCGGGGTCTGTACGCGCTGACGGGCAACTACATGATCGCCATCTTCCTGTTCACGCTGATCTGCGAGGTCATTCTGATCCCCATGGCGATCAAGCAGCAGAAGAACCAGATCAAGCAGGCGTCCCTGGCCCCCCGCACCGCCGCCATCCGGAAGAAATACGCCGGGCGGAACGACCAGGCCACGCAGCAGAAGATGCAGAACGAGATCATGGACATGTACCAGGAGGAGCACTTTAACCCGGCCTCCGGCTGCGGCACCCTGCTCATCCAGTTCCCCATCATCATTCTGCTGTACAACGTCATCCGGAAGCCCCTGACCTTTATCTCCGGGCTGACGTCCGTGGATCTGCTGGGACTGGCCCAGAGATTCGGGCAGGAGAGTGTCAAGTCCGCCAACGCGGTGGACGAGATCGCGCTCATCGGGCAGATCCGCGACCAGGTTTCCTCCCTCACGTCCCAGTTTCCCTCCCTTGCCGGAGCGGTGATCCCGGAAACGAAGGTGGGTCCCTTTGATCTTTCCCTGACGCCGACCATCACCTTCAACCCCTTCGACTGGCTGATGCTGATCCCGATTCTCACCTTTGTGGTGATGATCGTGTCCCAGAAGATCATGAAGCGGTACACCTACCAGGATCCCACCATGGCGGAGCAGCAGAACAGCGCGTCCATGAAGATCATGGAGTGGACCATGCCGCTGTTCTCCGTCTATATCGAGTTCCGGTTCGCGGCCGCCATCGGCATCTACTGGATCTTCCGCAATATTCTGCAGACGGTGGAGCGCATCGTCATCGCCAAGCTGTATCCCCTGCCGCAGTTCACGGAGGAGGACTACAAGGAGGCGGAGCGTCAGGCGAATCTCTCGAACAAGCAGAGAAAGCGCGAGGAGAAGGAACGGGATCCGGACCGCAAGCCCGTGCGGAGCCTGCACCACATCGACGACGAGGAATACCTGGCCCGCCATCCCGAGCAGGTGACGGGAAACGACGCGGACGAGGACGCCGAACCCCGGGAAAAGGCCGGGAGTGACGCCCCCGCTCCCCTGAAGGACGATTACAACAAGAATAAGAAATAAAAACAAATCTTAAAGGAAAGGCATATGGCTGAAACATATCTGATCACAGCGAAGACTGTGGAGGAAGCCGTCTCGGTCGCCAAGCGCGAATACGAGGACTCCCGCCACGAGGTCTCCTACGAAATCGTCGAGATGCCGAAAAAGGGATTCCTCGGCCTCGGCGCCAAGCCCGCGAAAATCAAGGTGACCGTATCGAAGGTCATGACCGTGCAGTCGGAGCTGGGTTCCCTGGTGGCGGACATCAAGAGCCTGAAGAATCTGACGGACAGGGAAGGCCGCGACGGACACGAGGCGAAGAAGCCCCAGACCCCCGCCCAGGCTCCGGCCGAGGCTGAAGGACAGAAGAAGCCCCAGAATCAGAACCAGAAGCCGCAGAATCAGAAGCAGACCCAGAAGGGCCAGAGCCAGAACGGCCAGCAGTCCAGAAAGCAGAATCAGTCCGGCGCGCAGCAGAACGAGGGCCGGCAGACCGCTCCTCAGAACGGCAGCCAGCAGAACGGCAGCCAGACCGGCGGTCAGCAGAAGCAGGGCCAGCAGCCTCAGAAGCAGCAGAACGGACAGCAGTCCCAGAAGCAGAACCGGAATCAGAATCAGCAGAACCAGAACGGGCAGAAGCAGTCCCAGCCCGTGAAGGAACAGCAGAAGAAGCAGGCCGAGGCCGAGAAGAAGCCCGCGCCCGCACAGGAAAAGGCTCCCGTGCAGGAAAAGCCCGCGCAGGAGAAGGCCCCCGTTCAGGAAAGCGCTCCCGTCGCGGAGGTGCCCGCCGAGGCTGAAAAGACGCCCGCGTTCGGCGAATCCACCGGATACCGCTCCGCTCTTGGCAACCAGGCCAAGCCCCAGCGCAGAAACCGCCAGCGGAAGAGCGCAAAGAGCGCCGAGGAAGCCGCTGTGGAAGCCACCGGCGTGACGGTCTCCGCTCCCGTCGGATTGACGGACTTCGTCAGCGAGCCCGCGGAGAACGGGTTTGGCGTGGCCTCTCAGGAGACTCCCGCGGGAAGCGGCCGCATGAACAACGACGTGCGCCGGAAGAACCGCCAGCAGAAGGAAGCTCAGAAGCCGGCCGTCCCGACGGTTGCCGCTCCGACGGTGATCGCGACTGCCGCCGAGGCCGCAGAGATCTCTTCCTCCTCCTCCGAGGCCGCACCGTCCCGGAGCCGCAGAGGCAGACGCCCCTCGAACATTCAGAAGGCCGTCAACGAGGACATGGCCTCCCGGTATGACATCGCGGAGACCGACGAGGACTACGAAAAGCTGGATCGTCTCACCGCCGAGGCCGACATCATCGAGATGGGCTCCGGCAGAGCGGCCCGGGAGTATAACGGGGAGGAATCCGCCGAACCGACCGCCCAGATGCCTCCTCCGGCGGAGGACCGCAGGCGCGAGGCCATCACCCGCGAGGAGATGGATTACGCTCTGGAATTCGCCAATACTCTCCTCAGGAACATGCAGCTGGACGCCCGCGCGGTGGCTGCCGAGTGCCCCGAGGGTGAGGAATTCGTCGTGACGGAGACGGCGGACGTCTATCCGAAGATCGACATCATCGGCTCCGAGACCGGCATCCTGATCGGTCATCACGGCGAGACGCTGGACTCCATCCAGTATCTGGTGAACCTCTCCGCCCTGCGGAAGACCAAGTCCCGGGACGGCGACTACGTGAAGATCGTGGTGGACATCGAGAACTACCGGGAAAAGAGGGAGGAAACCCTCCGCTCCCTGGCAAGACGCATGGCCGCCAGAGCCGTCCGCTACAAGCGCAACGTGTTCCTTGAGCCCATGAACGCCTACGAGCGCCGGATCATCCACTCCGAGCTGCAGAGCTTTGAGAACGTATCCACCCACTCCGTCGGCGCCGACCGCGACCGGAAGATCATCATCACCTATGAGGGTCCCGGACGCGTTCCCGACAAGGACACCGACGCGGCCGCCCAGACCCAGGGCCAGAGCCGCAGAAAGCGCAGAGGCGAAGATGCCGCCGAAAAGCCCGCCCAGGAGAAATCCGAGGGCAGACGGAAGCAGCGCGCCGCCGACGAGGAGACCGCTGAAAAGCCCGCCCAGCGCGACCGCCGTCCCAAAAAGCCCGCCAAGATGCCCATCGAGCAGCTGACCGACTGGCTCCCGGACGCGGGAACGCCCGAGACTGAAGAGGCTTCCGGCGAAGAGGACGTTCTGCACGTCATGTCCGGCCTGAGAGAGACCTTCCGCGAAGCCGTGGAGGAGATCGACGAGGTCATGGACGAGCTGACGGAGCAGGAAGAGACTGTTTCCGACGCCGCGGAAGAGGTCGAAGAGGCTGTCTCCGAGGAGCTTCCCGCTGAGGAACCTGTTGAGGAACCTGCGGAAGAGCCCTCTGAAGAGCCGGTTGAGGAGCCCGCCATCGCGGAAGAACCCGCTGAGGAATCTGCCGAGGAACCCGTTGAAGAGCCTGTCGAGGTGCCCGAACCGGAAGAAATCCCGGCGGAAGAACCCTCTGCGGAGCCCGAAGAGATTCCCGCCGAAATCCCGGTTGACATCCCGGAGGAATCCCCCGTGGAGGAAGCGGCTGAAACTGCGGCGGATAGCTTCGAGGAAAAGGCTCAGGCCCTGACGGACGTCATCGAATCCATCGGTGACCCGTCTCCGGTAGACCCGTCTCCGGCTGAACCGGAAACCACCGAAGCAGAATAATCACACAAAAAAGAAGGGGCTGCCCCATTTCTCCGCTGTCCGGAGCGATGGCGCAGTCCCGGATTTTTTTCAGGTGGGATAGCCAGAAGATTTATCCTCTTCGCTGACTAAAAGTATGGCCTGTAAAAAAACAGGACCTGGAAACGAAGCGCTGTACGTTACCCCGTGCTGCACGTTGATCAGAAAGCTGCATCAGTGGATTTTTTTAAGTTCTTGCCGAGCAGCCTGCTGCTCCGGGCTTCTTTCAAGAAGCCGCGTAACCTCCTTATAAAGGATTTGCTCTGAACATGAATTTTCGCACCATCGCCGCTGTTTCCACTCCCCGGGGGAAGGGCGGCATCGCGGTGATCCGCATTTCCGGGGATCGGGCGGCAGAGACGGCGGAGCGCATGTTTCGTCCGGCTTCCGGGAAGAAGCTGGGGGAATGCGAACCGCGGCGGGCCGTTTTCGGGACCATCCTCGATGCCGGAGACGAGCCGGTGGACACGGGGATCGCGGTCCTTTTCCGCGCGCCGGCCTCCTTTACGGGGGAGGATGTCGCGGAGATCTCCTGTCACGGCGGTCCGGCGGCTACGGAGGCGGTCTATCTCTCGGCCATCGCCCACGGAGCGGACGCCGCCGGCCCCGGTGAATTCACCCGCCGCGCCTTTCTCAACGGGAAACTGTCCCTGACGGAGGCGGAAGCGGTGGGACGGCTCATCGACGCGGATACGGCGGAGCGGCTGGCCCTGTCGGCGGGCGGCCTGCGCGGCAACGTCAGCCGAAGGATCGAGGCCATATCCGCCGGAATGCTCTCCACCATGACCGCCCTCTACGCCGCCATCGACTACCCGGAGGAGGACGTGGGTGACGAGGGAGAGCGGGAGATCGGCAATACCCTCCGGCGCTCCCTCGGCGAAGTGAACGCGCTCTTGTCCACGTACCGGACGGGCCGGGCCGTGGCGGACGGGGTGAAGACCGTGATCTGCGGCAGGCCCAATGTCGGCAAGAGCTCCCTCTTCAACCTCATGACGGGGGAGGACAGCGCCATTGTGACGGACATCGCGGGGACCACCCGGGACATCCTCCGGGAGACGGTGTCCTTCGGCGGGGTGACCCTGCGGCTGGCGGACACGGCGGGTCTGCGGGGCGATACGGACGGCTCTGTGGAGGAGATCGGCGTGGAGCGGGCCCGGCGGGAGATCGGTTCGGCGGAGCTGATCCTGGCGGTTTTCGACGGCAGTATGCCCCTGACGCGGGAGGACCGGGAGCTTCTGGCCCTGCTGTCCGGCGTCGGTGGGGACGCGGTGAAGATCGCGGTGATCAACAAGGCGGACCGGGGATGCGTGCTTGGGGAGGCGGAGCTGTCTGAAATGGACGGGATCTGCGGCTCGGGCGGGCGGATCGTCATGAGCGCGGCCTCCGGGGACGGATCGGCTCTGGCGGAGGCGGTGGGCGCGGCCTTCCGGGCAGGGGAGTTTGATCTGCGGCGGGACGCGGTGATCTGGGACGTGCGGCAGAGAGCGGCGCTGGAGCATGCCCGGTCCGCCCTTGAGGGAGCCGCGGACGCCCTGGAAGCCGGGGATCCCATCGACTGCGTCTGCACCCTGGCGGAGGAAGCCATGGCCGCCCTGGACGAAACCGACGGCAGGACCGTGGAAGAGGGGATCGTTGACGAGATTTTTAAACGGTTCTGCGTGGGGAAATGAGGTGACACTATAGTGTGTTCACACTATGAGGAAAGAAACGCTGCGCGTTTCAGGAATAATGTCCCTACGCGGGACGGGCGGCACGAGGGACACCATCTCAGGCCGAAGGTGCCCCTCGTGCGGATCAAAAATTGAATGCTCATCCCAGGTCCTCGCGCGGACCACGATGCGTCAGTTGAAACATGCGATGAACTCCGTCGGGGACGAAGTTCATCGGTTTGCTCTGCCCAAGGGGGCGACGCAAACAGCGATCGAAACGCGCATGATATACACCGCGATAGAGAAATCGGAGTAATATCTTTTGTTCCCGCGTCTTGAGCTGACAGCGGAGATCGTTGCTGGGCAAGGATTTGTCTTGATTATGTGTGTACATACCATAGTCTCAGCCTAAAGAAGAGAAAATAACCGGCTGAGAGCAGTTCATTCGTCTGCTTTTCAGCCGGTTTTCGATTTTGGAAATCTGTTTTTACTATTCACAGCCCCAAAGGGAAATCTGATAAAGAAGTGTGAAAAAACGAAACCATAAAGGAGACGCTGCACGTTACCCCGTGCTGCACCTTGAAATGGAAACTGCACCAGTTTTTTTATAGTTCTTGCTGCTCTGGGTTTCTTTCAAGAAGCCGCGTCTCCCTTCTCTGTTTCCCGGACCAGCGCGGTCAGGGTCTCGCCGTCGGAGAGGAGGTCGGCGGCGGCGCAGAAGGCGTTGACGGTCATGTCCCGGGGCAGGCCCAGCTTTTCGGCGAGGGCGGCGCGCTTTTCGGCGGATCCGGGGCCTCCGTTCAGGCCGAGATCATAGAGCAGGGCCTTTGTCACGGGGACACGGGCGCTTTTTTGCGCGGGATCCCCATTCGGAGCTCCGTCCGGATCCCCGCCCGGGGTGCATTCGGGATGGGACGCGGCGAAACGGGCGAAGATGTCCCGCAGGATGTCGTCCGGCACGCCCTCCACGCCTAAGATCCCGGCCTTCGAGGGGGCGGACTTCCGGGGCTCCTTGCCGGGGATGGCGGGGGTGTAGAGATCCCAGACCGGGACACCCTCCAGCATACCCCGGAGATGGGAGCGGATCAGCCGCCCGCCGCCGTCGCTGTCGGAGAGCAGGATCAGGCCGCGCTGGCCCAGACGCCGGATCAGGGCGCGCTTTTCCCGGTCGTTGAAGACGGAGAAGCCGCCCGTGGGGATGATGACGGCGTCCACCACTCCGGCGAGGCGGGCCTTGTCGTACTTCCCTTCCACGATGACGGGGATATTCAGGCGGATTTTATCGGCCACGGGCTCACCTCCCTCCGCGGCGGCCGGAATAGGCATTCCCGGAATAATTGTTCCCGGAAGAGACGTTCCCGGGGGCGGCGTTCCCCAGCGAGGTCAGGGAGCAGATCAGCCGCTCGATGGGGGCGTAGCTGTTGGATGAGCCGGACAGCCCCGATTTCAGCCGCCGGTCGGCCTCCAGGCAGAGGTTCAGAGCCTCGGCGTACCGGGAGGGGGGATTCTTTCCCACGGCGCGGTAGTAAAGCCCGGCGCGGTAGCTGTGCATCTTCATGGCGGCGGCGTAGTCGGAGGCGTCCCGTCCGTCGGAGGAGAAGGCGGCGGCGGCGTAGAGGTCGGATATGGCCCGGGAGATCTGCCCGAGGATCAGAAGGGGCTCTTCCCTGAGGGCCATCTTGATCCGGAGCAGGTTCAGGGCCCCCGCCAGATCGCCGTCCATGATGCAGTTGGCCAGCCCGAAGGCGTCGTCCTCGTCGTTGGCGGCCACGCAGAGCCGGGCGTCCTCCAAGGTGACGACGCGGGGAGATCCGTCCCTCTCCGCCCGGTACGCGGCATAGGCGGCGGTTTTCGCCAGCTCGCCGGAGAGACGGTACATGCTCTTCCCGGCGGCGTTCAGGATCCACTTGTAGACCTCCGGGGCGGCGGTGAGGCCGTAGTCCGCGAAATGGCGCTCCATCCAGTGGATCAGCCGGTTGTCGGACTGGTAGGGGAACTCCACGCAGGTCATAATTTTATCCGCGTCCCTGAGGAAGGGAGAGGGGGCCTTGGCCGTGCCCGGATCGAAGCCTCCCCCGACGGCCTTGACCACCATCACGGTGTCCTCCCCGGGATCCCCGACGGATTTCAGATACTCCATCAGGCGGTTCTGGGTCTTCCCGCCCTTCTTTGGGGCTGCTGCCTCCGTGGAGTCGTCCTCTTCCCCGTCCTCGCCGTCACCGGCCTTTCCCCGGGTTTTCAGGGAATCCACGGAGGAGAAGGTCATGGAGATGAATTTCTTCGGGCTCATCATGGGGGGAGCCAGCAGGGCGTCCTCCACGGCGGCAGCGTCAAACTCACCGTCCCCAAAGACGAACTCAAAGCAGTTGAAGGCGGCAAGCGACGGATCCTCTCCCACTGCGGCGCGCTTCATGTCGGCGGCGCGGCGGTTTTTCGTATAATCCTCGTCGCCGTAGAAGAAATAGAGCCCGCCCGGGACGCCGTTTTTCATCTCCTTCGCCAGATCGGCTTCCTTGATCATGGGGAAATCCTGCCTTTTTCGGGAATGACGCCGCTATTTCCGGAAAAGATACCGGAAAGGATGGAAAACTTCACATCCGGGGCGTATAATAAACTCATACGACTATTATACCCGTCCGGGGCGGATTTGTCAATTCCCCGGCAGGGATGGGAGGGCTTTATGGCGGACGCGGTGAATATGCTGGATTATCTGGAATGGCGGGGGGATCTGCCCTTTTCCGCCGCTCCCTTCTGCGAGGCGGACAACCTGATTTTCGCCGTGCTGTCCTTCGTGGACTTCTCCCCGGCGGTGTCCGCCGATCCCCTGGGGACCCCGGTGAAGCTGCCGGATGTCTGGGAGGCGGTGCGGGAGAAATATCCCGACGGGGAGAACTTCGGCGAGGTGATCCCCCGGCACGTGAACACCCTGTTCGAGCGGGCGGCGGCGTCGGTGCGGTTCCGGGACGTGTACGCGGCGGGCTTCCGCAACGTGATTGAGGAGGACGCGGTGACCCAGTTCGCGGCGGTGACCTTCATCCTGCCGGACGACTCCCTGTTCATCGCCTTCCGGGGCACGGACGACACGCTGGTGGGCTGGCGTGAGGACTTCCATCTGAGTTTTACAAAACCGGTGCACGCCCAGCAGCTGGCGGCGGATTACGTGGGGGAGATGGCGGCGGTATACAGCGGGCCCATCCGGACGGGCGGCCACTCCAAGGGCGGCAATCTGGCGGTCTACGCGGCGGCCTTCTGTCCGGAGCATGTCCGGCGGCGGATCGTGACGGCTTACAGCAACGACGGCCCGGGGTTCCTCTCGGAGATCATCGAGAGTCCGGAATTCCGGGAGGCCGAGGGGAAGGTGGTCACCTTTGTGCCCCAGTCCTCCGTGGTGGGGATGCTCCTCGGCCACAACGAGTCCTATCAGGTGATCGAGAGCACAGAGCAGAACGGAATCATGCAGCACGACCCCTTCTCCTGGACGATTAGGGGACCGTCCTTCGTCCATCTGGGCGGGCTGTCCGCGGACGGGAAGCGGCACAACGAGACCCTGGCGGAATGGCTGGAGGGGATCTCCCCGGAGGAGCGGCGGCGGTTCACGGACACGGTGTTCGGCCTGCTGGAATCCACGGGAGCCAAGACCGTCAGCGACCTCTCCACGGATCGGCTCCAGAAGCTGGGGACCCTGGCGAAGTCCTACACCGCCCTGGACAAGGAATCCCGGGACAACCTGAACTTCTTCCTCCGCAAGCTGGCCGAGGTCAACCTCCGGGCGGTGATGGAGTAAAGGCTCCGCCTTTGTTTCCTTACTCGTTAACTCCTTTCCGAAAGGTGTTTTTATGAAAGACAACCGTTTCAAGCTCGTGGCTCCCTATAAGCCAACGGGGGATCAGCCCGAGGCCATCGAGAAGCTGACGGCCGGTCTGGAGGCGGGCATGCGGTGGCAGACCCTCATGGGCGTCACCGGGTCCGGCAAGACCTTCACCATGGCCAACGTCATCGCCAACCTCAACCGGCCCACATTGGTGCTCTCCCACAACAAGACCCTGGCGGCCCAGCTCTGCACGGAGTTCCGGGAGTTCTTTCCGGAGAACGCCGTGGAGTATTTCGTGTCCTACTACGACTACTACCAGCCCGAGGCTTACATCCCCGGGAAGGACATGTACATCGAGAAGGACGCCCTCATCAACGACGAGATCGACAAGCTGCGCCACTCCGCCACGTCGGCTTTGTTTGAGCGGCGGGACGTGATCATCGTGTCGTCGGTGTCCTGCATCTACTCCCTGGGTCCCCCGGAGGAGTACGCGGGGCAGATCGTGGGGGTCCGGCCGGGGATGGAGATCTCCATGGCGGCCCTCATGGCGAAGCTGGTGTCCATCGCCTACGAGCGCAACGACGTGAACTTCGTCCGGGACAAGTTCCGGGTGCGGGGGGACACGCTGGAGATCTATCCCGCCGGGTATACGGACAGGGCCGTGCGGGTGGAGTTCTTCGGGGACGAGATCGACCGGGTGTCCGAGGTGTCGCCGCTGACCGGTGAGACCTTCGAGGTGCTGAACTACGCGGCCATCTACCCTGCCACCCACTACATGGTGGATCCGGCCATGCGGGAGAGGGCCTTCCGGGAGATCGAGGAGGAAATGGAGGAGCGGGTGGAGTGGTTCCGCTCCCAGGACCGGATGCTGGAGGCCCAGCGCATCGAGGAGCGGACCCGGTACGATCTGGAAATGCTCCGGGAGGTGGGCTTCTGCTCCGGCATCGAGAACTACTCCCGGGTGTTCGCGGGACGGGAGCCGGGGTCCACGCCCTTCTGCCTGCTGGACTACTTCCCCGACGACTACATCATGTTCATCGACGAGAGCCACGTCACGATCCCCCAGGTGCGGGGCATGAGCGGCGGCGACCGGGCCAGAAAGACCAATCTGGTGGAGTACGGCTTCCGCCTGCCCTCCGCGTTCGACAACCGGCCCCTGTTCTTCGAGGAATTCGAGAGAAAGCTGAATCAGGTGGTGACCGTCTCTGCCACCCCCGCCGAATTTGAAGAAGAAAAGGCGGAGCAGGTGGTGGAGCAGATCATCCGTCCCACGGGGCTCGTGGATCCCGAGGTGGAGGTGCGGCCCGTGGAGACCCAGGTGGACGACCTGATCGGGGAGATCCGGCAGCGGACGTCCCGGGGCGAGCGGGTGCTGGTGACCACGCTGACGCGGAAAATGGCGGAGGATCTGGCGGAATACCTTGACGAGCAGGGGATCCGGGTGAAGTACATCCACCACAACATCGAGACCATGGAGCGGATGGAGCTGATCCGGAACCTGAGACTGGGCCTCTTCGACGTGCTGGTGGGCATCAATCTGCTGAGAGAGGGCATCGACCTGCCGGAGGTGACGCTGGTGGGCATTCTGGACGCGGACAAGGAGGGGCTCTTCCGCTCGGCCAGATCCCTGATCCAGATGATCGGGCGGGCGGCCAGAAACGCGGACGGCAAGGTGATTCTCTACGCGGACAAGATCACGGACTCCATGCGGCAGGCCATCGACGAGACGGAGCGCCGCCGGGCCATTCAGATCGCTTATAACCAGGCTCACGGCATCGTGCCGAAGACCATCGAGAAGAAGGTGGGAGACCTGATCCAGATCGGGGCCTCCGAGGAGAACCGGAACAAGAAGGGCCGGCGGGAGAAGCCGAAGAACGGCACGACCCTGCCCGGCGAGGAGGCGTCCGTCCGTGCCGGGAAGGCGTCCCCGACCCAGGAGCTCGAGCGGCTCAAAGCGGAGATGCTCCAGTGCGCCAAGGAGCTGCGCTTCGAGGAGGCCGCCTTCCTGCGGGACAAGATCCGGGAGATGGAGAAGAACGCCAAATAATCACGGCACAAGAACGCCGGACCGATATGCGGAAAACATACCGGTCCGGCTGTTTTTATCTGGTTTCTATTCATACTATTCTCAGTCTAAAAAGGAAATTCGATTAAGGCCTATGAAAAAAACAGAACCCGAAATGCGTTGTACGTTACCCCGTGCTGCACTTTGAGAAGAAAGCTGCACCAGTGGAATTATTAAAGTTCTTGCCGAGCAGCTTGCTGCTCCGGGCTTCTTTCAAGAAGCCGCGTTTCCCCTTTAGATTGAGATTAGTATCAAACGCAGCTGTTTTGGCGCCGGCATGGATGCGCGGAGATACCCGGGTCAGCCTTCCTTCACCTTCACCGTCTGTCCCCAGGCATACCGGCCGGCGCGGTCGACGACTTCCACCCGGACGAAGGTTTCCCGGCCGGTGAGGGCAAATTCCCCGTGGGTCAGGGGTGCGTCCCCGGCGGCGTTGTCGGAGCGGTGGCCGGTCCAGGCGGTGTCCGTAAAATAGACTGCGGTCTTCACGTCATCCTCCGGCGGGCAGTCCACGGAGACGATCCCGGCGTCCGCGTCGAAGGTCACGCTCATCCGGGGACCCTGGGAGGAATAAAAATCCCCGCGGCGCATGGTGGAGAGGATGGCTTCCTCCGTGCAGTCCTCCGCCCTCACCCAGATGAAGCTGCGGCACTCGTCGCCCTCGTACCAGTGGCAGTCGTCCACAGCGGCGGTCTTCCAGAAGATCCCCCGGGCCGCCAAGAGGTCCACGGTCTCGCCGGAATAGGGGCGGCAGTTCCGGGGCAGGTCGGAAGTGGAGTTGAAGATCTCCGTGTAGTCCACGTCCCGGAGGGGCAGCAGCTGATCCAGGCTGTTCATGGACCAGGCCGGGTGCGCCAGATCCGCCAGCCCTCCCGCCGCGTGGATCTTGTCGATGCAGTTCTGGGGCGTGTCCTGACGGGTGACGCCGGGGTCGCCCCGGTAGCCGATGCCCACGATGTGGTAGATACCCTCCTGGACGGTGCGGCCGAAGTCGTACTCCGTACCGGACAAAAGGAGCATGCCGTTTTCATGGATCCGGGTTTCGGAGAGCTTCCAGTGGTCGGTGAGGCTCAGAAAGTCGTAGCCGTTTTTGCGGAACAGGGCGACGCAGTCCTCGGGGGAGATGCGCCCGTCGGAATTGGTTGTGTGCGTGTGGAGGTTGCCTTTGAACCAGCGCGCGCCGGTGGAATCGATGTACATGATGAAAGAGGATCTCCTTGTTTATACCGAACCCGGTCCGAAAGCACGGGATGCGCTATCCGGATCAGGATTTGTATTTATTCGACCTTCAGCGCCGCCAGAGCCTTTTCCGCTTCGGGAGACAGGGGCATGAAGGGTTCCCGGCACTCGCCGTAGTCGAGGCCGTTCAGCTTCAGGAGCAGCTTGCAGGAGGGCAGGACGCCGTATTTCAGCACCTCGGCGATGACCTGGTTGGCCTTGGCCTGATAAGCCAGCGCGCCGTGGGCGTCGTTTGCCATATAGGCGTTGTACACGGCGAGGATGGTCCTCGGCTGGACGTTGTAGGTGGAGCCGATGCCGCCGTCCGCGCCCGCCGCCAGACCGGAGAGGAGCATTTCGTCGGAGCCGTTGTAGAAGACCTTGTCCGGGAAGGCGGAACGGATCCGCTCCAGCTGGAAGAAGTCCGAGGAGGTGAACTTCATGCCGCCCACGTTCGGGATGGAGAGGATCTCGGCGAGCTGGTCGGTGGAGAGGGTGGTGCCGGTCAGGACGGGGATGTTGTAGATGATGACGGGCAGGGAGGTCTCCGCAGCCAGCCGCTCGTAGTAGTGCTTCACCTCTCGGAAGCCGTACTTATAGTACAGTGGCGTCACGGAGGACACAGCCTTCGCGCCGCACTTTTCCGCGTGACGGGCCAGTTCCAGGCTGCCGGCGGTGGAGGTGGTGCCCACGTGGGCGATGACGGTGAGCCGGTCCCCCACGGAATCCATGACGGTTTCGAGGAGCGTTTTCCGTTCGTCCTCCGTCATGAGGATCATTTCGCCGCTGGAGCCGCCCACGTAGAGGCCGTGAACGCCGGCGTCGGCGAGATACTTCGTCAGGGCGGCGACCCTGGCGGTATCCACGCCGTTTTCGTTGAAGGCGGTCATGAGTGCGGGCATGATGCCGCAAAGAGCTTTGTCTTTCATAATTCCTCCGGAAGTAAGGTAGGAAACGCTACGCGTTTCCGGAATATATGCCCCTGCGCGGGGCGGGCGGCACAGGGGACACCATCTCATGGCCGACTGATTTGCAAGCAAATCGGTGCCCCCTGTGCGGGTCCCCCTTGGCCGAATGGCATAAGCTGACAGCACGCTCCTGAAACCAACCCCGACCGCGCAACCCACGCTTCGCGGCGAAACATGACGCCACCGATGGCGCGGGCCCGATCCGGAAGCTGAATAATCCAGATATCAAAACGCGCTTCCATTACACGGTCGCGATGGAGAGAAGACGGAACATCAAGTCCAGCCTCGCAGATTCATGTCTGTCTATGAATAGGAAAGCACAACTTGAAGTCCAGCCCCCATAATCCAATGCGCGTTTCGATCGCTGTTTGCGAGGTCCCCGAGCAAACCGTGAAATCCATCTTCAGATGGGATTTCACGCATGTTTCAGCTGACGCAACGGGTCCGCGCGAGGATTTTGGATTCACAATCGATTTTCGATGTGGATGTGAGCAGCCAGGATTATGCTCCCCGGCCAAGGAAACCCCCGCACGGGGGGAAACCTTCGGCCTGAGATGGTGTCCCCCCGTGCCTCCCGCCCTGAGCATGGTATCTCCGCCCGGCCCGCGCAGGGCCATTATTCGTTCCCAAACGCGCAGCGTTTGTTTCCTCTCCGCAGTCCGCAGACTGCGTTCCTCTTTGCTTGAAGCTTAGGATAAACTTCATCCTTCTCCGCAGTCGGGACAGGAATGTCCCGACGTGGCTGATTCCGTGCAGCGGAGGATTGCACTGTGCATTGTACCACATGCGCCGGGTAAAGTCAAGCGAGGCGTTGAAGGGCGGCGCGGGGCGGTCATCCCCGGTCACTCTGTGGGGTAGAAGAGCTCCATGACCTTTTCGTAGTGCTTCGCGATGACCTTGTTGTTCTTGGCGGTGTAGGTGGCCAGGCCGGCGCTGCTTTTCAGGATCTCGGCCATTTTGTAGATATAGCCGCTGAAGGCGTCGTAGATGAACTCCAGGTCGATGTTGCGGCCGTTCAGCACGATGTCGATCATTTCAATGGAGGTCTCGTCCCGGGCGCCCTTGTATTTCAGCACCACGTCGTAGTACTGGGGCAGGACCGTCTTCCAGCTTTCGGCGGACAGGGCGGCGAAGAGGGTTCCCACCAGCTCGTCCCGTGTGACGGTGACGGGCACGGCACAGCTGCTGATGGAGCCGCCCGCCACGGTGTAGTAATTCTCCTGGTCCTCCTCGTACTTCGGATAGGGGATGATGCCGTAGTCGAAGTCGCAGGTGTCCCGGAAGTCGGTGGCGGACTGGTGAAGCACGCCGGTGATGAACATGGCGTTTCCGGAGGCGAACATGGTCGTGTTCCCCACCTCGCCCGTGGTCTCGTAATAGGAGCCGGGGCTGCCGTACAGGAGGGTCTTGAGCTTCTCCACGGCGTTCACAGAGCGCTCGTCGCTGCCGAAGACCATGTTCACGGTGCCGTCGTCGTCCACGTCCAGCACGTTGATCTCGAAGGAATAGAGGTAGGCTACGGTGGAGTTGGATTTCTCCCCGTCGAAGCCGTAGAGGTCCCCGGAGCCCGCGGTCCCGTCGCCGTCGGCGTCCTGATACCAGCCTGCTACATTGGTCAGCAGGTAGTCGACGGTCCAGCGGCCCTCCCGCACCACGCCGTACATGTCCTCAAACCCGGCGCTTCCGGCCAGGTCCTTGTTGAAGTAGTAGCAGTAGGAGTTGGAGGCCAGGGAGAGGCAGATATCGCTGACCGTCAGGAACATCTTGTCGTTGAGGGTCAGGTGGGCCACGGCGTACTGGGGATACCAGGGCTTCGTGAAGTCCACACCCAGGTCGTACCAGTTGCGGAAGATCCCCTTCACTGCGTATTTGCCGGTGTAGATGGAGTGGCCCATGAAGAGGTCGCATTCGTCGTCCCCGGCCATGGTGGAGTTCATGATGCGCTGGGCCATGGCCTCCTCGGCGTCCGTTTCGTGGCCGAGCTTGACGTTGAAGCGGTCCTCCACCCGGACGTTCCGGTTGTAGACGGCGTCGGGGAGGGTGTCCCCCGTCAGCTCCTCGGCGAACTGGAATTCGGCGTAGCGCTCCTGATAGAGCATACGGAACGTATCCCCGCCGAAATCGTGCTCACCCAGGCCGTCGTCCACCAGGGCGCGGGCTTCCAGGGAATCCGGCTCCTCCTCCGGGGCGGCGGTTTCATTACCCGGGGTGTCGGACGCGTTCTGTCCGGAAACGGCTTCGTTCGTGGATTGCGGATCGGACGCGGCTTTCTCGGAGCAGGCCGTCAGGGACGAGGCCGCCAGCAGAAGGGCCAGCAGGGCGGAGAGAAAGGGGGGTGTTTTGTGTTGCATGATAGCCTCCCGTTAGGCTGCGGTTTATTCTATCATACCATATTCCGCGCCGGATTGAAAGGGATTTTTGGAAATTATGCCGGAATCTTTCGCGGGAGCTGTCCGGGAGATCAGTCCTCACGGAACTTTCCGAGCTGCTCTCCGAGCGACTCTTCGAGGACTTCCCGGGGGATGACGAGCTCCTTCAGGGCGGAGACGAGCCGCAGGCCCACGCGCCGCTCAACGGCCGTCAGCGCCAGCTCCTGTCCCGAGGCGGGGTAGTACCGGATCAGGGTGTTCTCCTCGATCATTTTCCGGAAGGGGATCTCGTCGGAGAGGTAGGCGGTGATGACGCTCCTCTCTCGCTTTCCGTCGGGGACCCGGGAGACGCGGGGCAGACGGGATCCCGCAAGACGCCGGGGCAGCTCGTCCTCGTCCGGGGCCTCCACCAGGACGCGGCCCTCGGTTCCGGCGTTCCGGAGCAGGTAATCCGCAGCGATGGCCTGCCGTCTCTGCTCCGGGATGTCTGCGTTGACGGCGGCGGTCACCTCCCGGAGCGGGGTGAAGAACCGGTTGCCCATCCCCGCTTCAGTGTCGGCAAGGACCCGTTCTCTTTCCGCGTTGTAAGCGGCGTCCAGGGCATCCCGCTCCCGCTGTTTTCGGACGGCGTCTTCCCGGAAGAGGGAGGCCGCGCCGGTCCGGATGTAGTTGAACTGGGTCCGGGTCAGATCAAAGCGGCAGCCCCCGGCCATGAATCTTGCGCCGAGGCTGTTCTCCCCGGCCAGGTCAAGAAAGCGGCGGACGGGCATCACCTGGCACCGGACGGCATAACCCCGGCGTTCCCGCTCCCGGCGCATGTCGTCGGGGGACAGATAGACCACCAGGCCCTGCTCCCGTACGACGCGGCCGGGGAAGGTCTCCACCTCCATGCGGACCGTGGCGGGGACGATCCTTCCCCGGAGGGAGGCGGGCAGGCGTTCGTCCCGGAAGATCTCCACGGCGACCTTCCCCGTGTCGTGCGCGGCGGCCCGGCGGAGTACCTCGGTGATTTCGGCGCAGAGGGAGGCGTAGGTTTCCGGGGTGTTTTCCGCGGCCGGCGGGGGATTCTTCTTCTTTTTGTCGGCGGGGAACAGATCGGGGCGGTCCGGGCGGAAGGTCACAACATCAGCCAGGCCGGGGACGGCTTCAAAAGAGACATTTTTTCTCATGGGCAATTTCCTTTCCGCGCATATAGCGCTGTGCAGGTAGCTTTTTTAGGGGATACGCAGCTTCTTGAAAGAAGCCTGGCAAGAACTTTATACTATCACGGGTGCAGCTTCCTTTTCTTCGTGCAGCACGGGGTAACGTACAGCGCACCTATTTAGGCTCCGTTTTTCACACTCTTTTTTAGCGATGTTCAAAAATGTCGGCAAGAACGTAAATTATGACAAAGTTTCCGGGGCAGTTACAGCCGCGGAATTGAACGTTCTGTTTCGTCTGTCCTCTATCGCGTCCCTTGTCATGCTCGTTTCGATCTCTGTTTGCGTCGCCTTTTTGGCAGAGCAAACCGATGAACTTCGTCCCCGACGGAGTTCATCGCATGTTACAGCTGACGCAACGCGGTCCGCCGGAGTTGCGTAGCAACTCCCGAAGAATGCAGAGCATTCTTCAGGCGAGGACATGGGATGCACAATTGATTTTCGATTTCGGTACGAGTTGTTGCCTTATGCCATATGGCCAAGGGGGACCTCCGGGAGTGGGCACCCGAGTTCACTTCGTGAACTCAGTCGGCCATGAGATGGTGTCCCTCCCGGCGCCCGTCCCGCGCAGGGACATAAGATCCGCAAAGACGAAGTCTTTGCTTCCTAAGGCGCGCGTCATGCACACTTATCGGCGGGATGGGAGGCGAGGGTATTCGGTTGTCAATGAACGGCGTCCGGCGGGAGCTTTTGAAGGGGACAAAAAAAGGATCCCGCAGCGCGTCAGGGTACACGTATCCCGTCGAACTCATTCAACGGTATGTGAATTTACCTGCCGCGCTCTGAAATCCCGTAATTTGTCCGTTATTCAGAGCCTCGCCGTGTGAAACCGGAATCAGGCCATGTGTGTCTCTTTCCGTCCCGGCCGCGTTTTCGCGGGGGACTGATGTTGTGGGAGATATTTATACCACAAATCCGGCCCCCTGTCAAGAGCTTTTATAAATTTTCCCCGATTTTCTCCGATCTGAGGGGAAAAACGGGGAGGCGGGGCTTTAATTCGCTTTTCATAATCTTCTAATCCCATCTCCTTGCAATGAGAAGCCGGAAGGTGTATAATACAGGCACAAACCGAAACCGCATCACAATCAAAGGAGATATGCCATGAAAGCCTTTATCGACAGCCTCGACAGCATGCCCCTGCTCGTGAAGATCATCCTCGCCATCCCCGCGCTGGACATCGTCTGGAACATCTACCGCATCGTGTCCGCCGTGTACAAGAAGGACATGGTCGCCCTCATCGTCTCCATCGTCCTGCTCTTCATCCCGATCACCTGGATCTTCGACATCGTCATGATCCTGCTCACCGGCAGCGTGTGGAAAATGGCGTAAACGGACCGTCCCATGGACATAGAAAACAGGGAACCATTTTCGGCTCCCTGCTTTTTTATGCCTGTGGGATTATTCCAGCGAATCCAGCACGGCGCGGAGGATCGCGGTCACGGATTCCACGTCGCGGCCGATGGTGTCGAGCACGTAGGTCATGCTGCCGTGCATGAAGTACGCGTATCCGGAGCATGAGTTCTTCCCGAGATTCGGCTCCGTCGTGGTTACGGTGACGATCTGGACGTCGTCTCCCTGCGGCGTGCGGTATTCCGACGTCCGAACGTCCGTCTCCGTCGAAGCGGGCACGCTCAATCCGCCGGCACCGAAGCCGCACGCCTCCGGATTCAGCGGGATCCGGACGTACATATTGCACCAGCAGCCCCTTTCCGGAACCCCATCCGCCTCGCTGAGGGAGGGGATGAAATTCTGTCCTTTCAGGCTGACCAGCGAACCGGCTTTTCCGAGGGACACGCCGTCGAAATACACCGCGCTAATCATATTGTTGTAGAACTGTTCCGGGGGCTGCTCCAGCAGAGGGCTGGTCAGCAGACCGCAGTCGAAAAAGTCCGCGGCCTCCTTCCAGGTGTCAAAGCCGTACGCCATGCCGCTCTCGATCCATTCGCGTCCTGAGCGGTGCGCGTTGACGTCGGTCTCCTGCTTCAGTTCCCCCAGCTTCGCCATGACCTCGTCGGAGAGGGTGACATAGGGCTCGTTCCCCTCCTGATCCACCGTAAACAGCTGCGTAAAGCCCCTGCCGAGCTCCTTTGAGCTGCTGTCCTCCGACCGCGCTTCGGGCGAATCCGTCTCCCATCCATCCGCCGGACGGACGCGCACCGTCAGCCGGGACAGGAGCTGATCCGCTCCGACGCCGATTGTACCGGCGATCAGCAGAACCGCCGCCGCCAGCAGCACACCCGGCCGGATCCCGCGCTTCCTTCTGCCGGTTGTCCCGTCCGACGCGCTCACGGCAGCTCCCTTCTCCGGCGCGGCGTCCTCTACAAGCGCGGGATCGATCCCGCCCAGTGCGTCAAATAAAAGCTCCTCGTTCCTCATACCGAAAATCCCTCCTTTTTGAGATGCGCTCTCAGCCGTCTTTTGGTGCGGCCAAGCGACATTTTCACGGCTCCCTCGCTCTTCCCCGCCAGCCGGGCCACCTCTGAGAGCGGATACGCGTACCAGTACCGCCACAGAAAGATCCGCCGGGCTGCGGGCTTTTCCTTTTCCAGAAAACTGTTCAGCGCGTCCCGGAGCCGGTTGTGAAAATCCTCGTCCGCCGACCACGGTTCCCCGTCCCCGGCCGCGTCCGCCAGCTCGTCCAGACAGAGCGGGATCTCTCCCCCGCCCCGCTTTTCCGCCGTCTCCGCCCGGTACCGGTCCAGCGCCAGTCGTCGGGTCACGGCCGCCAGATACGCTCCCAGATAACGCGGTCTCTCCGGCGGGATCGCTTCCCAGGCCCGGAGCCAGGTGTCGCTGACGCATTCCTCCGCGTCCTCCGGGGAGGAGAGAATGTCCTCCGCCACCGCCCGGCACCGTTTCCCGTATTTGTCCCGGCAGGCTGTGACGGCTCCCTCGTCCCGGGCGAAGAACAGATCCAGAATCTCCTCGTCCCCGGCATCAGGACCGGCCCTCTCATCCTGTACCGCATCCCGCTCCTCCGCCTCGTGCGGAATCCTCTCAGCCATCGTCCGCTCCATGTCCTCCCTCCTTTCGTCCTTCACTCCATAAGACGGAATCGGCCTCCCAAAAGTAACGCGTGTACGAAAAAACCGGCACGATTTTTCAAAATCATACCGGTTGATTTTGCTTGGTACTCTTCTCATACTGAAAAGGCAGCGCTACCAAAGAACGGGCAAACGCCGGGTGGGGAGATGTGCTGTACATTACCACGTGCCGCAGTTTGAGCGGCAGGCTGCACCAGGTTATTTTAAGTTCTTTGCCAGCGTTCCCCTTTCACTCACTTCGTCACATACTCCGGCTCCGCGTGATCCCGCACGCAGCCTTCCGTGATGACGACCTTTGCCACGTCCTTCCGGGAGGGCAGGGCGAACATGATGTCCGTCATGGTCTCCTCCAGAATGGAGCGCAGCCCCCGGGCGCCCGTGTTCCGCTCGATGGCCAGGGACGCCACCGCACGCATGGCCTCGGGCGTGAATTCCAGCTCCGCGCCGTCCATGCGGAAGAGCTCCTTATACTGTTTCGAGAGGGAGTTCTTCGGCTCGGTGAGGATCCGTACCAGGGCGTCCTCGTCCAGATTCTCCAGCCCGACGATGACGGGGAGACGGCCCACCAGCTCGGGGATGAGGCCGAACTTCACGATGTCGTGCGCGGTGACGTCCTTGAAGATCCCGTCCGCGCGCTTCTCTTCCTTCTTCTTGATGTCGGAGCGGAAGCCGATGGAGGTCTGCCCCTTCCGCGCCTCGATGATCTGATCCAGATTGTCGAAAGCGCCGCCGCAGATGAAGAGGATGTTTTCCGTGTTGATCTGAATGAACTCCTGGTTGGGGTGCTTCCGCCCGCCCTGGGGAGGCACGTTGGCCACGGTTCCCTCCAGGATCTTCAGAAGCGCCTGCTGCACGCCCTCGCCGGACACGTCCCGGGTGATGGAGCGGTTCTCGGACCGGCGGGAGATCTTGTCGATCTCGTCGATATAGATGATCCCGCGCTCCGCCAGCTCGATGTCGTAGTCGGCGGCCTGGATCAGCCTCAGCAGGATGTTCTCCACGTCCTCGCCCACGTAGCCCGCCTCGGTGAGGGTGGTGGCGTCCGCGATGGCGAAGGGGACGTTCAGGGTCTTGGCCAGGGTCTGGGCCAGGAAGGTCTTGCCCACGCCGGTGGGACCGATGAGGAGCACGTTGCTCTTCTGGATCTCGACCTCCTCCGGGGCGGGCGTCTGCTCGTCGTCGTTTTTCTTCCGGCGCTGCTTCCGCTTCTCGGCGCCCTCGCGGTTGATGAGCCGCTTGTAGTGATTGTAGACCGCCACGGAGAGGGCGATTTTCGCCTTGTCCTGCCCGATGACATACTCGTCCAGGGTGGCCTTCAGCTCGGCGGGCGTGGGGAGCTTCTGCTCGGACAGGGGCGCGGCCTCCGTGTCGTTCAGGTGGTCGAAGATGATGTCGTTGCAGGCGTCGATGCACTTGTCGCAGATATAGAGGCCGGTGGGGCTGGGAATCAGGAAGTCCACCTGCGATTCGCTGCGGCCGCAGAAGGAGCAGTTGCGCTCCACCCGCAGCTTCGAGCCGGTTCGAGTCGATGCCATAGTTTACCCCCGATTTGCGATGACTTTATCCACGAGGCCGTACTCCCGGGCCTCCTCGGCTGTCATGAAGTTGTCCCGCTCACAATCTGCGGCGATGACCTCCACAGGCTTGCCGGTGTTCGCGGCCAGGATCCGGTTGAGGCGGTCCTTGATTTTCAGGATATGCTCGGCCTGGATCTGGATGTCGGTGGCCTGCCCCTGGGAGCCGCCGGAGGGCTGATGGATCATGATTTCGGAGTTGGGGAGGGCCAGCCGCTTGCCCTTCGCGCCGGAGGACAGCAGGAACGCCCCCATGGACGCCGCCATGCCCACGCAGATGGTGGAGACGTCGCACTTGATGAAGTTCATGGTGTCATAGATGGCCAGACCTGCGGTGACGGATCCGCCGGGTGAATTGATATAGAGGGAGATATCCGCGTCGGGGTCCTCGGACTCCAGATAGAGGAGCTGGGCCACCACCAGGGACGCGGTGACGTCGTTGACCTCGTCGGCCAGAAAGATAATGCGCTCATTGAGCAGGCGGGAATAGATGTCGTAGGACCGCTCGCCGTGATTGGTCTGCTGCACGACCATAGGAACCAATGCCATGGGAAAACCTCCTTTGTCTAAGGAAACAAACGCCTTGCGTTTATATGGAAGGAAACCCTACGGGTTTCCAAATTATTAAATCCCGTTGCGCACGGGAGGCGCGGGGGAGGGACACCATCTCAGGCCGAAGGTGCCCCTCCCCCGAGGGTCCCCCTTGGCCGGGGAGCATAATCCTGGCTGCTCTCCTCTAAATCCATACTTGATTGGATATCCCATGTCCTCGCGCGGACTGGTGGAGTCAGCCGAAACATGCGTGAAATCCCATCGGAGATGGAATTTCACGGTTTGCTCTGCCGGGACGGCGACGCAAACAGCGATCGAAGCGCGCATTGGATTATGGGATTTGGGATTTAGAATATACGCCGATTTACAGAGAGGCGGTGAATAATGAATGGCCCTTCTGGTTTATTTTTTCTCCTTCCAGTATAATCCTCTTTTAGAGGGATCATGCGGGGAGGGAACAGGAGACGCCGCTGATCGGGTGGGAAACAGCGGCGTCGAAGATGCTGAATCGGAAAGCGGGGAGATCAGTTTTCGCTGTCGATGGCGGGAGCCGGGGTGGGTTCCACTTCGGTGACGACGGCCTTCTCGCGGACCAGCTCGATGGCGGCCTTCACCTTGAGGTCGGCCTCGATGGAGGCGCGGTCGACGGCTTCCTTGACCTTATCGGCTTCCATGCCGAACTGCTCGGCCAGGCGGGCGTATTCGGCCTCCACCTCTTCGTCGGTGACGGTGAGGTTTTCCTTTTCGCCAATGCGCTCCAGGGCCAGTCTGGTCTTGACCTGTCTCTCGGCGCCGGGTCTCATCTGCTTGCGGAGGCCGTCCAGATCCAGGCCGGTATACTGGAAGTAGGTCTTGAGGTCCAGACCGTTCATGCGGAGGCGGTTGTCATAGTCGCGGACCTGATTCTCGGTCTCGTTCTCGAACATGACCTCCGGGATGTCGGCTTCCAGCTTGCCGATGAGGGCGTCGATGAGCTCCTCGTCCATCTGGTTGTCAGCCTGCTTCTTGTGCTGCTCCTCGAGGTTCTTGCGGATGTCGGCCTTGTACTCGTCCAGGGTATCGAATTCGGAGACGTCGCGGGCGAACTCGTCGTCCACGGCGGGCAGCTCGGTGTACTTGATGCCGTTGAGCTTGCACTTGAAGACGGCGTCCTTGCCCGCCAGGTTCTCCGCCTGATAATCGGCCGGGAAGGTGACGTTCACGTCGAACTCATCGCCGATGCTGTGACCGACGACCTGATCCTCGAAGCCGGGGATGAACTGGCCGGAGCCGAGCTTGAGCTGATGGCCGTCCGCCTTGCCGCCGTCAAAGGCAGCGCCGTCCACGAAGCCCTCAAAGTCGATGTTGACCAGGTCCTCGTTCTGAGCGGGACGGTCGGACACCTCGATCATGCGGGAGTTGCGGGTCTGGACGCGCTTGATTTCCTCGTCCACTTCCTCGTCGGTGACCTTCACGGCCGGACGGTTCACGGCGATGCCGAGGTAATCGCTGATTTCGACCTGGGGCTTGACGAAGAAGGTGGCGGAGAGCTCCACGCCGTTCTCGTCGATGGTGACGACGTCGAACTCGGGGCGGCTCACGATGGTTTCGGTGATCTCGCCGGAGATGCCGTCCCAAGCGTCGGGGATGCAGTCGTTGACGGCGTCCTCAAAGAACACTTCCTTGCCGTACATCTTCTCGATGATGGCGCGGGGAGCTTTGCCCTTGCGGAAGCCGGGGATGGTGATGTTCTTGACCTGGCGGCGGTAGACCTTGTCAACGGCTTTGTCGAAGACGGGACGCTCCACCGTGAAGGTGATTTTGCGCTGGTTGGCGCCGATGGTTTCCTGGGATTTCAGGCTCATGTCGATGGTTCTCCTTGCTCTATGTCCTGGATAAAAATATTGACTTGCATAGCTCTTATTATTTTACATGGAAACGACCGCAATGTCAAGGGGTGGATTGAAATTTAAGGGATTTCTCCCGGAAATTTCCGCATCCCCTTGCGCCCGGGTGACGGATATGGTACAATAAATCCCGTAATCCACACCGTTTTTGAGAGAGGAGGGTCCCCGCACCATGCTTTCCGTCGCATATTCCGCCGCCACCTACGGAGCGGACGGGTACGAAGTGACCGTGGAGTGCTCCGCCCGCCGGGGCCTGCCGTCCTTCGAGATCGTGGGCCTGCCGGACGCCGCCATCCGAGAATCCGAGAAGCGCATTTTCACCGGATCGGAGGAGAGCGGCTTTCCCATCCCGTCGGCGGAGATCTCCGTCAATCTGGCCCCCGCCGACAAGAAGAAGGAGGGCACCGCGGTGGAGCTGGCCGTCCTTGTGGCGGTTTATGCCTGCTGCGGCTTTATCGGCGCCAACACGGAGGACATGTCCTTCATCGGGGAGATCTCCTTCTCCGGGGAGGTGCGGCCGGTGCGGGGCGTTCTCGGCATGACGCTGGCGGCCATCCAGAGCGGACGGACGGAGATCTTCGTGCCCGCGGGCAATCTCCGGGAGGCGTCCGTGGCCTGCCGGGAGGGCGTGAACGTCTACGGCGTGGACTGCATCCGGTCCCTGGTGGAGCATCTGGAGGGGAGGACGCTGCTCAAGCCCGCCGCCGCAAATCCCTACGACCAGCTGGCCGAATACGTGTCCTCCGACGACTTCTCCCAGGTGAAGGGGCAGTACCGGGCCAAGCGCGCCATGGTGACTGCGGCGGCGGGGGGACACAACATCCTCCTCATCGGCCCGCCCGGCTCCGGCAAGTCCATGCTGGCCAAGCGCCTGCCCACCATCCTCCCCCGCATGAGCTACGAGGAGGCCCTGGACGCCACGAAGATCTGGTCCTGCGCCGGGATGCTGAACGAGGACATCCCCTTCGTCCTCACCCGGCCCTTCCGCTCCCCCCATCACTCCCTCAGCACGGCGGCTCTGGTGGGCGGCGGCAAGGTACCCATGCCCGGGGAGATCTCCCTCTCCCATAACGGCGTCCTGTTCTTAGACGAGTTCCCGGAGTTCAAGAAGGACGCCCTGGAGGCCCTCCGCCAGCCCATCGAGGACAAGCAGGTCACCATCACCCGGGCGGCGGGGCGGGTCACCTATCCCTCCTCCTTCATGATGGTCTGCGCCATGAACCCCTGCAAATGCGGCTATTACGGCAGCCGGACCGGGAAATGCACCTGTAAGCCCGCCGACATCAAGGCGTACCTGGCGAAGATCAGCGGCCCCATGCTGGACCGGATCGACATCCAGGTGGAAATGCCGGAGCTGAACTTCGCCGAGCTGACCGATGAAGAGCCCGCCGAATCCTCATCCTCCGTGCGGGAGCGGGTGGAGGCGGCGAGAGAGCTGTCCAGGGATCGGTTCCGCGCGGCGGGCTTCCCGGACTGGAGCAGCCGTTCCAACGCCCTGATGCAGACGGACGAGCTGCGCATGTTCTGCTCCCTGGACGAGGAATGCCGCCGGGTCATGGAGGGGGTCTTCACAAGGACGAATCTCTCCGCCCGGGCCTACGACCGCATCCTCCGTGTCGCCCGCACCCTGGCGGATCTGGAGGCCGTGGAATCCGGCGTCCGTGAATCGGAGGGCCTGATCGGCGGACCCCTGAAAAAACGCCACGTTACCGAAGCCGCCCAGATGCGAGCGCTGGACAGGAAGTACTGGTAGCGGGATGATAATGCTGTCGGTTTATCTTCATGTGGATACCATTCTGTTTTTCGACAAGCAACCAGTACCCAACTGTAGCATTAGTTACTTGCCTGATTGTGAATACCATTTTGGGGATATACGGTATTGTTTTAATAATAAATGAAGAG
>CACWLT010000009.1 GCA_902761695.1 uncultured Ruminococcus sp.
GTGAAGGACGGCCGCTGGACCCTGGACCACCTGAAATCCGTCTGCGAAACCGTCTATACCGACTTAAACGGCGACGGCAAGGAGGACGCCGAGGACTATTTCGGCCTGGCCTCCGACCAGCAGTCCAACTACAATACCTACCTCTGGTCCTGCGACAACCCGATCTTTACCCGCGATTCAAACGGCGAGCTCCAGTACGTCTACTACAGCGAGCACCTCATCGACGTCTATAACTCCTGCTGGGACCTTCTGAATGAGCGGGCAGGCGTCTGGTCCGTCATGGACCACGGCTCCGGCATGGACGCCTTCTCCAAGTACCATACCCTCACCTGCAACGCCATCCTCTCCGGCGCCATTTCCTATCTGGCCGACTTCAGCCACGACTACGGCATCATCCCCTATCCCAAGTACGACGAGAACCAGGCCGCCTATAAATCCATGGTGGACGGCTCCCATGAGGCCATGGCCGTGGGCAAGGACGCCCAGGATCTGGACTTCATCGGCGTCATGACCGAAGCCCTCTGCGCCGAGAGCTACAAGACCGTCCTCCCCGCCTATTACGACGTCTGCCTGAAGACCCGCTACGCTTCCTCCCCCAAGGACGCCGAAATGATGGACCTCTGCGTCAACGCCCGCGTGTTCGACCTGGGCTATGTTTACGACAACTGGAACGGCGTCGCCTTCTTCTTCCAGGAACTCCTCCGCGCCGACAGCTTCCAGGACATCACCTCCTATTATAAGAAGAAAGAAAAGGTGGCCACCAAGTATTACGAAAAGGTCCTGGCCCTCTTCGACGAAAACTGATCCGCCCATCCGAAATCTTCTTTCCGAAAGGAGACCCCATGAAAAAACGCCTGATTTCCCTTCTGCTGGCCGTGATCATGACGGCCCTGCCCCTCGCCGCCTGCAGCCAGTCCACCGACAACGCGGCCGAAAACCCCGGCACGCCAGCGGACATCAGCGCCCCCGCGGCCCAGTCCCCGGAGGCGGGAGACGCCGCCGAACCCGAACCGGACGACCCCTACGCCTCCCGCATGGCCGAGCAGGATAACCTCCCCGAGCGGGACTTCGGCGGCCGTGACTTCATCGTCATGGGCTCCGACGAGGAGGGCTTCGGCGTCTATATCACCACCGAGGACCTAAACGGCGAGGGCGTGAACGACGCCGTCTTCCGCCGCAACTCCGCCGTGAGCGAGCGGTTCAACGTCAACATCGTCTACGCGGGCGTCGATACCTACTCTAACCTGTCTACCAACATCGCCAAAGCAGTCAAGGCCGCAGACAACGCCTCCGCCGACCTGCTCCAGTTCCACGTGGTGTCCTCCTCCGGCTCCGCCATGAAGGGCTATTACCACAACTGGTACGATATCCCGAACGTGGACTTCACGCGCAACTGGTGGTCCGACTCCAACGTGGACGACCTGACCATCGCCGGCAAGTGCTTCATGGCCATGGGCGACTTCGCCCTCTCCACCGTGGGCCGCTCGTACGTCATGCTCTATGACCGCGACCAGGCGAAGAACTACCAGCTGGAGGACTTCTACGCCGTGGTGAAGGAAGGCCGCTGGACCGTGGATGCCCTCAAGGCCGTCTGCGCCCAGGTTTACACCGATACCAACGGCAACGGCGTCGAGGACGTGGGCGACTACTTCGGCATGGGCACCGACATCTATTCCAACCTCAATACCTATTACTGGTCCACCGGCAACCAGATCTTCTCCCGCGGCGACTCCGGCGAGCTGGAATTCCACTACTATTCCGAGCACCTCGTGGACGCCTACGACAAGTGCTGGAGCCTCATCAACGAGACCCCCGGCATCTATAAGGAAGGCGCCCATAAGGCCGGCATGCGCCTCTTCTCCGAATACGGCTGCCTGACCTGCAACGCCTACCTGGACGGCACCATCTCCTTCCTCGCCGACTTTGAGCACGACTACGGCGTCATCCCCTACCCCAAGTACGACGAGGCCCAGGAGGAATACCGCACCATGGTGGACGGCAACCATGAGGCCATGAGCGTCCTCATCACCGAAACCGGCGACGACCTGGACTTCATCGGCATCATGTCCGAGGTCCTCTGCGCCGAGAGCTATAAGCAGGTCATGCCCGCCTACTTCGACGTGTGCCTGAAGCAGCGCTACGCCTCCTCCCCCGAGGACGCCGAAATGATGGACCTCTGCGTGAACGCCCGCGTCTTCGATATGGGCTACGTCTACGACAACTGGAACGGCGCGTCCTTCTGGTTCCAGGATATGCTGGCCGACGCCTCCCACCCCGATATGACCTCCTACTATCAGAAGAAGGCCAAGGTGGTGGAAAAGTACTACGGCAAGGTCGTCAAGCTCTTCACCGGAGAAGACTGAGCGGGGAACGCGCCATGGCAAGAAAGCTCTTCTGCGAGATCAGCCCGCTGACATACGCCATATCCGCAGAGAAGGAAATTCTCCTGCGTCGCCTGAAGGACCTTTGCTCCCGTGACCGTTTCGCCTCGCGGCGGGAAGAGACGCCCCTCCCCAATCTGGTCAAAAGCCACACCTCCCTGCTGCTCCGGCGGCTGAACGGCGTGGACATGGAGCTGCAGGAAAACAAAGTCACCAATATCGCCCTGGCCTGCCGAAGGATCAGCGGTCTGACGGTGGGCCCCGGCGAAACCTTCTCCTTCTGGCGTACCGTGGGAAGCACCACCCGCCGCAAGGGCTACAAAAAGGGCCTGGTCATCTCAAAGAACGGCATGATCTCCGATTACGGCGGCGGCCTCTGCCAGATGGCCAACATGATTCACTGGCTCGTGCTGAACAGCCCTCTGACCGTCACGGAGCTGCATCACCATTCGGACGCCCTTTTCCCGGACGACCGGCGGCGGGTTCCCTTCGGAACGGGAACCTCCGTCTGCTACAACAACGTGGACTACCGTTTCCGCAACGATACGGACCAATCCGTCCGGCTCACGGTCTGGATCGAGGACGGAGAACTCTGCGGCGAGCTCACCAGCGAACGGCCCTTCCCCTGCCGCTACCGCCTCGTGGAGGAAAACCACCATTTCCGGCGGGAGGGGGACAAGTTCTACCGGATTTCGCAGGTGTACCGCGTCGTCACCGACCGGGAGACCGGCACCCCCGTCCGGAAGGAACTGATCCTGGACAACCACTCCGAGGTCCTCTACGATTACAGCCTCATTCCGCCGGACCAGATCCGGGAGAGCGGGGAGGTGTCCGGATCGTGAAAACCCTGGACCGCATCCTCTCCGCCGCGGAAGCCCATCCGGACAGAACCGCCTTTCGTCTCCACCGTTCGGACGGAGGAACGGCCGCTCTGTCATACGGCAGGCTTCTGATCCGGGCAAAAAACCTTGCCGCCCGCCTGAGGGAGCAGGGAACGGGACCTGTTCTCACGGACGCGCGGCAGACCCCGGATTCCGTGATTTCCATCCTGGCCTGTCTGCTCTCCGAACGCCCCTACGTCCCTCTTCCCCCGAACGCCCCTCCCGCCAGACTGCGGACCATGGCGCGGCTCAGCGGCGCGACCCTCATGACCGCTCCGGATTCCGTGCCCGATGTGGGCGTCCCCCGTGCGGTCCCGGATGAAGCCGCGTCCATCCCGCCCGAAGCCTGCCGTCAGACCGCGGAAGAGCGGTACGGAGCGGACGGCTGCGCCTACATTCTCTTCACCTCCGGCAGCACCGGCAGACCCAAGGGCGTCCCGGTTTCCCGCCGGAGCCTGGATTCCTTTTCCGGCTGGATCGCCTCCCCGGAGCTCTTTCCCGGGAAGGACGGCATGACCGTTCTGAATCAGGCCCTGTTCTCCTTCGACCTCAGCACGGCGGACCTGTACTTCTCCCTCTGCGGCGGCCATACCCTCGCTGCCTTCGAAGGACCCGAGGCCCTGCTCCCCGCCCTTTCGGAAGCGGATGCCGCCGTCATGACCCCCGCCCTTCTCCGGCTTCTTCTGCTGGACCGGACCTTTGACGCGGCGCGTTATCCCCGTCTGTCCTGCGTCTACCTCTGCGGCGAGACCCTCTCCCCGGGAACGGCCCGGCGCGCCCTGACCGCTTTTCCGAAGCTCCGCCTGATCAACGCCTACGGTCCCACCGAAGCCTGCTCCGCCGTGTGCGCCGTCCGGATCACCCCGGATATGGCAGAGACCCTCCCCTCCCTGCCCGTAGGAGACCTTTCCCACGCGGCAGCGGACATCCGGATCGAGAACGGGGAGATTGTTCTGCGGGGAGACAGCGTGTTCGGCGGCTACCTGCCCGATCCGGAGGCCGGGGACCTGACCCGGAGCGTTTTCCGGGAGGGATCCGTGAACGGCTACCGCACCGGCGACCTGGGAGAGATCCGGGACGGCCTGCTCCGGTTCGGAGGCCGCCGGGACAGCCAGATCAAATACAAGGGATACCGCATCGAGACCGGCGACGTGGAGGAAAACCTCGCGTCCGTTCCGGGTGTTCTGGACTGCGCCGTAGTCCCGAAGCGGAACGACGCCGGAGAGATCCTCGCCCTGTGCGCCTTCGTCATCCGTGACCCGGCCTCCGACACCCTGCCGGATGAACCGGGGGCGGCGGAGCGGATCCTGAAGGAAGCTCTCGCTGCCCGGATCCCCGCCTACATGATCCCGAAAACCATCCGCTTTCCCGACCGGCTCCCCGTGACGGAAAACGGCAAAACCGACAGAGGAGCCCTTATCCCATGACCATCGACATACGCAGCCTCCTGCGGGAGGTGTGCGGAGACGAGAGAGCCGGCGAGCCGGGCGTGGACCTGATCGACAGCGGACTCCTCGACTCCATGGCTTTCATCGAGCTGTTCACCCGCCTGGAGGAGGAAGGGTACGAGCTGTCTCCCACCCGCATCGACCGTTCCCGCCTTCGGACAGCGGAGGGCATCGAGGCGCTCCTGCGGGAATACGGCTCCGGCAGCCCGTCCGGAACCGGCGGGGAGGAATGAACCTTCCCACTGCAAGCCCCACCAATCTTATTTTCCCAAAAAGGAGATCACATCATGGCAGCAAAGAAAAAACTGAGAGTCGGCATCATCGGCACCGGCGGCATCGCCCACGCCCACGCCAACGCCTATAAGCAGTTCGAGGACGTGGAAATCGTCGCCGGCGCGGACATCATCCCCGGCAAGGCCAGAAAGTTCCTCGACGAGTTCGGCTGGACGGAAGCTACCGCCTACGAGACCCACGAGGAGCTCTGCGCGCGCCGGGATATCGACGCCGTCTCCGTCTGCACCTATAACTCCCAGCACGCCGGCCCCACCATCTGCGCCCTGACCTCCGGCAAGAACGTCATGCTGGAGAAGCCCATGTGCGTCACCCTGGATGAGGCCAAGGCCATCCGCGCGGTGGAGCAGGCCACCGGAAAGTTCGTCACCGTCGGCTTCCAGCCCCGCTACGGCGCCAACGTGAAGAAGGTCAAGGAGGTCATCGACTCCGGCATTCTCGGCCAGATCTATTACGTCGTCGTGGGCGGCGGCCGCGTCAAGGGCATCCCGGGCCGCACCTTCATAGAGAAGGACAAGGCCGCGGTGGGCGCCGTGGGCGATATCGGCTGCTACGGCCTGGACTTCGCCCTGAACTCCATTGGCTACCCGAAGCCGCTGACCGTCTCCGCCAAGCAGTTCGCCTACTTCGGCAAGAACCCGAAGAAGTACGCCGAGGCCGACCGCTTCACCGTGGACGACGACTTCGCCGTGGCCATGATCCGCTGCGAGGGCGATATCGTCATCGACTACCGCGCCTCCTGGGCCATGAATATGGACACCACCGGCGATTCCCTCTTCTTCGGCACGGACGCCGGCCTGAAGGTCAAGGCTCCCGTGGGCTGCTGCTGGGACGGCGCCGCCGGCGACCTGATCCTCTATAAGGACGACAAGGACGGCAAGCAGACCGCCACCGAGATCAAGGTGGAGGGCAACAACGTAAAGATGGGTATGTTCGAGTCCAAGATCCGCGCCTTCGTGGACGCCTGCCTCACCGGCGGTCCCGCTCCGATCCCCACCTCCCAGATCATTTACAACCAGGCCATCATCGACGGCATCATCCGCTCCAACGCCTGCGGCCACGAGGTCACCATCGATCTCTGATCCCCCGCATTCCACCCGGGCAGAGGAAGTCATCCCGCTTCCCCTGCCCTTTTTGTATACTAGTCTCAAGAAAAAGGGGAGACGCGGCTTCTTGAAAGAAGCCTGGCAAGAACTTAAAATAATTCACTGGTGCGCTTCCTCCTCTTCGTTCAGCACGGGGTAACGTACAGTGCATCTTTCCAGATTCTCCTTTCCCCGCCTCCCCGTGCCTACTTGACACCGCCCGCCTGACACGCTATAATGATTAAAAAATCCGCCCGACGCCCGAGGTGCCCCATGTCCGATCTCAACCGGGAGTCCTTCATCTCCCTCTATCTCTCCGCCGCTTCCGCCGTTCCCTGCCTCCGGGACCGCGCCGAGACCTTCCTCTCCCCCGACGCCTGCGAAAAGCTGTATCTGATCGCCGACCGCCTCATCGACAACGCCCGCCGCTTCAACCTGACCGCCATCCTGGATCCGGAGGACATCGTCCGCAAGCATCTGGTGGATTCCCTCATCCCCCTGGCCCTTCTCCTGGATTACGGCATCCCCGCGGGCGAGGGCATCGGCGCGGACGATATCCTGGACGTGGGCACCGGCGCTGGCTTTCCCCTTCTCCCCTGGGCGGCGGTACTCCCGACGGAGGGCGTCACCCTCACCGGCCTGGACGCCACCGGCAAGAAAATCACCCATATCCGGGAGAGCGCCGAATATGCCTCCCTCCCCTCCGTCCGCGCCGTGCAGGCCAGAGCCGAGGACGCCGCGCGGGGCCCCATGCGGGAGAGCTATACCCTGGTGACCGCCCGGGCCGTGGCCGCCATGCCGGTCCTTGTGGAACTCTGCGCCCCCTTCGTCGCCAGAGCGGGATTTTTCGCCGCCCTCAAGGCCCGTGCCGACGAGGAGATCGAATCCGCCTCCCGCGCCGCCTCCCTTCTGGGCCTCGCGGAACCGGATGTCATCCGCTACGAGCTCCCCGGCGGCGACGAACGGTGCCTCGTCCTCTATAAAAAACGCGCCCTCACCCCCCGCCGCTATCCCCGCCCCTACGCCGAAATCACAAAACAGCCCCTGGTGTGAGTCCCCCCGCGATTCCCCGACCTCCGCGCCCGGATTGCAACGACCCGCGTCACCTTCCCGCCCCCGTGCGGGATTTTTTCTTTATCCCCCGAAAATAAGTCCCGATTCCCCGGGCCACAGCGACAGAAAGAACACCCCCGCCCGTGCTATACTGTCCCTGCCGGCCCTCCGGATCACCGGGATCCCGACTGCCCCTGACCGCCCGCCGACCGTCTCCGCAATGCCGAACGCGTATCCCTTTTCCCGCCAAACCTGACGCGCCCCTAATCCATCACCCAAAAGGAGGTATCCCCTTGCTCACCGAAACCATGCCTACCGCCGCCGAACCCTTCCTGACCCTGCCCCCCGACGCCATCGCCGCCCCCACGCCCATCCCGGTTCCGGATCCTTCCCCCGAAGCCGAACGCCTCCGCGCCGCCGTGGATTCCGTCCTCCGCCGGGGCATCCGCGTCCCCCTCCTGGTCCGCCGCCTTCCGAATCCCGACGCCGAGGGACATGCCTGGACCCTGGTGGCCGGAGAGCGCAGACTGACCGCCGCCCGCCTCGCCGGACTGAAAACCTGCCCCTGCGTCTCCCTCACCCCCGCCGGATACCCCGCCCTCCCCGGCTCGGCTTCCAGTCATCCCGGCAATCCGTCTCTCCAATCCAATTTCCCGCCCGTTCCTCCCGCGTCCCTGGACATGCCATCCTCACCCGAATCCGCCGCAGCCGCCATCGCCGAAAACCTCCGGGCCGGGGACCTGAACCTCTTTGAATCCGCCGCCGCCATCGCCGCCCTCATCGATACCGCCGCCCTCACCCAGGAGCAGTGTGCCTCCGCCCTGGGAGTCAGCCAGTCCTACGTGGCCAATAAGCTCCGCCTCCTGCGCCTGACGGAAGAGGAACGCCGCCTCATGCTGGAGAACCGCCTCACCGAACGCCACGGCCGCGCCCTGCTCCGCTTCCCCACTCCTGCCGACCGCGCCCCCGTCCTCGACGCCATGATCCGACGGGAAATGAACGTGGCCGCCGCCGAGGAGTACGTCGAATCCCTGCTCTGCGCCGATGCCCGTGCCGCCGCCCGCCGCCGTCTGGAATCGGAAGCCGCCCCCGGACCGGACCCCTCTCCCTCAGAACACGCCCGCCCGGACCTCACCCGCCGCATGATCCAGAAGGATACCCGCCGCTTCACCGATTCCATCGAAAAAGCCGTGGACGTGATCCGCCGCTCCGGCATCCCCGTGGAAGCCCGCCGCCGCGATACCCCCTCCGGCACCCTCATCTCCATCCTCGTCCCCAAGTCCTCATGAGAACATCCCGCCATCGCCCTGCGCCTGACCTTTCTTCCGAATCCCTCCGGCTTTCCTTCCTGCCCCCCTTGACTTTGCTCTAATTCTGTGGTACAATGGTACCGTAAACTTTTAACGTTTCACGTGAAACGTTCATGAATTTCTGTTGACTTTTCCCCGGGCTGATTCTATAATAAATTTATCAACCCAGCGGAGGAGAGCCCGGAAATGCCGAAACCCTATGTCATCGCGTTCGCCAACCAGAAAGGGGGCGTGGGAAAAACCACCTCCTGCGTCAATATCGCCAGTATCGCGGCGGAAAAGGGCCTCCGCGTTCTCCTGGTGGATTCTGACCCCCAGGGCAATTCCACCTCCGGGGTGGGCATCCGGAAACGGGGCATCAGCCATTCTGCCTACGACGTCCTCATCGACGAGGCCGACCCGGCGGACTGCGTCGTGAAAACCGCCTTCAAAAACCTATCCGTCGTCCCCTCCACCCTGGAGCTGGCTGGCGCGGAGATCGAGCTCCTCGATACCGAAAGGCGGGAGCGGCGCATGGCCTCCTTCCTGGAAAAATGTGGCGATGACTTCGACCTGGCCGTGATCGACTGCCCCCCCTCCCTGTCCCTGCTGACCGTCAACGCCCTAACCGCCGCGGACAGCGTGGTCATCCCCATGCAGTGCGAGTATTACGCCCTGGAGGGACTGATCCAGCTCATGCTGTCCATCCGCCGGGTGAAGGAGCTGTATAACCCTTCCCTCACCGTCCTCGGCATCCTCATTACCATGTATAACGGACGCCTGACACTGACCTCCGCCGTCCTGGACGAAATCAAAAAGCATTACGCGGATAAGCTGTTCAAAACCGTCATTCCCCGCGCCGTCCGCCTGACGGAAGCCCCGGGCTTCGGCGAACCCATCAATTACCACGACCGGTATTCCAAGGCCTGCGAAGCCTATGCCGCCGCCACGGACGAGATCCTCTCCCGCATCGGTCTCCCCGGCGCGAAGGCCTGACGTCAGACGCCGCACCCCCTTATCAGGAGCAAGCAGAAAATCATGCCGAAACCGAAAAATAAAGGTCTGGGCCGCGGCCTGGACGCCATCTTCACCGATAACGCCTTTCCGGAGACCACCGCAAGCGCGGATCCCCAGTTTCCCCGCACCGTCCCCCTGTCCGAGATCGACGTCAACGCCGACCAGCCCCGAAAGACCTTCCCCCCGGCATCCCTGGCCGAGCTGGCGGATTCCATCTCCCGGGACGGCCTGCTGCAGCCGGTCCTCGTCCGCAGAACCCCGGCCGACCGCTATGAGATCATCGCCGGCGAAAGGCGCTTCCGTGCGGCCAAGCTGGCGGGACTGACGGATATCCCCGTCATCGTGCTGGAGGCCGACGACGCGGCAGCGGCCCGGTACGCCCTGGTGGAGAATCTCCAGCGGGAGGACCTGAACCCCCTGGAAGAAGCCGCCGCCTACGAAGCCCTCATCACCCGCTTCGACCTGACCCAGGAGCAGGTGGCCGAGCAGGTGGGCAAATCCCGCAGCACCGTGGCCAACGCCCTCCGCCTGCTGGAGCTTCCCGAAGGCGTCCGCACCCTCCTCCTGACCGGATTTCTCACCGCCGGCCACGCCAGAGCGCTCCTGGGACTGAAGGATAAGGAGGAAATCGTCCCTACCGCCCTCCGCGCCGTGGATAAGGAAATGTCCGTCCGCGCCCTGGAGCAGCTGGTCGGACAGCTCAATAAAGCGAAACCGGAGAAACAGCCCCCCGCGAAGCCGGAAGCCGATTATATCAAATCCATCGAAGGCCGCTTCACCGGCAAAACCGGCCGCCGCTGCCATATTACCCATACCGCCCGCAGCCATACCATCCAGTTCGAGTTCCGGGACAACGCCGACCTGGAGGCCATCTGCAAGCTCCTCTGCGGCGACGACTTCTTCGACGAGTTTTAAGGGGGAGTACGCGGCTTCTTGAAAGGGAAGCCCGGAGCAGCAAGCTGCTCGGCAAGAACTTCAAAAAACACTGGTGCATCTCTCTATTCACCGTGCAGCACGGGGTAACGTACAGCCCATCTATTTCAGGTTCTGTTATCCGCACATCTTAGTTAGTCTGCCTTTTAGGCTGAGAATAGTATAACCTCAAAGCATGAGCCCGCTTTAGTTTTTTGTCCGCCAACCGTTAATTATCCACGGAGGTCTGCCATGCAGCGAAAACTTTACAGCTACGATAATTTTGACCTCGTGTCCATCAACAGCCCCTCCTTCCTCTTCCTGGTGGGCGCCCTCTATGTGGGGATCCTTCTGGGGGTCCTCTCCGCGCTGATTCTGCGGGTCCATTCCCATAAGATCGTGAAAGCGCTGGCGGAGCACGGAGCCGCCGACCGGGAGAGCGCCGCCACCCTGGAGCAGCTGGGCCTGTCGGGTAACCGCTTTGTCCGCTCTCTGCTGAAGACGGACAGCGCCCTCCGCCGGACCGTGCTCTGCGCCAACGAGTCGGACTTCACCGCGAAAAAGCCCTCCGCCCTGACCCGCTTCTGGAGGGAAAAGATCCTGCGCAATCCCCTCCCCCCGGCGACGGACTTCGAGGTGGCCCGCTTCTACCTCCCCGAGGAAAAGCGCGTCACCGCCGAGCTCCGGTATTCCGAGGAAAAGCACCCCGTCCGCAGCTTCATCCTGGCGGCTCTGGGCCTCACCGCGCTGGCGCTGTTCACCATCTTCGTCCTGCCGGAGCTGCTCACCATGGTGGATAACTTCATCACCCAGGTCAAGCCCCAGTCCCGGTTCTATTGATCCGATTTTGCCCCGCCGACAAACAAAAAGCTTGCCTGAATTGGTATCCGCCCCCTGACACCCGGGTGGAATAAGGGTTCCGGCGGCCGCACGTTTTAAAACCACCGTTTGGTTTGCTGACGCATTATAAAAATCCCCGGAGAGCTTCCTATGAACCGAAACGCTTCAAAGCCGAATAAGAAGAAAAAGCCCGGCATATTCGCCTCCATCCTGATCGTCCTGCTGATCGCGGCGGTGATCGTGGGGGCGGGCATCGTCGTGCTGTACCGGTCCGGCTACCGGTATATCAAGGTCCGGGTCAACGACGACCTCTACGTGAAATTCCTGGGACGGGTGGACGCAGACGGCCAGCCCTCCCGTGGCAAGCTGATCTACTCCAACGGCATCTCTGCGGACGTGAATCTGGACCGCGAGGAGATCTCCTATTCCAACGGAGATATTTTCGACGGCTCCCTCTCGAACCTGCTGAAGGAAGGCCGGGGCGTCATGCGCTTTGCCAACGGCGACGTCTATGAGGGGGACTTCTCCGCGGACGTCATGACCGGCGAGGGAACCTATTCCTACGTGGGCGGCGAGGTCTACGAGGGATCCTTCAAAAACGGACTGAAGGACGGCTACGGCGTCTATACCTTCGGGGACGGTTCCGTCTATTCCGGCTTCTTCTCGGAGAACCTGAAGGACGGCGAGGGACAGTATATCTATTCCTCCGGCGACTCCTACATCGGCACCTATAAGGACGGCCTCAAAAACGGCACGGGCATCTATACCTGGGCCGGCGGCGACGTATACGAGGGGGACTTCGTCAACGACATCCGCTCCGGCAAGGGCGTCTATACCTGGGCCAACGGCGAGCGCTACGAGGGCGAGTTCGAGAACAATCTCCCCTCCGGCTACGGCACCTATTACTGGCCCAGCGGCCGCACCTACACCGGCTTCTTCGAAAACGGCGTCTTCGTCCGCGCCGAAACCGGAAACTGAGGGAATAAATGTCATCTGCCGCGAATCACCTGAGGATCCGCGGCAGTCTTTTTGTCTCCGCTCATAGTATACCACAAATCTTCATATCTGTCAATAGGTTAATCTAACTTTTGTAATTTTCTCCCTTTTGCACAAATCCGGATCACAAAAAAACAGGAGCTCCGTCCGTCCTTCCCGGCAACCCGTACCGGAAGAACGCCGCCGCTCCCGTTTTCCTTAACCCGGATCCCCCGGACTCACTTCTTCTTTTCCCTCACAAAAAACGACCCGATGAACAGCCCGACCATCACAAGGACATACAGACCGTAGCATACATACCACTCCTTCACCCCGAACCGGAAGGGACCGATCCATATCACCCGTCCCAGCTGCGGATTCCCCAGGGCGATCACCACAAAAACCACCGCCGCAATCAGCATGCAAAGACTGACGAGCCGCATAACCGTCTTCTTCTTCATCCCCAAGTCTCCTTTCCGTTCATCCGCCGTCATTGCCCCTCGTACCGCGGCAGCACCACCGTCATCCGGGTGCCGAAGCCGGAGCCCGAAATGGCCTCGATGGTCCCCCCGTGCTCCCGGACGATCCACTGGGCGATGGACAGGCCCAGACCGCTGCCCCCCGTGTTGTCCGCCCGGGCGTTGGAGCCCCGGTAGAACCGGTCGAAAATACGGGGCAGCTCCTCGGAGGGAATGCCGATGCCGTTGTCGCCCACCTCGATGCAGACCTGACGGAGAACCTTCCCGTCCCCGGAATCCTTCTCCCGGGCGTATGCCTTGAAGGTCACCTCACCGCCGGCGGGGGTGTACTTCACCGCGTTGTCCCTGAGGATCCGCACGCTCTGCTTCAGCATGGCGGGATCGCCGAAAACCATCAGCCTCTCCTCCGCGCCGGATCCGTCACCCTCCCCGGACGAATCCTCCTCCGAAACCGGGGGATGGGACAGCATCAGGAACATGTGGCCATGGCCGTCCTCCGGTGCGTCCAGCATTTCGCTCTCCACCATGATCTCGTCCAGAAGCTCCTGCGCGTCCATGGGCTGACGGTCCAGCACGTGGCGGTCCATCTCTCCCCGGGCCAGGAAGAGCAGCTGATCGATGAGGGTGGTCATGTGCTCGGACTCCACCTTGATGGCGGAAACCGCCTCGTCCAGTACCTTCGGATCGCTCTTGCCCCACCGGTCCAGCATGTCCGCGTAGCCGTGGATCACCGCGATGGGGGTCCGCAGCTCGTGGGAGGCGTCGTCCACGAAGCGCATCTGCTTTTTCTTTTCGTCCTCCAGACGGCGCAGCATGTTGTTCAGGGCGGATTCCAGCCCCTCCAGCTCCACCTGATGGAATTCCAGCTTTTCCCCGCTGTCCTCCACGTCGTCGATCTCGCCGATTACCCTGTCCAGATCGAGAGGCGGGCCGTCCTTTTCCCGGTTCTCCGTCTCCCCGACCCGGCCCCGCACCCGGTCGCGCACCTTGTCCCGGTCCGCCGTGTGCCGCTCCTCGGACAGCCGCTCCGCCATATCCGCCATGTCGTCCAGCGGCCTGAGGTATTTCCGGATGAGCCCGCTGCCCGCCGCGATGCGGATGAGCCCGCTGACCAGCCCGGAGACGTTCACCGCCAGCCATGCCCACCAGATCAGCCCGAAGACCGTCTCCGCGGAAACCGCCGCTTCAGCCGCACCGGGTTCCCCCGGCATGGAAAACCGGTATTCGATCCCCCGGAACGGGAAATAACCGCTGTAGACCGGAGCCGTCCCGTAAATCAGCCGCCTTGCCGCCTGCATAAAATCACCGGGAAACGACTTCAGCGCTGCTCCCCAGTCCCCCGGCGCGTTCGGATGGAGCGCACCCGCAAAGGACCGCGAAACGACGCCGAACGTCCGTCCCCCGGCAATGCCTTCCTGTATATAGCACCAGACCGCCACCGCCAGCACAGCGCCTATAGAGGAAAAGAGAAGTCCTTTGAAAAACCCTCTCCATACCAGCTCTGCGTTCAGCTGCCGCGCGATGGACCGCGATTTTTTTCTGTTTTTTCCGGCGGAATCCATCCCCCACCTCCGAAGTCATTCATCCGGTCTATCCGTGCCGCACGGCAAAAACGCCGCCTGTGTCCCGCTTTCACGCAAACGGACAACCAGCCGGTTCTGTACCGCGAACACGCCCGGCGCTTATTCCATCATATATCCCACGCCGCGGATGGTGCGGATCACGTCGTCGGAGGTCTTCTGACGGATGTAGCGCACGTAGACGTCGATGATGTTGGTCTCGCCGTAGTAATCGTAGCCCCAGGCCTCGCTGAGCAGCCGCTCCCGGGACATGGCCACCCCCCGGTTCTCCATCAGGATCTTCAGAAGGATGAACTCCCGGTTGGTCAGCTCCACCGCCTTGCCCTTGTAGTGAACGGCGTGGGAGTCCGTGTTCATCTCGATCCCGCAGTCGGAGGACAGCACGGCCGGATCCCCCTTGCCGCCGTCGCTTCCCCGTCCCTCGGCCTGAGCCTCCGCGTTCCGCAGGATCACCCGGATCCGGGCCAGAAGCTCCTCGATGGCGAAGGGCTTGGTGATGTAGTCGTTGGCGCCCATGTCCAGCCCGGTCACCTTGTCCGTGACGCTGTCCCGGGCGGTCAGAAGGATCACCGGAACGGCGGACTCCTTCCGCAGGCGACGCAGCACCTCGATGCCGGAGAGCTCCGGAAGCATGATGTCCAGGATCACCAGATCGTAATCCCCCTTCAGCGCTTCCTCCAGCCCGGACCTTCCGTCGGCGGCCTTTCCCGTCTCGTAGCCCTCATGCATCAGCTCCAGCTCCACGAAGCGGGAGATCTTTTCCTCATCCTCAATAATCAGGATCCTGCTCATCAGACGCCCTCGCTTTCATCGCCCCCGCCGGTGGTCCCGTCGCGCTTTTCGAGACTGTAGCGGCATCCCAGGAAAAGCCCGATCAGCATGGCCACAGCCGTCAGCCTGAAGGCGGCCGCCAGAATAATGATGAACACCAGCACAGGCAGGGAGATGACCACCTTGCCTTCCCGCCGCACCATCAGGGAGTATGTCACGGAGTTGCGCAGCAGTCCCTTCACCTTTTCCCCGAGCCCATCGCCGGAGGTTCCCCGGACGCCCGCACCGCGATAGCCGTAGTCGCCCTGAGCGCCAGTGCTTCCGCCTGCGGTCACCACGGAGGAGGTGAGGGGCGCGATCCGTCCTTCCCTCTCCAGGATCACCAGAGCCTCCAGCATGTCCCAGTTCGCGCGGGTCAGAGCGTCCGCCGCCTCTTCCCGGGAGATGCCCGCCTTTTCCTTCAGCTTGTCGATCATGTCCATGTGTTCCATAATGAAGTTCCCCATTCGCTTTTCGGTACGGTGCTATTATACCATCGCCGCCGTCCCCGGTAAAGTGGATTTGGATTAAAGATACATTAGAAAGCCGCCGCTCCGGAAAAGGATTGTGCGCCCGCTCGCTCTTGCAATCGGCCCCGGATTGTGCTATACTGTAAAAAATTATTGCGGAAGGTGTCCTATGAAACAGATTCCGACGTGGGAGCGCCCGAAGACCTCCCGGGCCTACCTCCATCCCTCCGGCTCCCGGAGACTTGTGTCCGTCTACCCCGATATGAAGATCACCGACCTGGATCTGGGCGACCACGGGTATCACTACAACCAGCCCGGCTTCGGCGTCCACCTGATCTTCGGCTCCGAGCCCGGCGACTGCGACATGGAAAAAACCGTCTGGGACAAGCCCTCCGGCGGCATTCCGATCTACACCCTCAACAACACCGATCCCGAAAACGGCTGCTCCCTCCGGATGACGGCCTTCTCCGTGGATCCGGACCAGCACGGGGATCCCGCGGCGGAGCACTATCCCCTCACCTACTGCACCCTCCGCATCTCCAACGACAACGAATGGGCCGTGACGGGCACCGCCGGACTGCTCCCCCGGTACAACGCCAAGGATCACTACCTGACCGGCCTCCACGACACCGGCTACGAGCCCTACAACCCCAACGTGGGCCAGTGGTATCTCTCCTGGCAGAACCGCTTTTCCCCGATCCCGGGTTATTCCGAAGTGGACGGGGTGCCCCGCGCGGCGACATCCGAAGACGGCTACGGCTGGATGGCCGTTCTGGACCGGAACGGGGGAACCGTCCGCTGGATTTCCCGGGACGAGCAGAAGAACCGTTTCAAGGCGCACGATTATTACCGCTTCGATTACGCGCTTGCTCCCGGCGCCGACGCGGTCATCACCTTCGTCATGCGGCGGACCGCTCCTGAATCCGTCCCCGGCGCGAACGAGGCCCGGCGGACCTGTCTGGCGTACTGGGAGAACATCCAGTCCCGGGTGACCGTCCTTCCCGACGCGGAGGGTCTGGACGATCTCTTCCGCCACAACATCACCGTGTCCATGCAGATGCTCCAGCGGTACGAGCGCTGCAAGGATCCCGCTGCGATCTACTCCCGCCAGGGGGACGTGGGCCGCTTTATCTGGATCTGGGAGGCCGTCCACTATCTGACCACCCTGGACCGGGTCGGCCTGTCCGATTACGTAACGGACGCCTACCGCATGTGGATCAGAAACTGGCAGATCACCGACCCGGAGAACCCGGAGCGCGGCCTTTTCGCCGATCCCTATGTGAAATGGGACAACGCCGAGGGCTCCGCGCTCTGGGGCATGGGCTATCATTTGCTGAAACGGGACGATCCCGCCCTCTTCGCCGAATTCCGGGAGCCCATGCTGCTGGCGCTGGACTACATCCAGTACCGCCGGGATCCCGCCAGAGCCGCCGAGGGGGAGGTCAAGGGGCTCTTCACCTCCGGCAAGGCCAGCGACTGGGGCGAGGTGGGTCAGCACTGGACCTACACGGACGCGGTGAATGTTTTCGGCATCGGCTTCATGGCGGACGCCTTCGAGCGCTTCGGGGATCCCGAGGCCGCCCGGATCCGGGGGATCTATGAGGAATACCGCTCCGTGGTGCTGTCCGTTCAGGAAAAGTTCGCCCGGGAGCACGCCGGGGAGAAATCCTACAACATGCCCCACATTCTGGGCACTCCCTTTGAGAAGAGCTACAACCACTGCTTCTCCACCGACGGCGCGCCCTATCTGGTCCGTCTGGGCATCATGGATCCGAAATCCGAGCTGTTCGAGCAGATGGAGACCTTCTACCGGGAGATCGGCATGCTGGACGACGAGCACGGTCTGGCCTCCCGCATGACCAACGACGACTGCGGCTCTCCGGGTCTCTACGGCAACGTCTACTACACGGGTGTGGCGGAAATCTGCTGGATCCAGGCGTGGAAGGAGCGCGGGGAACTTGACAAGGCCGAGGCCTACCTCCGGGGCACGCTGAAATACAACATCACCCCGGAATTCATCGTCTCCGAGCGCTATTCCTCCGTGGATCCCTGGTTCACCCCCTGGCAGCCCAACGGCTCCGGCGCGGGTCGTCTCAACGGATTCCTGCTGGACTACTACGGGGAGAGAGTGATCGGGTAAGTATTGGAAAAGGAGAGACGCAGCTTCTTGAAAGAAGCTGGCAAGAACTTTTAAAAGAAACTTGTGCAGCTTCCATCTCTAAGTGCAGCACGGGGTAACGTACAGCGCGGTCGGAGCATGTTCTTCTTCCCCGGATTATTCTCTGCGGCTGTTTTCTAACGCGATCAAAAAACCTCCGCCTGTGTCTCTCCCTGAAAGTCGATACGAAAAAGAGAATCCCCGAAGGGATTCCTTTTTCATATGGGCCATCGGGGACTCGAACCCCCGGTCAGCAAGCTGACCATGGAGGTTTCGGGGACATGCGGCTGATATCTGTTTTACTTCCCCGGTGAATTTGTCAGCCTTTGTCGGGAGAAAGCATAAAAACCTCCGCCTGTGTCTCACCCTGAAAGTCTATTCAAAAAAAGAACCCCCGAAGGGATTCTTTTTTTTGAATGGGCCATCGGGGACTCGAACCCAGGACCAACCGGTTATGAGCCGGGAGCTCTGACCAACTGAGCTAATGGCCCGTATAGGGTATTATAGCACAGAGGCCGTTTCTGTGTCAAGGGATTTTTACAAACTTGACGGAGCGCGGAGCTGTCAGTCTCCCTCTTCCTCCGTGGACTGCGGCTCCTCGTTCTTCCCCTCGGCAAACACCGCGTCCGTGAGCTCCTTTGCCTTTTCCAGGCAGGCCCAGGGGACGTAATACCGGTTCTTTTCAAACATGGGACCCACGCTGATGGCCAGGGCGGCGCCCATCCTGCCCCGGGTCAGGTACGGGATTCCGTTTTCCTTCAGGATATCCTCGATGACCTCGCTCCAGATCACGTCCCGTTCGATGAGGAAACAGGGGTCGTCCTCCCGGATTTCCCGGAGCTTTTTCCGGCCGCACTCCGGGCAGCGGTCTTCCTCCGTATTCCGGCGGCACTTTTCACAGTACAGCATGGCAGATCCTCCCTTCGGACGGATTTTCCGCTCTTATCATACCACAGAATTCCCTTCCTGTCAATAATGACGGGCGGGGATGAAAGTCGGCGGAAATTTCTGTTGTATTTTCCCTCCGTCTGTGCTATAATACGGGCAGAGGCGGGGGTTTTCCTCCGATTCCGGACCGGGATCTCCCGTCATTGTTCCACGTGAAACATTTTTTATCCACAAGGAGAGCTTATCATGATCAAAGTCGGCGTTATCGGCTGCGGTACCATCGCGAACTCCGCCCACATTCCCTGCTACATGGATTGTCCGGACGCGGAAATCAAGTACTTCTGCGACATCATCCCCGAGAGAGCCCAGGCCGCCGTTGAAAAGTACGGCTGCGGCACCGCCGTGGTGGACTATCACGACGTGCTGAAGGATCCCGAGATCACCGCAGTCTCCGTCTGCACCCCCAACCGGATGCATCCCATCATCGCCATCGACGCGCTGAAGGCCGGCAAGCACGTGCTCTGCGAAAAGCCCGCGGCCCGCACCTACGCCGAAGCCCTCACCATGCAGCAGGCCCAGCACGAGACCGGCCTGACCCTGAACATCGGCGTGGTCAACCGCTTCAACACCGCCGTCAACGAGATCAAGAAGCTCATCGACGCCGGCGAGCTGGGCGAGGTTTATCACGTATACGTCTCCTTCCGGGCGCACCGCTCCATTCCCGGTCTCGGCGGCGCGTTCACCACGAAGGAAATCGCGGGCGGCGGCGCTCTCATCGACTGGGGCGTTCACTACCTGGACATCGTCATGTACTGCACCGGCGACCCGGAACCGAAGACCGTCTCCGGCAAGGCGTTCTGCAAGCTGGGCGTGGATATGCCCAACTACGTGTATGAGAGCATGTGGGCGGAGAACACCAAGGATCTGAACGGCACCTACGACGTGGACGACTTCGTCACCGCTTTCGTGCGCACCACCGGTCCCACCATCACCCTCAACGGCGCGTGGGCGCAGAACATCGGCGTGGCCGAGCAGTATATCGACTTCCTGGGCACCAAGGGCGGCATCCGTCTCCAGTACGGCGGCGACTTCACGGTCTACACCACGAAGGACGGCAAGCTCTACAGCTACAAGCCGGATTACGAGAGCACCCCCATGTTCCAGAACGAGATCAACGCCTTTGTGAAGTGCGTCCAGACCGGCGAGAAGCTGCCCAGCCACATCGACCGGAACATTCTGACCTCCAAGCTCATGCAGGGTATTTACGATTCCAGCGACTGCGGCCATGAGGTCACGTTCTGATTCAGCCATGGCGGGAATGAATGTGAAGAGGACCGTGGCGGCGAAGGTGGGGGACATCTTCGACCGCCGGTCCTTTGAAAACAACGGTTTCGTCCTTCCCTACCGGATCTATGTCCCGAAGAACTACGACTGCGGGGAGCGGTATCCCCTCCTGGTTTTCCTCCACGGAGCCGGGGAGAGAGGCACGGACAACGAGAAGCAGCTGATCCACATGCAGTACTTCTTCAATGATCCTACGTCTCCGGTCTACGACGCCATCGTGCTGGCCCCCCAGTGCCCGGAGGACAGCCAGTGGGTGCTCTGGCCATGGGAGAAGGGGAACTACTGCATCGAAGAGACGCCGGAGAGTCCCGGACTGGAGACCCTCTGCATGCTCATCGACGAATGCCGTGATTTTTACAACATCGACGACGACCGGATCTACGTGACGGGGCTGTCCATGGGCGGCTTCGGCACCTGGGATCTGCTGTCCCGCCACGGGGCCCGTTTCGCGGCGGGCATGCCGGTCTGCGGGGGCGGCGATCCCTCCTACGCGGAGCTGCTCAAGCGGATCCCCATCCGGGTGTTCCACGGCTCCGAGGACGGGGCGGTTCCGGTGGCGGGATCCCGTCAGATGTACGCAGCCATCCGCAGGGCCGGCGGTCAGCTCATCGACTACACGGAGTTTGACGGCGAGGGCCACGGTATCTGGGACAAGGTCTACGAGGACCGGGACAACATCGACTGGCTCTTCGCGCAGAATCTGGCCGAGCGGCGGAAGAAAGCGGAGAAAAAGGCGAAGCTCGTCAAAATCGCGGCCATCGGCGGCATCGGCGCGGCCCTCTCCGCAGTTTTAGCGGTCGTGGGGATCAAGAAGGCGAAGAAGAAATAACATCACACGGCGCAGACGATGAAGGCGCGGTTTTCCATACAGCGGAAGGCCGCGCTTTTTCCGTTTCATTTCCCCCCTCATTTTCCCTGTGATTCTCCTCGTCCTCGGGGGAATTCCTCCGGAAACGGACGGGGAAGGGGCTTTTCCCGGCGGGGGATTTTATATCTGCGCATGGCCCGGCATGACCCGACATTTTCTTCGGAGCGGGGTGCGACGGGATTTGCGGAAGGCTTCCGGTATAATCGTCCTGCAGGCATGAAAAGGCGAGTGCGCATCAGTCTTTTCAGAGCCGGAGCAATTTATACAGGGAGGTTTTTTCTATGCAGGACGAGCAGTTCCGGAAAACAGGCGGCAGTGGGAGGGCGTCTTCATCCCTTCCCGTCCGCAGGTCGGCGTCCTCGCTGTTCGGCGCGGCGCGGATCAGGCGTCTTCTCCTGGCGGGCTTCTGCCTTCTGACCGCGTTTCTTTTCGCGGGGACCGCCGTTTTTCCCGGTACATATCCCCTGGGCATTGCCTGGGTGAGCGCGGCGGGGGGCGTTCTGTCCGCGGCGGCCGTGACGATGGGGGCCCTCCTCGGCTCCGTCCGGATCCCCGGGGCGGGAGGCGTCTACGCGCTGGTATTTATCACCCTCTTCGCGGTCCGGATACTGACGTCCGTCTGGATACGGGAGGCGGGATCCTCTTCACCGGGTAAGGACGGCGCGGGGGGAAAATCCGGCGGATCGGGAACCGCACCGTTTTGGTCCATGCTGAAGAAAACGCGGATCCTTCTCTTCCGTCTGCTCGAGCTGGAAGAGGAGGAGGGCGCGGATTCTTCCGGATCCCGGGATTCTAATCATCAGACCGGTGCCTCCGCTTCATCCGGCGCTTCATCTGACGCAGTGGTCCGGAGGAAGATGAACGCGGGGACCGTGCTCCGGGAGCATATCCGGGTCCGGATGGCTCTTTCCGCATGCGCAGCACTGTTCGCCGGAGCATGGTCGGTTGTGGCGGGCGGGTACGAATACGCGGACCTGTTCGGTGCTGTCTTTTCAACCCTGACGACGCCTCTCCTTACATACCTGTTCTATGCGGCGTCGGACAGAAATATGCGCGCGTCCCGGTTCCGGGAGCTCGGGGTTTACGCGCTGATGATGGCGGTGGCCTTATCGCTGCATATCCTCTCCGCTTCCCTGTTCTCCCTGCGTCTGCCCGCGGAGGGGATCACGGGGGAGGGAGCGCTTCTGCGGCGGCGGATCCTCTTTGACGCGGGGGCCTTTTTCGCCATGGCGGCATCCCTTGTGGTGACCCGGAACCACGGCTGGCAGAGGGGAGCCCTGACGGGGGTTTTATGCGGGCTGACCATGGAGCCGGTCTATGTGCCTATGTACGCCCTCTCTCCGATTGCCTTCGTCCTTCTGGAGCGTCTTCCGGCGGCGTTTCCGGTGCTGGGGGCGGGAATCGTCTGCGTCTCCTGGTCCGTCTTCACAGGGGGCGTGGACGGCTTCACCCGTGTGATCCCGCCGGTCTCGGTCATGTGCGCGGTGCTGATCCCTCTCCTCCGGTACGATCTGGCGAAGACGCCGGAGGACCTTTTCGGGACCTTCCCCTTTCTCTCTTCAGCCGGGAGGGATGGGAGGATCCGGAGCCGGGAGGAAGAGGGGAACGCGCTGAAGGCTGCGGAGCTGGACAGGCGGGTGAAGGGACTCACGGAGGGGCTTACGTCGGTATCCGCGGTGCTGTACGCCCTGTCGGACAAGCTGTCGAAGCCCTCGCGTCCCGAGCTGCGGGCGGCGGTGGAGGAGAGCTTCCAGGAGAGATGCGCCTTCTGCCGCCGGAGAGACGCCTGTCGGATGGGATCTCCCGCCCGGGCCGAGTCCTTATACGGCGCCATGACGGAGGCTTTATCGAAAAACGGGACCGTTCCCGCGTCGCTGATCCCGCCCTCCCTGGCATCGGGATGCGAGGACATCGGGGGCATCCTGGACCGGGTGAACCGGATCACGGCGGACAGGGCGGCGGAATTTGCCCGGGAGAGCCGTCTTCTGAGTGCGGCGGCGGACTGGGAGCTGGCGGGGGAACTTTTCCGTTCGGCGGACGAGGGGGGAAAGGAGGCCTCCTCCCCGGATCCGGAAATGGAGAAGAAGCTGCGGCGGCTGTTGTCTCTGAACGGTTTTTCCGCCGGGGCCGTGCGGGTCTGGGGCGGCAGGATGAAGACCATTCAGGCGGACGGGGTGGACCTCTGCTCCACGCGTCTGGGCGGGGACGATATCCGGCGGCTGTTTGAAAAAATAGTCCGGCTCCCGCTTTCTCAGCCGGAATTTCAGGTGAACGGATCCACCCTTTCCATGCGGATCAAAACCGTCAGCGCCTTTTCCATCCGGACGGGGAGCTTTTCATGCGCGGCATCGGGCGTACACAGGTACTGGGGCGATGAACGCAGCCGCGGTGCAGACTCCGATGAAAAGCGCCGAATCGGGCGGAGGGAGCCGGGCGGGGATCCCGGGGAGAGCGGAGACGGCATCGAGGCCGAGCGGAAGAGGATTGATATCAGCGACAGCGAGCCGGAGGACGTCTGCGGGGACATCGTGACCTCCTTCGAGGCGGACGGCCGGTT
>CACWLT010000010.1 GCA_902761695.1 uncultured Ruminococcus sp.
AGGGTGCCATGTCCGTTATCCGTGTTGCGAAAATCAGGGGCTATACCGTCATGAGCAACTACCATCTGCGGGACCGGGAACTGTCCTGTAAAGCCTGCGGGCTTCTCTCCCGGATGCTCTCCCTCCCCGAGGAGTGGGACTACACCACGCAGGGACTGGCGTCCATCTGCAAGGAGGGAGTCACGGCGATCTCCGCCATTCTCCGGGAACTGGAAGAACACGGCTACCTCGTCCGCGTCCGGAAACGGAATGAAAGGGGGCAGCTCGCCGAGATGGAGTACATCATCTACGAAACCCCGCGTCTGAATCCGTCGCGCTCCCGACAGCCCGACGCCCCGGAGGAACCGGCTGACTGCTGCCCGGAGTCTCCGGAGAACTGTCTTGAAGATCTCCCGGAAGACTGTCCTGACGGATGCCCGGAGGATGTGTGTGAATCCCCGGAAACCGAAGCGGATCTTTGCGTTCCGCCTGCACGGGAAATCCATGCTCAGGAGGTTCCTTCACAGGACGGGCGGGGACAAACAAATAAAGAAATATTAAATACTCAAAAAACAATTACGGACTCTCTCTCTGTTCGTTCATTCAGTCCGTCCGTCAACGCGCGCGGGGACGAAGAAAACGCCCTCATGGACGAGCCTGTGGAAAACTCACGGGAGAGGACGGATCGCTCATGTATGAGAGGACGGACAGGACTGACAGAAGGACGGACGGACTGTTCGCCTGAGAGAGCGCGTGAGCATATCCGCAGGCAGATCGACTACGCCCTGCTGTGTGACCGGGTGAACCGCGTACAGCTGGACGAGCTGGTGGAGATCATGCTGGAGGTGGCCATGAACCGCAGCCCGACGATCCGGCTGAGCCGGGAGGAAGAATACCCCGCGGCGTATGTGCGGGAGCGGTTCCGGAAGATCACGTCGGAGCACGTCGAAAAGGTCTTCGAGGGCATCCGGGAGAACGCGGGCCGCGTGAAGAATGTGAAAGCCTATCTGCTGGCAGCCCTGTTCAACGCCGTCTCCACCATCGACCACCACTACGCGATGATGGCCGCGGCCGATTTCGGCGGAAGCGGATGATCCGCGGAAAGGAGTAAACGCGATGCTGTATTTCGTCCGGCGTCTGGTGGTACCGCCTTAGACAGCCCCGATGCCTCAAACACGGAAACCCAAACATAATCATACTTTTCGGAGGAAAACGAAATGAATCACAAGCCTTTCGGCGGCAGAATCGCCGCCCTTTTTCTTGCCCTGGCGGCCGCCGTTCTCATGGCGTCCCCGGTCTTCGCCAACTGGTGCACCCACGTTTACGGCAGCCGACACGCCTACGAAACGCAGTATGACGCTGACGGCGAAGTCACCGGACAGCACCTGACCCGGACGACATGCGCGTTCTGCGGCGCGGTCAACGTCCATCTGCCCGAAGACGATCCGAACTACGGCAAGGACGTCGCTCTTCCCGAGGACTGCGAATACGAGGACACTGTGATCGAGCCCACCTGCACCGAGGGCGGATATACGATCCACACCTGTGTCAAGTGCGGAGGGAGCTATCGGGATTCCTTCACCGATCCGCTCGGTCACGAGTTCGGCGAGGGAGAAACGGTTCTTCACTGTTCCTGCAACGGCGAGGGACTGACTGAAAAACGCTGTGTCCGCTGCGGATATCACCTGCTGGAAGCCGTCTCCCCGGAGGGCCATACTCCCGGCGAACCCGCAACCTGCACCGATCCCTGCCTCTGCGCAGTCTGCGGCGCGGTGCTGGAACTCCCCGCCGGTCACGACTATGAGACCGAAACCGTCCCGCCCACCTGTACGGACTTCGGCTATACCCGCTATGTGTGCCGTACCTGCGGGGACGAGAGACAGTCCGACTTTCTCCCGCCGCTCGGCCACAGGGAATCCGCGTGGATCATCGACAAGGAACCTGACTTCTCCGTCACCGGCCTGCGTCACAGGGAATGCGAGCTGTGTCACGCCGTCCTCGTCACGGAGACCATCGACCGGCTGTACCGGAGCGTCCGGACGGATAACCACGGCGAGGCCGCTGTGGGTCAGTACGCTGTGACGGTCCTCTTTGAGAAGGACGCGGCTCCCGTCCAGGACGCGGACGTGACGCTGGAAAAGGACGGCTCCCTCACCGTGGTCCTTCCCCGCGATACCGGCATCGACTATGCCGATCCCGTCACCGTCGTCGTGCTGCTCTCCGCGGACGGCTCCCCCGTCGAAGCGGTCCCGGTCACGGTTTCGGACAGCTATGACAACCGCTGCTCCGGGCTGACCGACATAGACGGCAGAATCACCGTTCCCGAAGACGGTGGCAGTACGGACCGGGACGGCAGGCTGACCTTCGGCTTCAAGGACGGGGACAAGTCTTTTACATACACCGTGACCGTCGTCAACCATGAGACCGGCAGACCGATCCGGGACGCGAAGATCTCCGTTGACCGCGATGGCAGGCTGAAAATCGACCTCCCGGACGGGATCGATCTTGATGAAAACCACAGGATCCTCGTCACCGTGAAGGACCGCAGGGGCGAGGCGGCGGAGGGCGTCGTGATCCTCATGACCAACGACCTGAAGCACACCGCCGAGGGCAAAACCGACAAGGACGGCTCCGTCCTCCTTCCCGCGGACAAAGCGGAGGAAACCGGGGCAAAGGAACAGGACAAGAACGCTGACGGCACAGAAAAGACCGACCCTGAAAAGCCCGTCACCGAACGGCACAGCGCATACCTCGTCGGCTATCCGGACGGCACCTTCGGTCCCGAGCGGAACATGAGCCATGCGGAAGCGGTGACGATCTTCGCCCGCCTGCTCTCCGAACACCGGGGCGAGACGGTGCCGAACGCCGCGAAAACCGGCTTCCGGGACGTGCCGGAGGATGCGTGGTACGCCGGGTATGTGAAATACCTCTCCGACTGCGGCGTGATTTCTTCTTCCGGTTCCGCCGCCCTTCGTCCGGACAATCCCATCACCCGCGCGGAGTTCGTCACGCTGGCCGTGAAGTTCTTCGAGCAGTACGGGGACGGCTCCGAGACGCTGATGCGGGAATACGCCGGATTCACGGACGTTTCCTCCGGCTATTGGGCCGCCCGGTATATCGAGGACGCCGCGGCGCACGGATGGATCAAGGGCTATGGGGACGGAACCTTCGGCGGTGAACGCGAAATCACCCGCGCCGAGGTCGTCACCGTCGTCAACCGGCTCCTGAACCGGTCCGCCGACGAAACCGCTCTATCCGGTCTTCGTGTGACCCGCTTCACCGATCTGCCGAAGTCCCATTGGGCTTACTTCGAGATTATGGAGGCGGCAAACGCGCACACCGCCCTCATGAAGGACGGGGAGATCTGGCAGTGAGGAATCCTGCCGGAAAGGAGGTGATGTCTTATGCAGGAAGAGGTCGAGAGCCGGGTCGCCGTGATCATGACCAACTGCACCAAGCTGACGGCAAGCACGCTCGCTAAAGCCCTCGGGAAAGTCCTCGCCGGAGCGAAGCAGAAGCATGACGTGAAAGCAGCGCGGAAAGCAGCCGAAAAAGCGAACGGACCGCGCGGACAGATGACGGTAAAGGATCTGGCGGCAAAGGACAGAGGGATGCAGTCCATCGAGGTGAACGACAAAAACATCGGCGCGTTCAGCCGGGTGGCGCGGAAGTACGGGATCGACTTCGCGCCGTTCAAGGTGAAGGGAGAGGACAAGTTCATCGTCTTCTTCAAAGCGCCCGACGCCGACGCCATGACCGCCGCGTTCACCGAGTACACCCGGAAACAGGTCAAGGCACAATCCCGGCCCTCCGTCCTCAAAGCGCTCGCACAGATCAAAAGCCTTATCAAGGCCCCGGTTGTCAACCGGACGAAGAAGAAGGAGCGGGAACGGTGAACAGAAAGGTCAAAAAGCTGATCCTCACGAATATCCCGTATGTCTTCTTCGGTCTGCTCGGCACAAAGCTGGGAGAGACGTTCCGTCTTGCCCCCGGGACGGACTTTGCCGGAAAGCTGCGGCAGATTCTGGAGGGGCTGAACGCCGCGTTTCAGTCCCCCCTGCCCAGCTTCCACCCCTTCGACCTGCTGATCGGGGCGGCGGTCGGCGGGGCGCTCCGGCTGGCCGTCTACGTCAAGGGAAAGAACGCGAAGAAGTTCCGCAAGGATACCGAATACGGCTCCGCCCGATGGGGGAAACCGGAGGACATTGCGCCGTACACGGATCCCGATCCCCGGAACAACGTGATTCTGACCGCAACGGAAAGCCTCACGATGAACAGCCGCCCGAAGAATCCGAAAACCGCGCGGAACAAGAACGTGCTGGTGATCGGCGGCTCCGGAAGCGGAAAAACGCGGTTCTTTCTGAAGCCGAACCTCATGCAGTGCGACTCGGAAAAGTACCCCTGTTCGTTCGTGGTGACGGACCCGAAAGGCTCCGTCGCCGTGGAGTGCGGGAAAATGCTTCTGGACAAGGGATACCGCATCCGGATCTTCAACACGATCAACTTTGCGAAGTCCATGCGGTACAATCCCTTCGCCTACATCCACGCCGAAAAAGACATTTTGAAGCTGGTGACCTGCCTGATCGCCAACACGACGGGAAACGCCAAATCCGGGGACGACTTCTGGGTGAAAGCTGAGACACTGCTTTACACGGCCCTGATCGGCTATCTCCATTACGAAGCCCCGGCGGAGGAACAGACCTTCAGCACCCTGTGCAGCCTGATCAACTCGATGGAGGTACGCGAGGACGACGAAACGTTCAAGAATCCTGTGGATACCCTCTTCGACGAGCTGAAAGAGGCACAGCCGAATCACTTTGCCGTGAGACAATATGAGAAGTTCAAATTGGCCGCGGGCAAAACATTAAAATCGATCTTGATTTCCTGCGGCGCGCGCCTTGCGCCGTTCGACATTCAGGAGCTGCGGGACCTGACTTCGGAGGATGAACTGCTGCTCGACACCATCGGGGATAAAAAGACCGCCCTGTTCCTCATCATGAGCGATACGGACGACACCTTTAACTTCTTAATTTCAATGGTGTACACACAGCTTTTCAACCTCTTGTGTGAAAAAGCGGACGATTTCTACAACGGGAGGTTACCGGTCCATGTACGCTGTCTCATCGACGAGGCGGCGAACATCGGGCAGATTCCCCGGCTGGAAAAGCTGGTGGCGACGATCCGTTCCCGCGAGATATCCGCCTGCCTGATCCTTCAGGCACAGAGCCAGCTGAAAGCCCTGTACAAAGACAACGCCGACACGATCATCGGCAATATGGATACCTCCCTGTTCCTCGGCGGCAAAGAACCCGGAACGCTGAAAGAGCTGTCGGCCTCCCTCGGCAAGGAGACCATCGACACATACAACACGGGCGAGAGCCGGGGGCGGGAGGTTTCCCATTCCCTGAACTATCAGAAGCTCGGAAAAGAATTGCTGTCGCCGGACGAACTGGCGGTCATGGACGGCGGCAAGTGCATCCTTCAGGTGCGGGGCGTCCGTCCGTTCTTCTCCGACAAATACGACATTACGCGGCATCCGAACTACCGGTACACCTCGGACGCGGACCCGAAGAATGCGTTCGACATCGAGGCGTACCTCAAACACGATCTGAAAATGAAGCCGGAAGACGCCTACGTTACCTACGAAGAAGACGTCTCCGGCGACTGAAACTTTCCATCACAAAGGAGGAATTTTATGGCATTTTTTAATAGCGCAATCGGCGTTCTCCAGACCCTCGTCATCGCCCTCGGAGCCGGTCTCGGCGTGTGGGGGGTCGTGAATCTGCTCGAAGGGTACGGTAATGACAACCCCGGCGCGAAGAGCCAGGGAATGAAGCAGCTCATGGCTGGAGCGGGTGTTGCGATCGTGGGCATCGTCCTCGTTCCGCTTCTCACCGGCCTGTTTGTCACGACCTGATCCACCCTCAAAAATCTCTGCGGGGAGGCTCAAAACGGGCCTCCCCGGAAAGGAGGTGCGCTCATAATTGGATCATCTGTGGGATCAGATCTCGGAGCAGCTGAAAGAACTGCTGGTCAGCGGGATCATGCACAATCTCACCGGTCTGTTTGACGCAACCAACGAAAAAGTGGCGGAGATCGCCGGGCAGGTGGGAACGACGCCGCAGGCATGGAACGCCGCGATCTACAACATGATCCGGAACCTTTCGGACAACGTGATCGTCCCCATCGCCGGAGCGATCCTCGCTTTCGTCATGACTTTGGAACTCATTCAGCTCGTCACGGAAAAGAACAACATGGCGGACGTGGACTCATGGGCCATCTTCCGGTGGGTCTTCAAAACCGCCTGCGCCGTTGTCATCGTGACAAATACGTGGACCATCGTGATGGGGATCTTCGACGCGGCGCAGGGCGTGGTGGCGGGCGCGTCCGGGGTGATCCTGCACGGGACCGGGATCGATTTCAATACGGTGATACCGGACCTCGAGGCAAGGCTGGAGGCCATGGAGATCGGACCGCTGTTCGGTCTCTGGTTCCAGTCCCTCTTCGTCGGGATCTGTACATGGGCTTTGTCCGTCTGCATCTTCATTGTCGTGTACGGGCGCATGGTGGAGATCTACCTTGTCACCTCCGTCGCTCCCATCCCGATGGCGGCGATGATGGGCAAGGAATGGGGCGGGATGGGACAAAACTACATCCGCTCCCTCATGGCGCTGGGCTTCCAGGCGTTTCTGATCATCGTGTGCGTTGCAATCTATGCCGCGCTGGTCCAGCACATCCCCGCGGCTCCGGACATCGCCTACGCCATGTGGACGTGCATGGGGTACACGGTCCTGTTGTGTTTCTGCCTCTTCAAAACCGGCAGTCTCGCAAAATCCATTTTCGCCGCGCATTAAAACAGGACGGCTTGTTTCCGTCCTGTGCGCCTGTTTATGCTTTGGATCTGCGGTAGGCCGCGTCGTTCTTCGTCAGAAGATAAAGGCAGTACTGATTCATGCTGATCCCTTCCTCGCGGGAGTGCTCCGCAAGATCCCGGTGCAGGGATTTCGGGATTCTCAGCTTGAACTGACCGGAATAGTCTCCGGCATCGGAGGGTTCGGGAATCTCGATCCCTTCCTCCATCGCCGCGGCGAACCATTCCCGGCGCGCGTCTTCCGCGTTCCGGACGGCGTCTTCCAGCGTATCGGCGCAGCTCAGGCACCCCGGAAGATCCGGATAGCGGACGGTGTACCCGCCCTCCGCTTCATCCGGAATCAGTTCCATGCGGTATTTCAGCCGCATATACTCTTCAATCGTTTTCATTCTGCTCCTCCATTTCTATCACCGCTTTGACCAACTGCACATACGTCACCTTGATCGGCTCATGAACCGGAATGGTGATCGGACTCCGCCCCTTTTTGCGGAAGGTGCAGTGACTGCTTCCGCCGGACGGACGCTTTCCGGTATAACCGTAACTCTCGAGGACTCTTTTCAGGTCGTCGAATCGCATATTCTTATCCTCAGCGAGAATCCGCGCGAGGAGCTTATCCCATGCTGACATCAGTCCACCGCCTTTCTGCCCTATTGTATCATGGTGTCACATGCGGTGTCAATACCTTTTTGAAACTTTTTTCAGGAGGATTCCGTGCCCTATGTAACCGTACCGAAGGACCTCGCGTCGGTGAAGACGAAGGTCCTCTTCAACTTAACCAAGAGGCAGCTTGTCTGCTTCGGAACCGGCGCGCTGATCGGCGTTCCGGTTTTCTTTCTTCTGAAGGGTCCTGTGGGAACCACGGCGGCGGCGATGGTAATGATGCTCGTCATGCTCCCCGCCTTTCTGCTGGGCGTATATGAAAAACACGGTCAGCCGCTGGAAACGGTCCTCTCCCACATCGTGCGGGTGTCGTTCCTGCGCCCGAAGCGGCGTCCCTACCGGACCCGGAATTTCTACTCCCTGCTTTTGAAGCAGGATCACTATGACGAGGAGGTGGCGCGTATTGTCCGTGAAAAATCCGCTGTCCCGGCAGCCGCTGTCCAGACAGCAGAAAAAAGAGTTGGCCGATCTGAAAACCGGCGCGCTGGCGGATGAAAAGAAAGTCCTGTCGGCGCAGGACAGCATCCCCTACCGGCAAATGTATCCGGACGGGATCTGCCGGGTCAGCGAAACCCGGTATGTGAAGACGATGCGCTTTCAGGACATCAACTATCAACTGTCCCAGAACGAGGACAAAACCGCCGTGTTCGAGGGGTGGTGCGACTTTCTCAACTTTCTCGATCCGTCCGTGTCGGTCCAGCTCACCTTTGTGAACGTCTCCACCTCGGAGGAAAGCGTCGCCCGCCAGATCGACATTCCCCCGGCCGGGGACGAGTTCGATTCCATCCGGGAGGAATACACAAGGATGCTCCGGAATCAGGTGTCGAAGGGGCGCAACGGCCTGTCCAAGACGAAATACCTGACCTTCGGGATCGAATCCGACAGCTTCACGCAGGCGAAATCCCGTCTGGAACGGCTGGAAACGGACCTGCTTTCCAACTTCAAGCGTCTCGGCGTGTCGGCGTCCCCCCTGAACGGTACGGAATATCTCGAGGTGATGCACGGTATCTTTCACATGGACGAAGGGGAGCCCTTCCGGTTCGACTGGAACGCGCTGGTTCCCTCCGGCCTGTCCACCAAGGATTTCATCGCGCCGTCTTCCTTTACGTTTCAGAACGGCAGGCAGTTCGGGATGGGACGAAAGGTCGGGGCGGTGTCCTTTCTGCAGATCATCGCGCCGGAGCTGAACGACCGGGTGCTCGCGGACTTTCTCGACATGGAATCGGGTCTTGTGCTGTCCGTCCACCTCCGCTCCGTCGATCAGACCAAAGCGATCAAAACCGTCAAGCGGAAGATCACCGACCTCGACAAGGCGAAGATCGAGGAACAGAAAAAGGCGGTGAGGGCTGGGTACGATATCGACATCATCCCCTCCGACCTCGCCACCTACGGGACGGAGGCGAAGAAGCTGCTGCAGGACCTGCAGAGCCGGAACGAGCGGATGTTCCTCGTGACCTTCCTGCTCATGAACACGGCGGATACGCAGAGACAGCTGAACAACACGCTGTTTCAGGCGTCCGGCGTCGCGCAGCGGCACAACTGCTCCCTCATGCGGCTGGACTATCAGCAGGAGGAAGGGCTCATGTCCTGCCTCCCCCTCGGTCAGAATCTGGTGGGGATCGAGCGGAGCCTGACAACCTCCAGCACGGCGATCTTCATCCCCTTTACCACGCAGGAGCTGTTCCAGAACGGCAGAGAGGCCCTGTACTACGGGATCAACGCCCTGTCCAACAACCTCATCATGGTGGACCGGAAGACGCTCAAAAATCCGAACGGCCTCATTCTGGGGACGCCGGGCTCGGGCAAATCCTTCTCCGCAAAACGGGAGATCTCCAACGCATTTCTGGTGTGTCCGGACGACGACATCATCATCTGCGATCCGGAATCGGAGTACGGCTCGCTGGTGCGGCGTCTGAACGGCCAGGTGATCCGGATCTCCCCCACGTCCTCCGACTGCATCAACCCCATGGACCTCAACCTCAATTACAGCGACGACGAAAATCCTCTGTCGCTGAAATCCGACTTCATCCTCTCCCTCTGCGAACTGATCGTCGGCGGGAAGGAGGGGTTGCAGCCGGTGGAAAAAACCGTCATCGACCGGTGCGTCCGTCTGGTGTACCGGAACTACCTGAACGACCCCCGCCCGGAGAATATGCCCGTCCTCGGGGATCTCTACGACGAACTGCGGCGGCAGGACGAAAAAGAGGCGCAGTACATCGCAACGGCCCTTGAGATTTATGTGTCGGGTTCCTTGAATGTCTTCAACCACAGGACCAACGTGGACGTGAACAACCGGATCGTCAGCTACGACATCAAGGAGCTGGGCAAGCAGCTCAAGAAGATCGGGATGCTCGTCGTACAGGATCAGGTGTGGAACCGGGTCACGCTGAACCGCGCGGAACACAAATCCACCCGGTACTACGTGGACGAATTTCACCTGCTTCTCCGGGAGGAACAGACCGCCGCGTACAGCGTCGAGATCTGGAAGCGGTTCAGAAAATGGGGCGGCGTTCCTACGGGAATCACCCAGAACGTGAAGGACCTGCTGGGATCCCGGGAGGTGGAGAACATCTTCGAGAACAGCGACTTCGTATATATGCTGAATCAGGCTCCGGGGGACCGGCAGATTCTGGCGAAGCTCCTCAACATATCGACGCACCAGCTCTCCTACGTCACGCAGTCCGGCGCGGGTGAAGGGCTTCTGTACTTCGGCGGCACCATCATTCCCTTCGCCGACCGCTTCCCGAAGGACACGGAATTGTATCGGATCATGACCACCAAACTGAACGAGGTCGCAACATGAAAGAAAACAAGCTGAAATTCACCGGGGAGGAACTTCCCCCGAAATCGCCGCCCGGCAAGCCGAAAAGCGCAGTCCGGGATCTTCCGAAGGAGCTGACGCAGGCGGCGGTCCGGAACGCCGTACGGGAATACGCGGACGACAACGCGGGAACAGACGCCGCCGTCAGCTTAACCGGCGCGGCGGAGACGTCCGGACGAATCCTTGAAAACGCCGTCCGGAACGAACAGATCCGGCAGCAGAGGAAAGCGAACGCCGACGCGCTGAAAGAAGACGGATCGAACCCCGTCACGAAGTTCCATCAGCGGCAGGCCATGAAGCAGAACTACGCCGCCCGGAAGAACGGAGAGACCGCGGAGAAGACGGCGGAAACGGCCAAAACCGCGGCGGAAAAGACGGCGGAGGCCGCGGAAAAAGCCGCGAAAAAGACCGCGGAGTTTGTGAAGGAGCACTGGAAAGGCATTCTGATCGTCCTTGCGATCGTGCTGGCTCTTGTGTTCCTTCTGGACGCCTTCTCCGCCTGCTCCATGCTCTTTCAGGGAGCGGGGACCGTCGTCGCCGGAAGCACCTACGCGGCGGAGGACGGGGAGATCACCAGCGCCGAAGCCGCCTACTGCGCGATGGAAGACGATCTGCGGCGTCTGATCGACGAGTACGAGGACACCCATGACTACGACGAATATGTCTACGTCCTCGACGAGATCGGCCACGATCCCTACGTCCTCACCTCCATCCTCTCCGCGCTCCATCCCGGAGAATGGACGCTTGCCGACGTGCGGGACACCCTCGATCTGCTCTTTGAGAAGCAGTACGATCTGTCGGAAGGGCTGGACTTCGACACCCGGACGCGGATGGAACCCCGGACCGGGGAAATCCCCCTGATCGATCCGGAGACCGGGGAGGTGATCGTCGTTCCCTACGACTATGAGGAAGAAGTCCCGTACCATTACATCACCTGCACCCTCACCCTGAAAAACAACGATCTGTCCCATCTGCCGGTATATATCATGACGGAGGAACAGCTTGCGGCCTATTCGACATATATGTCGGTGCTCGGAGGGCGGGAGGACCTGTTCCCGGATTCGGAATACATCGGCCTATACGACGACTATCCCGATTACGACATACCGGAAGAGCTGCTCACAGACGAGACCTTCGCCGCCATGATCGAAGAGGCGGAAAAATACCTCGGCTATCCCTACGTCTGGGGCGGCAGCAGTCCGGAGACCTCCTTCGACTGCTCCGGATTTGTCTCATGGGTGCTCAACCACGCCGGATGGAACATCGGGCGGCGGAGCGCGCAGGGGCTGTACGATCTCTGTACCCTCACCGCTTCTCCCCGGCCGGGGGATCTGGTGTTTTTCAGAGGGACCTACGACACGCCGGGAATCTCCCATGTGGGCATTTATGTCGGAAATGCCATGATGCTCCACTGCGGGGATCCCATCGGCTATTCCAATCTGAACTCGTCCTACTGGCAGGAACACTTCGCCGGGTACGGACGGATGCCGTGAAAGGAGAAACACATATATATATGAAGAATCCGAGAGCGAAATACCGGGAGGAAATGGAGAAGAATCTCGGGAAGATCGCCGAGCTTCAGGCCCGGAACCGGACGCTTCAGAAGAAGATCCGGGAATCCGAGAATACGGACATTCTCGGCCTGATCCATGCGGTGAACATGACGCCGGAGGAGCTGGCGGAATTTCTGAAACAGGCAAAGCCCGACGCAAAGCTGCCCAATCTGACAGAAACGGAGGCGGAATCCGATGACGAAGAACCGTAACGCGCGGATCGTTGCTCTGATCCTCGCCGCCCTTCTGTCCATGTTCCTCCTGCCCCTTGCAGCATTCGCGGACGGCGGGGACTATTACGCCTACGAACTCCCGCCCGGAGCGGAAAATCCGGATGCTCAAGGCGGGGACTGGATCGTGGAGGAAGAACCGTCTGATATACCCGAAGACACCGAATCGCCGGAATCCCCCGAAGACGAATCCTCCTTCGGGGACTTTTCCTTTGAGGACCTCTTCGGCGGACTGCTCTCCGCATTCACGCCGGACGGAAACCTGACGCTGGTGGACGACTTCTCCTTCCTCACGGAAGACGAGGACGGAAACACGGTGGGAAAGCAGTTCCTGACCGTCCAGACCAAGGCGGGCAACACCTTCTTCATCGTAATCGACCGGGCGCGGGAATCCGAAAACACCTATTTTTTGAATCTTGTGGACGAAGCGGACCTTCTCTCCCTGATGGACGAGCCTCCCGCGGAAAAGGCCGCGCCGGTCTGCTCCTGTGAGACGCACTGCACCGTGGGACACATCGACACGAGCTGTCCCGTCTGTGCGGCGGACATGACGGTCTGCCTCGGGACGGACCCGGAACCCGAACCGGAGCCGGAAGAGGTGGTGATCCCGCCCGAGCCGGAGCCGGAGACGCCGAAGAAGGACGGCATGGAAAACACCATGCGGATCGTCGGCGCGGTGGGACTGCTGGCTGTGGCGGCGGTGGTCCTCCTCTTCGTATTCCGCGGAAAGAACAGAAAGCAGACGCCCCGTCACGACGAACCGGAGGAAGAGATGGAATTTCAGCCCTATACAGGCGAAGAGACGGAAACGTCGGAGCCGGAAAGTGAGGATAGGACTTGAAACTGGTCATAACGGAAAAGCCCTCGGTCTCCCGGACCGTCGCCGCAGTCCTCGGCGCGTCCTACAACCGGAAGGGATACTACGAGGGGAGCGGCTGGATCATCGCGTGGTGCTTCGGACACCTCGCGGGACTGGCGGACGCCGCTGCCTACGATCCGGCCTATCTGAAATGGAGGCGAGAGGATCTTCCGATCTTTCCCGATCCCTTCCGCTTCACGGTCTTTCCGGGGACAAAGGAACAGTACGACCTGCTCTGTTCCCTGATGAACCATCCCGACGTGGAGGGGATCGTGAATGCCTGCGACGCGGGACGGGAGGGAGAGCTGATCTTCCGGACCGTGTACGATCTCTCCGGATGCCGCAAGCCCGTGGAACGGCTTTGGATTTCCTCGATGGAACTGTCGGCGATCCGGGAGGGATTTGAGAACCTCCGCCCCGGCGAGGAATACGAGAATCTTCACCGGGCCGCTCTGTGCCGCGCGGAGGCGGACTGGCTTGTGGGGATCAACGCAAGCCGGTTTTTCTCCCTGCTCTACGGGGTAAAGCTGAACGTGGGCCGCGTCATGACGCCCACCCTCGCGCTGATGGCGGAGCGGGAGGCGGAGATCGCCGCGTTCACCTCCGAGACCTTCTATACCGTATGCCTGGACTGCGGAATCTGCGCCGTCTCCGAACGGATCGCGGACCGGGAGAGCGCGGAACGGCTGGCGGAAGACTGTCATGAAGCGGTCGTCCGTTCGGTTGAAAAGAAGAAGAAAACGGCAAACCCGCCCCTGCTGTACGATCTGACGACGCTTCAGAGGGATGCCAACAAGAATTACGGCTATACGGCACAGCAGACGCTGGACGCCCTGCAAAGCCTGTATGAAAAGCGCCTCTGCACCTATCCCCGCACGGACAGCCGGTTCCTTACGGATGACATGGAGGGCAAGGTCCCGGAAATCCTCGAAACGGCGCAGAGAGTCCTCGGTCGTCCCCTCGACGCCCGGAACGCCTCCAACGCAAAAGCGCTCTGCGACAGCCGGAAGGTGTCGGACCATCACGCCGTGATCCCCACGGAATCGGCGGGGTACGTCGATCCCTCCACCCTCACACGGGAGGAAAATGACATTCTGCGTCTTGCCGCGTCCGCGGTCGTGCTGGCCCTGGGCGATCCCTTCCTCTACGAAGAGACCGCCGTCCTGCTGGACTGCGCCGGGCAGATGTTCACGGCAAAGGGGAAAACGGTGATCGAGCCGGGATGGATGAAGGAGCAGCTTGCCCGGAAGAACGACTTTGACGACGTGCTCCCCGCTCTCGAAGAGGGGCAGATCCTTCCGGTCAGAAATGCCGAGGTGAAGGAATCGAAGACAGCGCCGCCGAAGCGGTACACGGAGGACAGCTTACTCGGCGCGATGGAGAACACCGGATCGAAGGAGATGCCGAAGGATGCGGAGAGACGCGGCCTCGGAACGCCCGCCACCCGCGCGGCGATTCTGGAAAAGCTGATCCACGACGGCTTCCTCACGCGGAAGAAGGCGCAGAAAGCCGCGTTCCTCGTCCCCACGGAGATCGGAAAGAACCTGATCGCCGTATTGCCGGAGGAATTGCAGTCCCCCGTCCTCACGGCGGAGTGGGAACACCGGCTCGGGGAGATCGAGCGCGGCGAGCGGTCCCCGGAGGACTTTCTCGACGGGATCCGGGCCATGCTCCAGGACCTGATCGGGACCTACACGCCCGTCCCCGGCGCGGAAACGCTCTTCCCCTCGGGAGGAGACCGCCTCGGGACCTGTCCCCGGTGCGGCGGCGCGGTGAAGGAATCCGTCAAGGGGTACTTCTGCGAGAACCGGGAATGCACCTTCGGATTCTGGAAAGAGAATCGGCTTTTCGATGGGATCGGCAAAAGAATGGATTCCGCAACGGCCGCGGCTCTTCTGAACACCGGCCGGGCGGAACTCAAAGGGTGCTGTTCCCGGAAGACCGGAAACCGGTTCGACTGCACGCTCGTCCTGTGCGACGACGGAAAAAAGACGGACTTCCGTCTGGAATTTCATAACAACAAGGCAAAGGAGAAGGAATCATGATCTGGGCTGCGTTTTTTGTGGGACTGGTGATCGGCGGATTCTTCGGTCTCGGTGTGATGTGCCTGCTGGTGGTCAGCGGGGACGAATCCCGGCGCGAGGAATGGCGGGAGGCGCAGGAAAAGGAGGCGCGGAAATGAGCTGGCTGTGGTTTGTCGCCGGTATGGTGACAGGGGATCTGATCGGCGTGATCGTAACGGCGGCCTGCTGTTTCCGGCATGAAGATCTGCGGGAAGCCGGTAAAATGGAGGCGCGGAAATGAGACGGCTGTGGTTTTTCATCGGCACGGCGGCAGGTTTGACGGTCGGTGTTCCGGTCGGCTTCTTTACGGGGATCGTCTGCCTTTACAATGCCTTGTACAAAATATGGGAAAGCGAGGAACAATGCGGTACAAAAGACGGGAACGCGAGACGGTGATCCTCTACAACGAGGCGGAGGAAAACGCTTCGGTTTGTACGTTCAACCGGAAGCTGAAAAAGAAGCTCTCAAAGCTGGCCTCCCGGTTTCCGGACAAGGTGCGGCTGAGAGAAGTCACGGCGGGCGGGGAGTGCGTCACCTATACCCTCCCGAAAACCTGCGTCACCATCTTTCCGCCCCATACGGAGGACTGGAAGGACAACATGAGCAAACGTGCGAAGAGCGCGGAAGAAGAGTAACGGGAGCCGCTCCCTGCACGGACGGATAAGTCTATGCGGGGGGCGGCATTTTTTGTTTTTGAAGGAGGAGTTATGCCAGGCGAAAAACAGGCTGAAAAGCCGACGACACAGGAAAGGCTGAAACAGATCACGGACAAGATCGAGGCGGGGATCCGGGACCTGTTCGCCAGCGATCAATACAGGGCGTACCTGTCCACGATGTCCCGCTTCCATCAGTACAGCTTCAACAATTCCGTTTTGATTTACCTTCAGAATCCGAAGGCCACCCGCGTCGCCAGCTACACGAAGTGGAAGGATTCCTTCGGACGGCAGGTGAAGCGGGGAGAGCATGGGATCACCATCATCGCCCCGACGCCGTATAAGAAAAAGGTCGAAGAGGTCAAGACCGACCCGGACACAAAGCTGCCTCTCCTGGACAAGGACGGACGCGAGATCACCGAGGAGAGGATCATCACCATCCCGTATTTCAAGCCGGTGTTCGTGTTCGATATTTCACAGACGGAGGGACGCCCCCTGCCGCAGATCGTCCATGACCTGACCGGGAACGTGGAGCATTACGAAGCGTTCCTCGAAGCGATGAAGCGGTCCTCGCCGGTTCCGGTCCTCTTCGATCCGGATGTGCGGGGGGACGGGTTTTACAACACGGCGGACCGGGAAATCCATATCCGCGAGGGCATGAGCGAGGTACAGACGGTATGCGCGCTGGCTCACGAAATGGCTCACGCCGCCCTGCACAACACCGGGGCGGGAAGCATGGACGAACGGGACGCGGCCAGATACGAGCGGGCGGACATTCTCGGCGTGGACGCGCTGTATTCGGAGGACTGGATCTCTCCGGACAAGGTTCCGGAGGGTATGTACCGGTACAGTCTCCGGGGCGGACGGGACGGAGATCCGGGCCTCCCCTGCGCAGTGGAAAACGGCGTGACGGTGAATTTCACGGGCTGTCTGCTCACACTGGAGCCTCTCCCCATCCCGGAGTCCGGCGCGCTGGAAATCGGTGGAGAGGATCTCGGCTTCCGGGGAGAGGAGATCACGGCGGCGGAGTTTCGGTGGGAGAACCGCAAGGACCGGAGGACGCAGGAGGTGGAGGCGGAAAGCGTGTCCTACGCCGTCTGCCAGTATTACGGGATCGAGACCGCAGCCAACAGCTTCGGCTACATCGCGGAGTGGTCGAAAAGTCACGAGCTGAAAGAGCTGAAGGAGAGCCTTGAAACCATCAACCGGACCGCCGCAAAGATGATCGGGGACATTGACGGGAACTTTGCCGAAATCTGCAAGGAGCGCGGGATCGTGACGGAAGCGCTGGCGGAGGAACCCGCGCCGGAAGACCCAGCCCGCGCCGTCGAGGATGCCTTTCGGAAAGCGCCGGACAAGGCGTTTCTGATTTACCAGCTGCGGGAGGATTCCCCCGCGGAGCTGCGATTCATGGGGCTGTCCCGTCTTCAAAACCCGCCCGACAAGGCCAACTATGCGCCGGTCTATGTGGGGAACCTGAATCCGGAAACGGATCTTTCGGACGAGACGAGCCGGATGCTGGCGCTGGAAGATCTCTATTCTCAGTTCAACGCGGACGAAAAACCGGAGGGCTTCACCGGGCATTCCCTGTCCGTCAGCGATGTGATCGCCTTGAAGAACGACGGCGTGGTATCGTATCACTACTGCGACAGCGTGGGATTCCGGGAGCTTCCGGATTTCATCAAGCCGGAAAACTATCTGAGAAACGCGGAATTGCAAACGGAGGACGACCCCGGCATGATCGACGGGATCATCAACAACGGGCGGCGGGAGCAGAACGCGCCGGAGACAGAAAAGCGCGTGTCCGTCATGGCGAAGCTGCGGGAAGCGGAACGGAAACCGAAACCGCCGAAAAAAGCAAAGGAGACAAAAAAAGATGAACCTCACCTATGAAGAAAGAATGCTCATGGCGATCTGCAATACCGGGAGCCGGGAGGGACTGATCGACAAACTTGCGGAAATGCGCTCCTATCTCGAGCCGGAGAAAGAAGAGCTCATCGCCCTGATCGATTCGGCTGTCGGCAAGCTGGAAGTGATGACCGACGAAGAGTTTGACCTGCTCGACCTGACGCCGGATTTTGACGAAGAGGAGGAAACCGATGCCGGATAAGATACAGACCTATCGGGAACTGGCGGAGACGACCGCGCTTCGGTTCACCCGCGATCTCGACCGCTGGACGGGCTTTCTCGAAACCGCGTCCCGGATGTACAAGTACAGCTATGCGGATCAGCTGCTGATTTACGCGCAGCGTCCGACCGCCACGGCCTGCGCTGAGTATGAGTTATGGAACAGGAGGATGGGACGTTTCGTGCGGCGCGGGTCCAGAGGGATCGCCCTCCTCGACGATTCCGGGGACAGACCGGCGATCCGGTATGTGTTCGATGTGGCGGACACCGGAGCGCGGGAGAAGTCCCGTCCCGTGATTCTCTGGCGGATCGATACGGAGACCCGACCGCTCATATCCTCCATCCTCACGGAGTACTACGGCGCGCCGGAGATCGGGGGACTGCGGGATAAACTCTGGACGGCGGCGGCTAATCTCGCGCAGGAATATCTCGACGGACACGGTTTTGAGATTCACGGCATCCTTGCGGAAATCGACGGCGAGGGGTACAATAGAGACGCGGGGGAGAGGTGGTTTCTGGAATCCGTCACCGTCAGCGCGGCGTATGCGCTCATGCACCGCTGCGGTCTCGACCCGAGGGAAGCCATTGAAGAAGAGGACTTCCGTCCCCTGTTTGAATACTTCTCCCCCGAAACCGCCGCCGTCGTCGGAACGGCAGTCAGCCAGATCGACCGGGAGGTCCTGCGGGAGATCGAAATCACCATACGGAACCATGAGCGCGCAAAGCAGAGAGCGAACGAAATCGAGGCAGAAGAAAGGAGCCCGAGCGATGATCGAGTACAAGCAGAACGGGGATTACCTGATCCCGGACGTGACCCTGAACGAAACGAAGCCCATCGGGAGGTACGGGAGGATGCGGAAGCAGTTCCTGAAGGAGAACCGTCCGATCCTGTACAGCCGGATGCTGCTGTCGGAGACCCTGTACCCGCACCTGCTGGAGACGGAAGAGACGATGGAGCGGAGGATGGAAGAGCTGATCCCGAAGCTGGCGGAGACAGCCGGAGCGACGGAAGCGCTGAAAGCGGCGGACCCGATGAAGTGGGTGGGACTGATGAACAACTGCAAGGCGCAGGCGGAGGAAATCCTCCTTTCGGAGCTGGTGTACAGTTAAGCCTGTTCCCCACCGAGGCGGAACAAATCAACGCAATAGACCGTATGGCGGAGAGCCGGGACGACCGGCCCTTCGCTTTTTCAATTCCGGACGCCGTAATCGACGATTTTCTGCGGTACGGAAGCAATTCCGATCACGCCCGGGAGCTGACCGCCGCGGAGTTCATGAAGGAAAAACCGATGGAGGATCATGTATCTTTCCTTCGGGGGATGTATCACGGCGGGTACGGCCTGAATACGGACGGCGGAAAGTTTGCGGCATGGTATGCCGAAGAAGGTCTCCGGTTCGCGCAGGGGATTTCGGCAGAATACCGCCCGGACGCGCGGATTCTCTCATGGAACGAGGCGGCGGAGCGGATCGAGGGAATGCTTACGGCCGGGACGTTCGCCTCGAACGTGGAGCTTGAAGAAGCGCTGGGAATGGAGCGGCGGCAGATTGCGGAATTGGTCTGGTTCCTGCGGCAGGATCTCAGCGAGGATGCGCGGGATCGGTATCTGCCCTCCATTGCGGACATGGAGCGGTATCCGGCAGACGCGGGGAGGGACAGAATCGCGGACCGCATCGCCGATCCGGAGTTCCGTTCCCGCTTTGAAGAGGACCTCCGGGCATTCATCACGGACTATGCGGAAAACCGGGATCTGCTCCGGTTCCGCTATCACCGCCCGGATGAACTGCTGGTCCGGATAGAGGAACTTGATCTTCCCATGCGCTCCTTCTCTTCCGCTCTGCCTGAACTGCCGCCCGTGTCCGCGTTCATCACCGAGGATGAAATCGACCGGACGCTCGGCGCGGGAAGCAGTTATGAAGGCGCAAGGGGGCGGATCGCGGCCTATTTCTCCGAAGAACACACAAGCCGGGAGAAGATCGCCTTTCTGAAAAAAGAATACGGGGAAGGCGGCAGATCGCACGCTCTGTCCCTGAGCAGCGGCAGTATGGAGGATTACGACAGCCGGGGAATCCGCCTGCGGAAACAGGACTGCGTGGATGTGGAGCTGTCGTGGACAAACGTCGTCAAGCGCATCGACCGGCTGATCGGGCAGGGGCGGTACGCCGTCCCACCGGAAGCGGGACAAAACCGGAACGGGAGAACCCCGGAGGCAGAAGAACCCGCGGAGCCGGAGAACGATGCAGAAACCGGGGTAACTACCCCTGTTTCTGAACCTCAGAATGCGTCTGAACGGGACTGGATCTCCGGCTACAATTCCCTGAAAGAACGCTATCCCGAAGAACTGGTATTGTATCAGGTCGGGGACTTTTACGAATTGTTCGGCGAAGATGCCCGTAGAGCGGCGGAGATCCTTGACCTCGGACTGACGATGCGGGAGATTTCCGGAGCCGGGCAGGTTGAGATGTGCGCGTTTCCTGCCTTTCAGCTCAATGACCGGCTGGAGACGATCCGGGACACGGACGACACGGTGGTGTCTTCCATTGGCCGGAACGGAGAGCGGGAGGTCCGCCGCCTGCTGTCCTTCGAACATGAGGCGGAGTACGGCGCGGACGGGCAGATTGCATTCCCCGGAAACGACGCCGAGCCGGAAAATGTCGGAATCTATCTCGGAGAGCGGGACAACACGCTCTTTTTCTATGCTCCCGTCAACTTCGGCATCAACACGGACTTCGGAGACGCGCCGAAGCTCCGGGACGATCAGAGGATGGTCGTCGCCTCCCCGGTCTGCTATCACGACGAGCGGTTTCTGATGAACTACCGCATCACCTTCCTGAAAACCGACCGGGACGTTGAGGGGGACCGCCTTACCGGGAAGACGCTGGAGGAACAGCTTGCCGTACTGCGGGAGGCTTGCGTTTTCCATACGTCTGAGGGTCATACCTTTTCCCCCGGTGACGGCTTTGTGGTCAATCCCTCGGGTCCGGACCGGCCTCTGACAATTGAAAGCGTGAGCGCGGAAAAGGTCTTTTACCGGATCGGGGAGGCGGCAGATCGGAATATCTACGGATTGTCCCGCGAACGGTTTGATAACGCCGTGGACAGCGGTCTGTTCACCGTTATCCCGCACGAACCCGCGCCGGAACGTGAAGAAGAGCCGGAACAGGGGCCGGAGCCGGAAACGGTCGCAGAAGAACCTGACGAAACAGCGCCTGTTCGAGAAGGTTCAGAAACAGGGGTAACTACCCCCGAAACTGAAACGAACCTTCCGGAGGTACAGAACCCCGCGGAAACGTCGTCCGGTGCGGAAACCGGGGTAACTACCCATGATTCCGGCGTCCGTGTTTACTCCGGGGACGCGGACCTCACCGATTATGAGCGGGAACTCGGCCTGCACTCCATCGTGATCGACTTCACGGGCGGGAACCGGGAGCCGGTCATCGAACCGACGCCGACCCTGCCGCCGCCCGAAAACTTCCGCATCACGGACGAGCACCTCGGCGAAGGCGGGCCGAAGACGAAATTCCGCATGAACATGGACGCGATCCATACCCTGAAAACCATCGAAGCGGAGGACCGGAACGCGACGCCGGAGGAACAGGAAACCCTGTCCCGCTACGTCGGCTGGGGCGGCATCCCGGAGGCGTTCGATCCGGGACGGGAGGAATGGAGCGACGAATATACCGAACTGAAAGCGGCCTTGACGCCGGAAGAGTATGAGGCGGCGCGGGGATCGACGCTGAACGCCCATTACACGACGCCCACCGTGATCTCCGCGATCTATGAGGCGGTCGGACGGATGGGATTCACGTCTGGGAATATCCTCGAGCCGTCGATGGGCATAGGCAACTTTTTCGGGATGCTTCCCGAGGGGATGCGGGACTCGAAGCTATACGGCGTGGAGTTGGACAGTCTTTCGGGACGCATCGCACAGAAGCTCTATCCGAACGCCGATGTAACCATCGCCGGGTTTGAAACGACGGACAGACGGGACTTTTTTGATTTGGCAGTCGGAAACGTCCCGTTCGGAAACTACAAGGTCAACGACAAGCCGTACAACAAGCTGAATTTCAGCATTCACAACTACTTCTTCGCAAAAGCCATCGATCAGGTGCGTCCCGGCGGCGTGATCGCCTTTGTGACCTCCCGCTATACGATGGACGCGCAGGGGGAGGAAGCGCGGCGGTACATCGCGGAGCGGGCGGACCTGCTCGGCGCGATCCGTCTGCCGGAGAACGCGTTCCTCGCCAACGCGAACACGACGGTGGTCACGGACATCCTGTTCCTCCAGAAACGGGACTCCCCCGCCGTCGTCATGCCGGATTGGGTGGGTCTCGGGACAAACGAGGACGGGTACGCCGTCAACCGGTATTTCCTCGACCATCCGGACATGGTGCTTGGGATCCAGACGGAGGACAGCTCCCGTTTCGGCATGGACTACACCGTCAAGCCCCGTGAGGACGTTTCCCTGAAAGACCTTCTTCATGAAGCCGTCCGGAACATCCGGGGGACGTACAGGGAAGCCGATCTTCCCGATCTCGGGGAGGGCGAGGTCATCCGGGACACCATTCCCGCGGACCCGAACGTGCAGAATTTCAGCTACACCGTCGTGAACGGCGATCTGTATTACCGGGAAAACAGCGTCATGGTGAAGCCGGATCTGAACGCGACGGCAAAAGCCCGCACGATGGGAATGGTGGAACTGCGCGACTGTGTACGGAACCTCCTGCAGGAGCAGCTGGACGGGATGCCGGACGAGAGCATCCGGAGGTCCCCTTGAAATTCTGAACGAGGAGCGCCAGCTGGAGCGGAAAGCGGAGATCTTCACGCAGCGCACGATCCAGCCCCACCGCGCCGTGGAGCATGTGGACACCGCCGCCGAAGCCCTCGCCGTTTCCATATCGGAAAAAGCGCGGGTGGATATGGAGTATATGTCCGCGCTCTCCGGGAAAACGGAAGAAGAGCTGGAAACGGACCTCCGGGGCGTGATCTTCCGTCTGCCCGAAAATCCGGACGTATTTGTCCCCGCCGACGAATACCTGTCCGGAAACGTGCGGGAAAAGCTGGCGGAAGCGGAACGGGCGGCGAAAAACGATCCGGCGTTTGCCTGCAACGAAGAGGCCCTCCGCGCGGCACAGCCGGTCGATCTGGACGCCTCGGAGATCGAGGTGCGCCTCGGGGCGACGTGGATCGAGCCGGAGACGGTCAAGCAGTTCATGTTCGACCTGCTCCAGCCCGGTTTCTTCGCGCGGCGGAACATGGACGTGGAATACTCGCAGCTCACCGGGGAATGGAAGATCACGAACAAGACGCAATATAGCGGCAGCGTGAACGACACCGTCACCTACGGAACCTCCCGGGCCAGCGCGTACAGGATTCTGGAGGATGCCCTGAACCTCCGGGACGTGCGCATCTACGACGTGATCCGGGACGAATTCGGCCATGAGGACCGGAGGCTGAACGAAAAGGAAACCACTCTCGCCGCCGAGAAGCAGCAGATCATCAAAGAGAAGTTCCGGGAATGGATCTTCGCCGAACCGGAACGCCGTCACCACTATGTGCGGAAATACAACGACCTGTTCAATTCCGACCGTCCCCGGGAGTACGACGGGGCGCATCTGACCCTCGGCGGGATGAATCCGGAGATCACCTTGCGGGAGCATCAGCGTAACGCCATAGCCCATATCCTCTACGGCGGGAATACCTTGCTGGCCCATGAGGTCGGGGCCGGGAAAACCTTTGAAGTGGTCGCGGCGGTGATGGAATCCAAACGGCTGGGGCTGAGCACGAAAGCCCTCATCGCCGTGCCGAACCATTTGACGGAACAGTGGGCGTCGGAGTTTCTGCGCCTCTACCCGTCCGCCAATATCCTTGTGACAACGAAAAAAGATTTTGAACCGGCGAACCGGAAGAAGTTCTGCGCGCGGATCGCCACGGGAAACTACGACGCTGTCATCATCGGTCATTCGCAGTTTGAGAAGATCCCCATGTCGCGGGAAAGGCAGGAAGAGCTTCTCCGCCAGCAGATCGACGAGATCGAGGAAGGGATCGAAGAGCTGAAAGCAAGCCGGGGGGAGCGTTCCTCCATCAAGGAGCTGGAACGCACGAGAAAGAGTTTGCAGGCAAAGCTGGACAAGCTGCTCGACAAGCCTCGGGACGACGTGGTGACATTTGAACAGCTGGGCGTGGACCGGCTCTACGTCGATGAAGCGCATAACTACAAAAACCTCTTTCTGGTCACGAAGATGCGGAACGTGGCGGGTTTGTCCACCACGGACGCGCAGAAATCGAGCGATATGTATCTCAAATGCCGGTATATGGACGAGATCACGGGCGGGAAAGGCGTCGCCTTTGCGACGGGTACGCCGGTATCGAACAGCATGACCGAACTGTACACTATGATGCGCTACCTCCAGCACGATATGCTGGAACGAAAAGGGCTGACCCATTTCGACGCCTGGGCTTCGACCTTCGGGGAGACGCAGACGGCGATTGAATTGGCACCGGAGGGAACGGGCTACCGGGCGCGGACGCGGTTTGCCAAATTCTACAACCTCCCAGAGCTCATGAACCTGTTCCGGGAAGCGGCGGACATCAAGACTTCGGACCAGCTTCATCTGCCGGTCCCGGAGGCGGAGTTTCACAATGTGGCCGCAAAGCCCACGGAGGTCCAGAAGGAGATGGTGCAGGACCTCTCCGAACGGGCGTCCGCGATCCACCGGAAAATGGTCGATCCGAAGACCGACAATATGCTGAAAGTGACAACGGACGGGCGGAAGCTGGGGCTGGATCAGAGGATCATCAATCCGAACCTGCCCGACGATCCGGCAAGCAAGGTCAACCTGTGCGTGGACAACGTATTCCGGATCTGGGAGGAAGGAACGTCCGAACGGCTGACACAGCTTGTCTTCTGTGATTTGTCCACCCCGGCGAAACAGGCGGCTCCCAGAACGGCGAAGATCGACGATCCGGGGGTACATGCCGCTGAAACGGCGGCGGACAAAGAACCGGACAAACCGGCGTTCTCCGTCTACGACGACATACGCACCAAGCTCATTGCCCGGGGCGTCCCCGCGGAGGAGATCGCGTTCATCCACGACGCCGATTCGGAGGTGAAGAAAAAGGAGCTGTTCGCAAAGGTACGGAACGGCTCGGTCCGCGTCCTGATCGGCTCGACCGCCAAAATGGGGGCCGGGACCAACTGTCAGACGCGCCTGATCGCCCTGCACGATCTGGACTGCCCGTGGAGGCCGGGAGATCTGGAACAGCGGAAGGGACGGATCGTCCGGCAGGGGAACAAAAATCCGAAGGTGCATATCTTCCGCTATGTCACGGAGGGGACGTTCGACGCCTACCTCTGGCAGGTGCTGGAAAACAAGCAGCGCTTCATCTCGCAGGTCATGAGCTCAAAATCCCCCGTGCGGGCGTGCGACGACCTCGACGAGGCGACGCTTTCCTACGCGGAGGTCAAGGCCCTCTGCGCAGGAGATCCGCGGATCAAAGAAAAAATGGACCTCGACATCGACGTCGCCCGGCTGAAGCTGCTGGAAAGCAATCACCGGAGCCAGCAGTACCGCCTGCAGGACGACATATCGATGCGATACCCGAATCAGATCGCCAGTCTGGAAAGCCTGATCGCCGGTCTGGAAAAGGACCGGGTGACGGTGGAGTCCCATCCGCATCCGAAGGACGGATTCGCCGGAATGACTGTGAAGGGCGACGCGCTGGCGGACAAGGAAAACGCGGGGGCCGCCCTTCTGGAAGCCTCGAAGGACGCCACGGGGCGGGAGCCGGTGGTGATCGGAACATACCGCGGCTTTGAAATGGCGGTGACGCTGGAGAGCTTCGGGATGGACTACATTCTGACCCTGCGCGGTGAGATCTCCCATCGGGTGGAGATGGGCAGCGATCCCCGCGGAAACCTGACCAGAATCGACAATGCCCTGAACAACATCCCGAACCGGATTGCCACGGCGCAGAAAAATCTGGAGGACACGCGGGCGCAGCTGGAAACGGCAAAAGCGGAGCTGGGGAAACCCTTCCCGCAGGCGGAGGAACTTGCCGCAAAATCCGCGCGGCTGGCGGAGCTGAACGCGGTTCTGAACATCGACGGACGTTCGGCGGCGGAGCAGTCGGTCGATTCCCCGGATCCCGCACCGGAAGAGGTGGCGAAAGCAAAGCCGTCCGTGATGGAGCGGATCCAGGAACTGAAAGCGCAGATCCGAAACACGGACGCCGGACCGAAACGGCGCACGGAACAGGTGATATGAAGATTGATACAGTAGAAGGAGGAAGAATATGCCAGAGGAAAAAGACTATCTCCCGGTGTACCGGGAATCGGCGTCCTATGCGAGGGAGAACGACGAGCTGAGTCCGTACCGGCTATCACGCCGGGAGAATATCGCGTGTAAAGAGGCCATTGAAACATCGATCCGGAAACACTTTGACGGGATGCACCTCGACCCTTTCGCGGATAAAGAGGTGCTGGAGGCGTTCGGGCGGAGCAGGACAATGTTTGTGCTTGCCGTAACGGTGAACGAAAAGGACTATGACGGTCGGTTTTCACGGTCCAACAAGGAATGGGCGATGAGCTTCAACATCCCACAAGACCGGGATTCCGCGTTCGGGGACAACCGCCTGCCCTACGTCGTAAACAGTCACCCGGCGATCCTGGATGGATTCATCGACGAAACCCGGAGAGAGCTTGCGCGGAAACCGTCCGTGCTGGGAAAACTCGCGGAGAACACCGCCGCCGTAAAGAAAACTCCGCCGAATCATTCGGCGAAGTCGAAGCATGAAGTCCGGTAAGCGGATTTCCACGATTGCGGAAAAAGAGAGGAAAACGCCCGGATTTCCATGATTGCGGAAATCCGGGGAGGGCCGGGAGGTGAATCACACGAAGGAAAAACGCATCCGCGACACGATGCTCCGCTTCCGGGTCACGCCGGAGGAGCGGGAGAAGATCGAGCAGAAAATGCAGGAATACGGCACCGACAACATGGCGGCGTACCTGCGGAAGATGGCAATCGACGGGTACGTCATCCGTTTGGAACTGCCGGAGATAGGCGATCTCACGGGGCAGCTCGGAAAGGTCGGTAACAATATCAATCAGATCGCCCGGCGCGTCAACGGAATGGGACACGTCGGGATCGAAGAAATCAGGCTTGTGCGGAAGGCGCTGGAAGAGATCCGGGACGGGATCAACCGCATCCTGGCCCGGCTTTCTTCTCTCTGAGCGCGGGAAGGAGGACCGCATCGCAACAACACGAATTATCGCCATGCACCGGAACCGGGGCCGGACCGTGGCGCAATGCCTCCATGACCGGACGGAGTACGCAAAGAACCCGGATAAGACCGATGAATACGAACTGATCTCCGCGTATGGCTGTGATCCGCACACTGCCGACGCGGAGTTTTTGTTTTCCAAGAGGCAGTATCAGGCTATGACCGGGCGGGAGCAGAAAAGCGACGTGATCGCCTATCAGATCCGGCAGTCCTTCCGTCCGGGCGAGGTCACGCCGGAGGAAGCGAACCGGATCGGCTATGAACTGGCGTCCCGGTTCCTCAAAGGAAAG
>CACWLT010000011.1 GCA_902761695.1 uncultured Ruminococcus sp.
TAGCGGTAGAAATAGTCGCGGTTATAAAGGCCGGTGAGGCTGTCCCGCTCGGTGGAACGGATGATGTCCCGGTCCTCGGAGAGCTCGATGGTGCGCAGGATCCGGGCCTGGATCACCTTGGGCATGGGATAGGGCTTCGGGATGAAGTCGCTGGCGCCGATGGTCAGGCTCTCCACCTCGGAATCCTTGTCCGAGGTCATGATGATAACGGGAATGGCGGCGCAGCGGGGTTCGGCCTTGAGGGTGCGGAGGATATCCAGCCCGTGCATATCCGGCAGGATCAGATCCAGAAGGATCAGGCTCAGCTGGTCGGCGCGCTTCTCCACCTCGGTGAGGGCCTGCGCGCCATCCTCGGCGAAGACCAGGTCAGAAGACCAGGTCAGAAGACCAGGTCATAGGTCTCCGACAGGACCACGGTCAGGATCTCGCGGTTGATCAACTCATCGTCCACAATCAGGATCATCCGCTTCCCGGTAGCGGAATGAAATTTCACATGACTGCCCATAGGGGCGTTTCTCCATTTGTCTCGGGCGGCGCAGGGCTGGTCTCGGTTCGGTATGGTTTCATTATATGGATTGTGCTGCGGGAGAGCAAGGACAGAATTGTAAAAAATAAGAAAAACGGGAGAATTTGCCCCAATCCGTCGAAGGCGGGGGCAGCGGGGGCGGTTGAGGAGGCGGCGGACGGTTGACAAAGGCGGGATTTTCGGTTAGAATAGGGGGTGAGAATCTCCGAAAATCACACAAGGAGGCACAAGCAATGGCTGACTACAAGAATCCCGCGCTTTCTGCGGAGCGGAGGGCGGCGGATCTGCTGGCCCGGATGACCCTCGAGGAGAAGGCGGCCCAGACCTGCATGATGCGGGGCGTGGAATACGCGACGAAGCCGGACCCGCGCCAGCACTGCAGCGTGGAGCCCGATACGGACTTCGAGTGGGACAGGCTGAAGGCGGATTTCGACGCGGACGGCATCGGGTTCATCCACGACATGTACTCCACCCCTGGGGCCTTCAACAAGATCCAGCGGTACTTCATCGAGAACTCCCGGCTGGGGATCCCGGTCATCTTCACCGGCGAGGCACTCCACGGCATCAGCGGCGTCCGGGGCACGGTGTTCCCCTGTCCCCTGAACTTCGGCGCCACCTTCGATCCGGAGCTGGTGAAGGAGGTCGGCGGCGCCATCGGCCGGGAGACGCGGGCTCTGGGTATGCACGAGATCCTGGCGCCCAATCTGGACGTGGCCAGAGAATCCCGGTGGGGACGCATCGAGGAAACCTTCGGCGAGGACACGTATCTTTCCTCCCGTATGGCGGCGGCCATCGTCTCCGGCGAGCAGAAGGGGGACATCTCCCGTTCCGACGCGGTCATCTCCGAGCCCAAGCACTACTGCGTCCACGGCATCGCGGAGGGCGGCACCAACTGCTCCCCGGCCAGAGCGGGACGGCGGGAGGTCGAAAGCTGCTATCTGCCGGTGTTCGAGGCCGGGATCCGGGAGGGCGGCGCCTACAACGTCATGGTGGCCTACAACTGCGTGGACGGCGATCCCCTCATGTGCTCCGAGTGGTATCTGAAGGACGTGCTGAAGCAGCGGTTCGGCCTGAAGGGGTACGCCCGGTCCGACTGGGGCGGCGTGGGACGGCTGAAGCACGCCTTCCACATGGTCTCCACGGACGAGGACGCCGTCGGTCTGGCCATGCGCAACGGCCTGGACGTACAGGGCTGCGACTATCCGCCCACCTTCTGGAAGCAGTCCGTCGTCAATCTGGTGAAGCAGGGCAAGCTCTCCATGGAGCGGCTGGACGACATCGTGTTCCGGGTGCTGAAGGTCAAGTTCGAGCTGGGCCTCTTCGATCATCCCTACACTGATGAGGACGCCTGGGCCTCCGTCATCCGCTGCGAGGAGCACCGCGCCGTATCCCACAGGGTCGCCCGGGAATCCCTGGTGCTTCTGAAGAACGACGGCGTTCTGCCGCTGAAGGACGTGAAATCCGTGGCGCTGATCGGGCCCTCCTCGGCGGCCCAGAAGATCGGCGGCTATTCCTCCACGCCCCAGTTCCCCATCCCGTCCCTGTATGAAGAGCTGAAGGAGATGCTGGGCGAGGGCGTGACGGTGCGCCAGTGCGACGGATGCGCCATCACCTACGACAAGAAGCAGCCCCGGATCGTGGACGGCCAGCCCCACCTCTGGTCCGAGGGCGAGGAGGAAATCGCCGACGCCATGGACGAGGCTGTGGCCATCGCCGCGGAATGCGACACGATCATCTTCGTGGGCGGCGACAACACCATCACCAGCGGCGAGGGGCGCGACCGGTGCGAGCTGACCTTGAACGGCCGGCAGCGGGAGCTCATCGAAAAGCTGGCAGAGCTCGGCAAGCCCCTGATCCTGGTGCTGGAAAACGGCAAGCCCCTGGAGCTCTCCCGGGAGAACGAGGTCTGCCAGGCGATCCTCATGGCCTTCTACGGCGGCGAATCCGGCGCGCGGGCCATCGCGGAATGCCTGACCGGACAGTTCAGCCCGGCGGGTCGGCTGCCCCTGTCCCTGCCCCGGTCCTCCACCCGGATCCCCTGCTACTACTCCATGCTGCCCGGCGGCGCGGGAGACTTCCTGGAGGGTCCGAAGAACGCCCTGTTCCCCTTCGGCTACGGACTCAGCTACACGCAGTTTGCCTACAGCGATCTGGAGATCCGTAGGACCGGCACCTTCGACGCGGTGGTCACCTGCAGGGTCAAGAACACCGGTTCCGTAGACGGGGATGAGGTAGTGCAGCTCTATCTGGACGACACGGAGGCCTCCGTGGTGACGCCGCCCATGCTGCTGAAGGGTTTCCGGCGGATCAGCCTGAAGGCGGGCGAGGAGACGACCGTCACCTTCTCGCTGGACTACGACAGCTTCAAGCTCATGGACATCCGGTACAACTGGACCGTGGAGCCCGGACGGTTCCGCGTCCTCGTGGGTGCGGGGTCCAGAGATATCCGGCTCGAGGGAGAGATCGTGCTGTGAGAGCCGGGGACGGGAACTGAACCGAGTATACAGAAAGAGGGAACGGACAGGCGCCGCTCCCTCGGTTGTATTAAGGATGGTGTATTGGGGGTCAGTGGAATTTTTACGCTTCCTCCCCGGAGGAGGAGAGCGCCGGGAGGAAGGTGATGCGGCGGGTGCCGGGGTCCGCTTCCGTCAGGATCACGTCCAGGGGGGAGCCGAGGGTATAGGTCGTCCCGTGAACGGAGGCGGTCAGATGTTCCTCGTCCGTCCGCAGGCCGGGCCAGTTCTCCGCCGGGATGAAGCCCTCCGCCAGATTGTCGCAGCGGACGAAGACGCCGATCCTCGTGACGCCGGAGACCACTGCGCGGAAGGTCTCCCCGATATGGCGGGCCATATACAGGGTCAGATAGAGATCCTCGATATCCCGCTCGGCGTCCATGGCCCGGACCTCGCATTCGGAGGAGGTGAAGGCGCGGTCGGAGGCGATGCGGGCAAACGCGGCCGCGGCGGACACCGGGACGTTCATGCCGGCGGTGAGGAAGGGGGCTCCGCTCTGTTCCAGCACGGCGGTGATGACGGAATGGACGAAGAGGTCCGGATAGCGGCGGATGGGAGAGGTGAAGTGACAGTACAGATCCGCGCCCAGGCCGAAATGACGGGCGGGGACGGAGAGGTACTTCGCCTTCATCATGGAGCGCAGCAGCATCAGGGAGATCATGGGTCCCATGCCCCTCTCCTCCGCGTCGGCAAGGATCATGCCCAGCCGCCGGATCAGCTCGTCCTCGGGCAGCTCACGGCGCGCACCGGTCTGCTCCGCGGAATCCGGAACGATATTCCGGGTATTGAGGCCCAGGCTCGAGGCGAAGACGGCAAAGGCGTTCAGCTTGTCCCGGTCCGGGCGGGCGTGGGTCCGGTAGAGGCAGGGCAGCTTCAGTCCGGTGAGGGTCTCCGCGACGCCCATATTGGCCTGGAGCATGAACTGCTCGATGAGCCGCTCCCCGTCGCCCCGGACAGCAGGCATCACCGCGCAGGGTTCCCCGTTCTCGTCCAGAAGGATCACGGCCTCGCTGTCCTCCAGCTCAAGGACGCCGCGCTCCCTGGACCGCTCCGCCAGAAGGAGGTACAGCGCATGCATCTCCCGCAGCATGGGGAGAACCTCGGCGTATTTTTCAGCGAAGGGGCTGGCCTCGCCGTTTTCAAAGATATCGTTGACCTCGGAATAGACGCCGCGGACACGGCTGCGGATGACGGAGCGGAAGATTTTCGTGCCGACCCGATTGCCCTGTGCGTCGAGGGTCACCTCCGCCGTCAGGGCGTACCGGTCCTCCCCGGCATTCAGGGAGCAGGCCCCGTTGGACAGGGACTGGGGCAGCATGGGCACCACCTTGTCGGTGAAATAGACGGAGGTCCCTCTGAGGACGGCCTCCTTTTCGGCGGGAGTACCGGGGCGGACGTAATGGGACACGTCGGCAATGTGGACGCCGAGGACCCAGCCGCGCTCCGTGCGCTCCAGAGAGACCGCGTCGTCCAGATCCTTCGCGCCGGCGCCGTCGATGGTGAAGAGGACCCGGTCTCTGAGATCGATCCGGGAGGGATCCGCCGCCGCGTCGACGGGCTCCCGGGCAGAGAGGTCCGCCGCCTCCAGAACGGACTCCGGGAAGGCGGTCCGGATGCCGCAGCCCGCTAAGATGGCCGCGTAGTTGGCGTCCCTTGTCAGACCGTCCCCGAATACGGAGGCGATGCGGCCCTCCACCTCGCAGGCGGGGGCGGTGACGGTGCCGAAGCGGTCCGTTCGGGTGCTCCTGCCGCCGTGGACGGAGGACGTGAGGCCCCTGACGAAATACGGATTTCCGGCGGGGACGACCTCCACCTTCCATCCCTCCCGGGCTCCGGCGTTCTCCGCGTCCTTCCGGGGGACGGAGACGCTGACGCCCCACCGCCTGGAATCGGGCTCCACCCACCAGACGCCCCCGGCTGAGCGCAGGGTTCCGATCAGGGAGGAGGCCGCGCTCTCCACGCTCAGCACCTCGCCCTCGCAGCCCCGGGATCCGTCCTCCCGCATGCCGGTGAAGGAGGCCTCCACAGTGACGCGGTCCCCGGTCATGGCGCCCTTGGTCAGGCGGGGCGGGATGAACACGTCGCCGGGGAGCTCCTGTGCGAATTCCTCGTCGGGACGGCAGAAGCCGAAGCCCCGGCCGCTGTAGGAGAAGGTGCCGGTGACGATCACGGTTTCATCGGAGAAGGGGGCGGGATCGGAGGAATAGGTGCGCTCCCGGGCTGGCTCCGGCTTTTTGGCGGCCGTGCGGCGGGATCTCTCCGCTGCCTCAAGGGCGGGGTTCTTGTGCCGCCGGAGGGTCCCCATGGCGGCGCTGATGGCTTTTTCTCGTTTTCTTGCGTTTTTTCTCGGCATGATTGACTCCTGGTAATGGAAAAAGCGGAACCGGTGCGGCTCCGCTCATGGTTGTGGTTCAGACTGTCCGGGATCCGGTCATTCCGCGTCGCCGGCGTCCTCGGCCTGGGTGATGGCGGAGGAGGAATCGGCGGAGGTGCTGGCGGAAGAGGCGGTGCCGGCGTTGTTCTGGTACAGGTAGAACACGAGGACGAGGACAACGAAGATGATGGCGACGATGGTGGTGGCCTTGGACAGCTTCTTGTCCAGCGTGGTGGCCTTGGACTTGCCGAAGAAGGTCTCCGCGCCGCCCGCGATGGTGCCGGAAAGGTTATGGCTCTTGCCGGACTGCATGAGAACCGCTCCGATCAGAAAGAGAGCGGCGAGAATCAGGATAATGCCGATGACGATTTCCATGGGAAAGCCTCCGAAAGAATACTTGTTGCGGGCAGAGTTCACCCGTTTTTTACAACTTAGCTTGTCTATTGTATCACAGTCTTTTCAAAAAAGCAATACCCTTTTTCATTTTTCCGGCGCAAAATCCGCTTTTTTCAGAAGTTTTTCCAGGTTCTCCGCGATTTTCCGGGCACAGGCGACGCCGACGGAGTTGGTTTCCTCGTAATGGCGGCTGCCGTCCTCCGGCTCGGCGTCGTGGAGGTACGGGGCTGCGGGATCCGTCAGGAAGTCGTTCGGGGTCACGATGTAGCCGAGCTCGTCGTCCGCCAGGCCAACGGGGAAAAAGTCGGTCAGGCCGTACCGCTCCATGAGGGAGGCAAGGGGTTCGGGATTGTCCGCCCCGGGGTTGGAGGGATTCTCCCGTCCGCCGCCCCAGACCAGCTCCGGGAAGATCTCCCCGGGAAGCAGGAGCAGGGCCGTGTCTCCCAGACGGATCACGGACAGGCGGGTTTTCAGGCCGTATCCGGTTTCCCCGGCCTCATCGGGATCGGAGGAGCGGACGGCTTCGTTGCCGAGGATGCCGAGGAACTTATAGTAGAGGAACACCGTGTTGTCCAGCGGGACGGTGAAGAATATGCCGTCGTCCGCGAGTGTGGGGGATAGCTCCCGCTCGTCCTCCGGGGACACGGACAGGGCGTAATCCGCCAGCTTTTCCCCGGTGAGGGTCAGGTTGGCCTCGGCGTCGAAGGGATCATAGAATTCCCGGGTCATGACGAGGCCGCCCACGGCTCCCGGCACGAAGAGGCAGTCCTCCCCGGTGCGCTCCCGAATCAGATCGCAGAGGACGCCGGGGTAGTCGCGGCTCAGGCGGGTATTCGCTCCCCGCAGGGATTCCGCGTGGGCTCCGTAGGACAGCAGGCGGATGCCCCCTTCCCCGTCATCCGGCGAAAAACGGAGCATGTGGAGCGTTTCGTCCCAGACCACGGGCTCCCGGGAATCCCGCAGCATGTCCTCCGTCTTCACGTCGGCGCGGAACAGGCGGCCCGTCTTCCGGTGCGCGAGGGCTTCCCCGGCGGCGCGGACACAGGCTTCGTACAGGTTCTCCATATAGCCGGGATTCTTGCCGTCCTCTCCCACGGGTCCCCAGAGGCCCAGGGTGTCCGGTCCGGCGTGGTCGTGGGTGGAGACGACGTGGATTTGGACGGGGCCTTCCTCCGCGAGAAGGGGCGCGAGGCGGGTACGGATTCTGTCCACGGTATCGCTGCCCAGACCCACGCAGTCCACGGAGAGGAGCAGGACCCCTTCCCCATCGGCATCCAGCCAGAGAGCGGATACCCGGCACAGATCCCGGACCTCCGAGATTTCGATACCGTTGTGATAGCCCGCGATATACAGGGGCAGGCCGTTGTCCGGAAGGGGAATTTCAGCGGAACCGAAGCCTGCGCGCCAGCGGGGAACGGTCCCGGGATCGGCGGAGGGCGCGGCGACGGACGAAGGGGCACAGCCTCCGGCACAGAGCAGGAGCAGGAGGGGCAGGGTCAGCATACGGCGGAATTGGTTTTTCATCATAAGGCAATGACCTCCGGCAGTTGGGGCGGGGCGGACAGGGCGTCAAGAGCTCCCGAGCGGACCGTGCGGATCAGGGACAGCACCACGTCGCCGAAGCGGATGCCGTTGACGTCGGTGCGCCACAGGGTCAGAAGGAAGGCGGCGAGGAACAGGATTACGGCAAGGATAACGGAAAGGATGCGGAGAAGACGCTTTCTCAACCCTATTCCGGGATTTGCGGGAGGGGCGTTTCGGGCATACAGGAGCGCGGCGGCGGTCAGGCAGAGAAGGACGGCGGGAAAGCTCCGGGGGACAACGGCGGCATGGCGGAGGGATGAAAAGACCCGGGCCAGGGTTTCGACGATGGGCTCACCCGGGGCCGCCGCTCTGCCGATAAGGAGCAGAACCGCGTCCAGCCGCTTCAGAAGGAGGAGGGACAGAAGGGCGGCGATCCCCTGGCCGAGGGCGGCGGTGAGGATGATCCGGAGGGCAGGGCGTAAAAATGCGGCGCGTTTCGGCTTCGGCTCCATGGGGCGGCCTCCTTTCCGGCGTTTTTTTCATTGTATCACACAAAACCGGTTTGCGCAAGAGGCCGGCGGGGCGAAAATTCACGGGTTGGGGGTTGATTTGCACCGGGATTCATACTATAATGAGATAATTATATGTTTTCCGTCTCCCAAGGAGGACGCCATGACCCCCATCACCCGCCGATCCACCCGCGCAAGCGCACGTGCAGCCGCGCTGCTGCTCGCCGCCCTGCTGGCCGCCTCTTCCCTCTCCGCCCTGACCGGATGCAAAAAGAGCGGGGGAGGACCCATCTCCATCGATCCCGGGGCAAACGCGGCCGTGGGCGGAACAGCACCCGCAGACGCGCAGTCCGCCGGAATCGGGGATGAGGCCGCTTCTCCCGAGGGCACCTATGCTCCGGCAGTCTCCGGACAGCCCGACGCGGACGCGGACACAGTGGAGGGCATCGCCATCAAGACCGCCGCGGATCTGCAGCGGATCGGCAAGAGCGACGCCTATCCCCTGGACGGGGACTACGTGCTGGCGGCGGACATCGACATGAGCATCCTGACCTCCTTCGTCCCCATCGGCGGGGCGGAGAGCGAGAGCGGGATCGTGTCCGGGTCCAACGTGTTCTCCGGCACCTTCGACGGGCGGGGGCACACCATCTCCGGGCTGAAGCTGGCGGTCACCTCCCAGAAGCGGGTCCACGTGGGGCTCTTCGGCTCCGTGGGCTCCGACGACAAGGACGACAGGGCGGTGATCAAGAACTTGATCCTGAAGGACGTCAGCGTGCGGGGGAACGCCAACGGGGTGGCCTGCTACGCGGTGCTCTGCGGTCAGGTCTCCGGGTATGTGGACATCGACAACATCGCCGTCATGTCCGGTTCGGTATCCGTGGAAAACAAGAACGGGGACATCTTAGGCATCGGCGCGCTCATCGGCCAGTGCCGGACGGACACGAACACCGGGGTCACCAACAAGCCCATCCACATCACGAATATTTTCACCAACATCCCCGTCACCGGCTCCAACAACGGCCACAACAACTACACCTCCGGTCTCATCGGGCGGATCCGGGGCAGCGACGTGGGCCTCCTGAAAAACATCGTCCAGCTGGGAACGGTGACCCACGAGGGCACGGTGGGCGGCGGGAACGCCATTTCCTCCGGCGACGCAGGGGCCAAATCCGCGCAGAACGTCTACTATCTGGCGGGATGCGGAACGGACGGCAGGGAGTTGGGGCAGGCCAAATCCTTCGAGTCCCTCACCGGCGGCAATCTGAAGCTGGACGGGGACCTCTGGCACGTGGAAGAGGGGATGACCCCCATGCCGGAGATTCTCTACAACAGTCCGCTTTTCTCCGTGGTGGACTTTGTGACCCTGACTCTGGCGGAGGGCGAACGGGCGGACAAGGTGGAATCGGACTTCCCGCTGACCGCCTCCATCATGGGCAAGCCCATCACCTGGTTCAGCGACAAGCCCGCGGTGATCCGCATCGACGGAAACACCGCGCGGGTGACCAAACCGGAATTCGGCTATGAGACGGTGAAGCTGACAGCCCGTGCGGACGGGATTCTCAAGGACTTCACGGTGAACGTGTCCTCCGGCGTGACGGGATCCCTCGTTCTGGAGGGGAACACCATCCGGGCGGAGAGATATCCCGAGGGGCTGACCTTCAAGTGGATCGTCAAGGACCTCTCTACCAACAAGACCGTGGACACCGTCTCCACCAAGGACAGGACCTATACCCTCACGGATCCGGAGAAGCAGGTGCTGGTGAATCTGCAGGCGGAGGGCTTTGACACGGTATCCCTGCTGGTGAGCAAGCTGCCGACGGTCTACATCACCTCGGAGTCCGGGTATTACGACGTCTCCAAATCCGGGTACAGCACGGCGTCCATGAAGATCGAGGGCGCGGGGGCGTTCCCGGGGACGGCCTACGACGGCGGCATCGGCATCAAGCTCCGGGGCAACTCTACGGCCTACGCCTCCAAGCGCCCCTTCAAGATCAAGCTGGACGAGAAGGCGGATATCTTCGGCATGGGAGCCAACAAGCACTGGTGCCTCCTGGCCAATCACTACGACCGGACCAATCTGCGCAACAAGGTATCCTACGATTTCTCCATGGATCTGGGGCTGGAGGGCTGTTCCTCCGAGATGGTGAACGTGGTCTACAACGGGGACTACTACGGCCTCTACGAGCTCACCGAGGCCATCCGGGTCGGGGAGACGCGGGTGAATATCTTCGACTGGGAGGAGCTGGCGGAGGACGCGGCCAAGGCCATCGCCAAGAAGGAGGATCTGGACAAGAAGGACCGGAACACCCTGGAGAACGGCATGGTGAAGGATCTCTCCTGGATCACCACCGGGGTCTACAAGGAATACAGCGTGGGGGACTACATCGATCTCTCCGGGCTGGACATCACAGGGGGCTACCTCATCGAGGACGACGCCTACTACGACGAGGCCACCAAGTTCACCACGAAGAACGACATGAAGCTCATGCTGAAGAAGCCGGAATTCCTCGCCTCCAACAAGGAGATGATGAACTACCTCAAGGACTACGTCCAGAACGCGGAGGACGCCATCTACGCGCCCAACCGTCTCTCCGGGGAGGGGCTGCACTACTCCGACTACATGGACGTGCCCTCCTTCGTGGACTTCTGGGTGGTGAACACCCTCTACAAGAACGTGGAGCTGCTCTTCAAGTCCTGCTATCTCTACAAGCCCGTGGGCGGGAAGCTGACCTGGGGGCCGGTCTGGGATATGGACTGGACCTCCGCCAACCACGTGAATCTGGATCCCACCTCGGCGGCTTACGACAGCTGGAAGCAGGGACAGAGCCAGGACCGGGAATACTGGTACAAGGCTCTCTACAACGATCCCTGGTTCATCGTGCAGCTCTGCGAGCGCTGGAATTCCATCGGGGACAAGGTGGACGCCATGTTCGCCCATTACGACGAGCTGGCGGAGGACATCCGGCCCGCGGCGGAGGCGGACAACAAGCTCTGGCGGTACGACTGGACCTATCAGAAGGAGATCGACACGCTCCGGGAATGGCTCATGAACCGGCGGGCCTGGATGGACGAGCAGATGCGCGATCCCGCCGTCATGATCGACTCCCTGGGCTACTACAAAAAGTCGGACAAGATCGCCCTGTCGGAGCCCGTGGAAAAGGACGGCGAATGGGAGCTGACCCTGAAGGTGACGGACGGGGACGGCAAGATCGCCTCGGCGGACGTGCTGGTGAACGGGCGGATCCTGTTCAGCGACATCGAGGCGAAGGACGGCGCGGTAATCCGGATCCCGAAGGACGGGCTGCGGGACGCCGGTCTCTGCAACTCCGTTGAGGTTCTGGCCAAGGACGCGAACGGGAAATACCTCGCCATCCGCACCCGCAGCGGCCAGGACGGCTCCAACGCCAACGAAGGCGCATGGGCGTTTATTGTGAGCAGGTAAGAGCCGGGCAGACGTCCGCATGATCGAAAACAAGATGAAACAGCGAGATCAGGGAAGGGAGCGGAGGACGTTTCCTTCCCTTCCTCTTGACATTCGGCGGATTGTCCTGTATAATCATGCAGTAAAGATGGAAAAATACAGATCGAGGTGAGTGACTGATGCGGGTTGCGGTCAAGATCGGAACGTCCACGCTGACCCACAGGACCGGGCGGCTCAATATCCGGCGGGTGGAGAGCCTCTGCAAGGTGCTGTCGGATCTGAAGAACGCAGGACACGAGATCGTGCTGATCTCCTCCGGGGCCATCGGCATGGGCGTCGGCAAGATGAACCTGCCCGGGAGGCCGGAGGACATGCCCACCAAGCAGGCCATGGCGGCGGTGGGACAGTGCGAGCTGATGTACGTCTACGACAAGCTCTTCTCGGAATACCATCATACCGTGGCGCAGATCCTGGTGACCGGGGAGGATCTCGGCTCGGAGCCCCGCCACGGGAACTTCACCCGGACGGTGCTCAGGCTGCTGGAGCTGGGCGCGCTGCCCATCGTGAACGAAAACGACACGGTGGCCACGGAAGAGGTGGCCGTGGGGGACAACGACACCCTGGGCGCGCTGGTGGCGGTCAGCACGGGGGCAGCCCTCTACGTGATCCTCTCGGACATCGAGGGGCTGTATACGGCGGATCCCCGGATCGATCCGGACGCCTCCGTGATTCCCGTGGTGACGGCCCTGACGGAGGACATTCTGGCGGCGGGGGGCGGAAAGGGTTCGGCTCTCGGCACCGGGGGCATGGCGACGAAGCTCTCCGCAGCCAAAATCTGCATGGAGGCCGGCATGGACATGATGATCGTCAACGGCGCGGACCCGGCGAAGCTCTACGACGCAGTGGAGGGGCTGCCCGTGGGGACGCGGTTCATCGGAAGGAGGCGGGAGGCATGAAGAGCACGGCGGAAATCCTGCGGGAGACGAAGGCGGCCTCCCCTGCCCTCGCCTGGGTCGACGGGGAGACGAAAAACAGGGCGCTTCTCCGCATGGCGGACCGGCTGATCGGGGAGAAGGACGCCCTGCTCGCGGCCAACGCGGAGGACGTGGCGGCGGCGGCTGAGCGGCTGGGCGGGGTCATGACGGACCGGCTCAGGCTGACTGAGGCGCGGATCAACGCCATGGCGGAGGGCATCCGGACCGTGGCGGCCCTGCCCGATCCCGTCGGAGCGGTACTGGAGAGAACGGAGAGGCCCAACGGACTGCGGATCGAGAAGATTTCGGTGCCCATGGGGGTGATCGGGATCATCTACGAGAGCCGTCCCAATGTGACCTCGGACGCGGCAGCTCTGGCTGTCAAGGCGGGAAGCGCGGCGGTGCTCCGGGGCGGGCGGGAGGCGTTCAAATCCAACGGGGCCATTGTAAAGGCGCTGCGGATGGGGCTCTCCGACGCCGGGCTGGATCCCGCTCTCATCGGCTTCGTGGAGGACACAGACCGCGCCAGTTCCCGGGAGATGATGGAGGCGGCGGGGCTCATAGATCTTCTGATCCCACGGGGCGGAGCCGGGCTGATCCGGGCCTGCGTGGAGAACGCGAAAGTGCCCTGCATCCAGACGGGCGTGGGGATCTGCACGGTCTATGTGGACGGGGAGGCGGATATCGACATGGCCCTCTCCATTGTGGAGAACGCCAAGACCAGCCGCCCCTCGGTCTGCAACGCGGAGGAGGTTCTGCTGGTGCACCGGGACATCGCGCCTTCCTTCCTCCCCGCGCTTGCAAAGCGGCTCCGGGACGACCGGGCGGCGGCGGGGCTGATTCCCGTGGAGTTCCGGGTGGATCCCTCGGCAGCTCCCTTCATTGACGGGACACCCGCCGGGGACGGGGATTTCGACACGGAATTTCTCGACTACATTCTGGCGGTGAAGGCGGTGGGTTCCGTCGAGGAGGCGGTGGAACACATCGCGGTCCACTCCACGGGCCACAGCGAGGCCATTGTGACGAACAATCCCGAAACGGCGGACTTCTTCGTCAGCCGAGTGGACGCGGCGGCGGTCTATGTGAACGCTTCCACAAGATTCACGGACGGCGGGGAGTTCGGTCTCGGCTGCGAAATGGGGATCTCCACCCAGAAGCTGGGCGCGCGGGGACCCATGGGACTGAGAGAGCTGACGTCCTACAAGTACGTGATCCGCGGAAACGGGCAGGTGAGGGGATAAATATGAGAAATATGAGGCGATGGCCGGTTGTCCTTCTGCTGGCCGCCGTCCTCTTCTCCTGCTCCCGGGCTGGTGTTTCGCCGGGCGGCATTTCCGTGGAATCGCAGACGGACGCCTCCGAAGCCGGAATTGTTTACCGTCTGGGAGATACGGACGTGACCCTGGGTGTTCCGGCTTCGACGGAGGTCAGCCTGGAAGAGCACAACGTCATCCGGGTTTACATCCGGGAGGACGAAGCGGGGGAGGTGGATCTCTCCGGACTCGGGGCACTCTCCGACGCCTTCCGTCTGACGCTGACGGCGGAGGGGAACATGGACGCGCTGATCCTGCCGCCGAATATCGCGGGGACCGTGATCGAAGCGGGGACCATACGCGCTCTGGACGCGTCGCGGTGCCGTCTCGCGCGGCCGCTTGAGCTGCGGTGCCATGTTGAAGAGGCGGACATGCCCCCGACGCTGGAAGCCCTTACAGTCAGCGACGACTCCCTGTTCCGTTTTCCGGAAATGCCCCGGCTGTACCATGTCGGCTTTCTTCACCCGGTCGATCTCTCCCCGCTGGCCGGGCTGTTTCTGACGGAGGAGCAGCGGGTCGTCTACGTCACGCGCTCTCCGGAGGACGGGCCCTGGGATCTCTCGCCCCTCGCGGACGCGGACATCACGCTGCTCAATCTCGGCGATACAATCACCCAGGAGGAGGCCGATACCCTGAACGGGGGGACCTTCACCGGGCTTGAGATGTCGGACGAGGTGATCCGCTCCCTGGCTTTTCTGGAGAGGCTGCCCGCAGTTTCCTCCCTGCTGCTGACGGTGAAGGGGGAGCAGCCGGAGGAGGTTCTGCCGTATCTCTCCACCATGACGGCCTGCACCGCCGACGTGCTCGACGCGCTTGACACGGAGATTTCGCGGGATGAGCTGGCGGCGTTCGCGGAGCGGGGGGACGTATATCTGTTCTTTGACGCCAGGCGGTAAACGGCGGCAGAAAAACCGCAGTCTCTCGCTTTGACGAGGGGCTGCGGTTCTGTTGTTTCCGGATTATTTCGCGTAGTCGATGGCGCGGCTCTCGCGGATCATGTGGACCTTGATCTGGCCGGGGTATTCCAGCTCGTTCTCGATCTTCTTCACGATGTCGTGGGCGATGATGACCATCTGGTCGTCGTTGACGGCGTCGGGCTTCACCATGATGCGGATCTCGCGGCCGGCCTGGATGGCGTAGGACTTCTCCACGCCCTCGAACTCGTTGGCGATCTCCTCCAGCTTGGTGAGACGCTTGATGTAGTTCTCCAGATTCTCGCGGCGGGCCCCCGGTCTGGCGGCGGAGATGGCGTCGGCGGCCTGGACGATGAAAGCGGTGATGGTCTGGGCCTCCACGTCGCCGTGATGGGCCTCGATGGCGTGGATGACCTCCTTGGATTCGCGGTACTTCCGGGCGGCTTCAACACCCAGCTGCACATGGGAGCCCTCCACCTCCTGGGTCAGGGCCTTGCCGATATCGTGGAGCAGGCCGGCTCTCTTGGCCAGGGTGCTGTCCACGCCCAGCTCGTCCGCGATGACGCCGGACAGGAGGGAGACCTCCACGGAATGGCCCAGCACGTTCTGGCCGTAGGAGGTGCGGTATTTCAGGCGTCCCAGCAGCTTCACCAGCTCGGGGTTGATGCCGTGGATACCGGTGTCGAAGGTGGCGCGCTCGCCGGCCTGCTTGATGGAGGCGTCCACTTCCTTTCTTGCCTTCTCCACCATTTCCTCAATGCGGGCGGGATGGATGCGGCCGTCGGAGATGAGCTTCTCCAGGGCAAGGCGGGCGATCTCGCGGCGCACGGGGTCGAAGGAGGAGACGGTGATGGCCTCCGGGGTGTCGTCGATGATGAGGTCCACGCCGGTGAGCGTCTCGATGGCGCGGATGTTGCGGCCCTCGCGTCCGATGATGCGGCCCTTCATTTCCTCGCTGGGCAGATCCACGGTGGACACGGTGATTTCGGAGACATGGTCGGCGGCGCATCTCTGGACGGCCTGGGCGATGATCTCGCGGGCCTTTTCGTCGGCCTGATCCCGGAACTCCGCTTCCATTTCCACGATCTTTCTGGCCTGCTCATGCCGGATTTCCTCCTCCAGCTGGGCGACCAGCTTCGCCGTGGCCTCCTCCGCGGTCATGCCGGCGATCTTCTGCAGAGTTTCGTACTGCTCGACCTTGATTTTCTCGATGGCTTCGTTCTTGTCGGTGGCTTCCTTGAGCTTCTTGGTCAGGGTCTCGTCCTTTTTCTCCAGGGCCTCGGTCTTGCGGTCCAGGGATTCCTCCTTGGACTGGACGCGGCGTTCCTGACGGGTCAGCTCGCTGCGCCTCTCCTTCAACTCCTGCTCAAACTCGTTTTTGGTCTGTAAGATTTCCTCTTTGGCTTCCAGAAGCGCTTCCTTCTTCTTGTTATCGGCGGTCTTGATGCCGTCCTCGAGGATCTTTCGCGCCTGTTCTTCAGCGGAACCGATCTCGGATTCCGCGACTTTTTTCCGGTAGAAGATGCCGCCGACAAATCCCGCAGCGGCTGTTATAATCCCGACGATGATGTAAGGGATATACTGCATTCCGCCCCTCCTTTTCTGATTTTCCGTATTCTGCATGATGACAATTTTTCCGGCGCGGAGAGGTTTCCCCCGTCGCCTCCTCCTTGGTAGTCGTTCTCTGCGTCTGACGCAGCCGTGTATTTGGTCGAGAGGACGATGGACCTGCCTCGCTGAGCGGTTTTCCGGTCCGTCGTCTTCTCCGTGCGATTTTTTCAAGCGGAAGAAAAAACGTACTACTCTATATTATATCGCAGCCTAAATGCGATGTCAAGTGATTTTTTCGTTAATTCGTGAAGAGGGATTATTATCCTTTCGCCGTGCCTTTTCCACGGCGTCGGACAGGCGGAAAACGCAAAAAAACCGGCGGGGAGAGGAGGGTTTCTCCGCCCGGTGGATGGGATAAAATAAGAGGATGGATCCAGGATTCCGGGGCCTTCCCGGGTCAGCGCACGCCGGCGACGCTGATGCGGTTGGAGGGGATCCCCAGGGCGGCGGAGAGGAGCATGGTCACGGTCTGGCGCACATGGGGACGCTCGCCCCCGGTGCAGACCACGGCCACGCCCCGGACGGCGGGATAAGCGGAGGCTCCCCCCTCCCCGAACATCCCCGCGCTCACCGCCGCCGCCTCGTCCAGGGTCAGAAAGACCTCCGCTTCCTTCACCCCGTCGATGCTGAGGCAGAGCGCCCGGACACGGTCCTCGAGATATCCGGCGTAATCGGTCCTTATGTCCTCACGGCCGCCCATGATCCCGCCGAGGACAAACAGCAGAACGCCCAGCGCCGCCAGCAGGAGAAAAATCCACCGGTTCCGCCCCCAGCCCTTGCCCTTCATCCGCGCCTCCCTTCATCCGCATCGGCCGAAACCGTGCACGCCGCGCCGAAATACCCTTCAAGCTCCTCCTCAAGCGCCGCCCGCAGGTTCCAGGGACAGCGGGGAACCGTCACGTCGATGGTGCGGAGGCTGCCTTCCTCCTCCCGGAAAGTCACGGTCATGGACGCGGGATCGATGCCCAGTTCCTCCGCCGTGCGGAAGGCCAGCTCCGCCGCGCCGGTCCACGCGTCCCTGACCGCGTCAGCGGTCTCTTCGCCGATTTCGGCGGTGTTGAGAAGGGATTCAAAGCCGTCCGTCAGAATTTCCCGGCTGTCCGTCAGATTGCCGAGGGGGACCAGCAGGGTTGCCAGGGCGGCCAGAGTCGCGATCCTGCCGATATGCTCCCGCCATCCCGGGGGCGCAAGGGACCCGGCGATTTCAGCCAGAGCCGAAAAAGCCGCCAGGGTCAGAAACCAGCCCCGCATTCCGTTCTCCTTTCTCCCGATCCGCCCTTATCCCGCTCCGATTCCGGCGAAAAGGGCCAGCTCCACGATGAACATGGCCAGGGCATACAGGCAGAAGGCTGAGAGCAGGCTCACGATCCCGCCCGCCTGTTGAAGCAGGGAGGACAGCTCCTTCAGCTCCAGGGCGTCCGCCGCTCCCCGGGTCAGGGCAAACACCGCCTGCCACAGCAGAAGGGGACTCACTGCCGGAGCAGCCGCCGACGCCATTGCCAGGATCCCGCCAATGCCCACCGCGCCCCGCAGGGTCCGAAGTCCCGCCGCGATGCTGCTCCATGCGTCGGACAGCGCGGATCCCGCCACGGGCACAAAGGAGGACAGGGCGAAGCGCGACCACCGCAGCCCCGCCGTATCCGCCGCTCTGGCCAGCACCGTCTGCGCCCCCAGAAGAAAGGCCATGCCCACGGCCAGCGCCTGCCAGATCCGCAGAAGGAGACGCTGCAGGGCCCCCGCCGTCTGATACGCGATCCCGCGTCCGCCGGATACTGCGGCAAGTCCCAGCACGACGCCGGACGCGGGGATCAGGACACGGCCCGCCGCTTCCTCCACCGCCGTCGCCGCCAGCATCAGGCCCACCCGCGTCACCCGGGCCTCCGTCAGGCCGCCCCCGAAGAGACAGATCCCCTCGGCCACGGGGACCAGCAGCTCGGCCATACTGCACACGGCGGAGGCGGCGCGGTCTGCCAGTTCCAGGGCGTCGGCGGTCAGGCGGAACACAGTCACGGAAGCCGCCAGTCCCATGACACGGCCCATACCCTCCCCCATAGCGCCGGAGGGGACTGCGTATCGGACCGCCGCGCAGAGCAGGAGCAGGGCTACAAGGGGGGACGCCGCCGGGATCACCGCCTCCGCCGCCCGTCCGACCGCCTCCGACAGCCATTCGTACAGATTTTCCGGAGCCAGGGCGGAGCGGACCGCATCGACAGCGGCGGCAGGGTCGGAGAGATCGGTATCCCGCAGGAGGTTTTCTTCCTCGGGCAGGGCGTCCAGGAACACGCGCCAGTCCTCGGCGATTTCACCCGCGCCATCGACCCGCGCCCCCTGCGGTCCCGCATTTCCTGCACGGAAGGTGTATTCCGCAGCGGCCGCTCTTCCGGGGAGAAGGAGGAGAAGGAGGGACGCGGTCAGGAGGAATGCGGGGATAAAGCGTCTTCTCACGGTCCGATTCCCGCCAGAGACAGCAGATCCCGCAGCAGGGGCAGGGACAGGGCCAAAAGCTCCACCCTCCCCGCCGTCTCCAGCCAGGAGGCCAGCTGTCCCTCTCCGGCTCCCCGGCAGATCTCCCCGGCCGCCGCCGTCATCCAGGACACGCCCAGCGCCCGCAGGACCACGGACACAGTGCCCTCCCCCGCCGCCGCCGTCAGGGTACCGGCAAAGCGGATGCCCTCCCCGATCCCCGGCAGGCAGGCCAGCAGAAAAATCACCGCCGTTCCCATGAGCAGATACGGGGTGAAATCCCGCCGCACCTCCCGCACGGTCAGAACGGCGCAGAGGGAGCACAGGGCCACCCCCGCCAGAGAAAACACGTCCGTCACAGGCCAAACACCGTGCGGATCTCCACGAAGAGCTCGCCCACCTTCCCCACCAGAAAGAGCAGCACCGCCACGATCCCGCCCAGGGACAGCATCAGGGCCATCTCGTCCCGGCCGGATTTCTGCAGCAGCTGGTAGGCGGCGGCAATGAGAAAACCCGCGCCGGCGATCTTCAAGAGGAATGTGACGTCCATGCATGTTCTCCTTTATAACAGCAGCAGAATCAGGGACAGGGCGGCGAGGAGGGGAATGGAGCGCCAAAGTCTGGCACGGCCGTCCTCATCGGTTCGGCGCTTTTCCAGCGCGTCCTCCAGGCGGTCCCCGGCGTACCGGCACAGCGCGGTCTGCTCCTCCCGGAAGCCCCGGCCCAGGCGCGAGGCCAGATCCCGCAGAACGGCCAGCTCCTCCGGGGACAGCCGCCACTCCGTTCCCTCCACGGCCTCCGCCATGCCCTTTTCGCGGAGCAGGGTGAGAAAGCCGCTCTCCCGGAGGACGGGGTTCTCATAGGCCGCGTAGATCTCGGACAGGGGAGCTGAAAGGCGGTCGATGCCCTCACGGACAGCCCGGATCAGATCGAGGACGGCCTCCAGCTCAAAGATGTGCCGCCGCCCGTCCCGGATCTCGCAGAAGCCCCATCCGGCAGCCGCCGCCAGCAGAAGGACAGCGCCGAAGCACCGGACAAGGACTTCACCCATGCCGCCTCACCTCGACGCGCCGCGCCCCGCAGACCGCCTCCCGCACCACGGGCCACTCCGGAAGCTCCACGGAGGACGCGTGCCGGGGGGAGAGGACGCCGCAGAGCACCGTGAAGAGCCCCGCCCGGATCAGGGGATGGCGAACGGCTTCCTCCGCCGATACTGCATGGATGCTACAGAGGGCGGCGACTCCGGCGGACCGGACGCGCTCCATGGCGGTACAGTCCCCGGCCCCGTACAGCTCATCGCAGATGAGGATCTGGGGGGACATGGTGCGGACCGCCGCCTCCATCCCCGCCGCCCGGGGCCAGCCCGTATAAAAATCCGCCGTCAGGGGCCCGTCCAGTCCCGCGCCGAGCTCGAGCCGCGTATCCACCACGGCCACCCGGCGCATCTCATCCGGTCCCGCGAGGACGGCGGCGGCTTCCCGGAGGACTGTGGTCTTGCCCATGCCCGGCGGGGACCAGACCAGGGCGCTCTCCCCCCGCATGACGAAGGGCAGGACGGGATCCGCCGCGCCGGGGATGCGGTGGGGCAGGCGCAGGCACAGGGAGGTCATGGCCCTCACGGACCGGACGCCGCCGCCCTCCGCCGAAGCCGTCCCAGCGATGCCCGCCCGGATCCCGCCCGCCCCGGTGATGACGCCCTCCCGAATGCCGTCCGCATGGGCATAGAGGGATCCGCCGCAGAGCTTCTCCGCCGCCGCCGCGATCTCGTCCGCCGAAGCCGTGACGCCGCAGGAAATGTTCCTGCCGGAGACGGTGAGGGTGCAAAGTCCGCCCGCCCGGAGACGGATCTCCTCAACGCCGCGTCCGTCCCGGCCCGTTTGCAGAACCGCGCGCCGGATCCGTTCCGGCAGGCAGTCCATGGCCCGCTCCCAGGCATTATCCTTTTCCGCCACAGCTTCCTCCTACGGCACTGATACTGCTCTACTATATGCGGAGGGGGGCGCGGTTATGACGGGAACGCGAAAAAAGCCCGTCCTCCGGCGGGGGAAGACAGGCTGCGGCTTTCGTTTTCAGGCGGCTTATTTCACTCGGTCCAGGGCGGCCATATAGTCCTGGATCAGGGAGGCGGCGCCGTCCAGGCCGATGCGCTCCGTGGAGATCACCAAATCGTACTTGTCGGCGCGGCCCCATTTTTCGCCGGTATAGTAGCTGTAATAGTTTGCGCGGCGCTTGTCGGTCTTGACGATGAGGTCGCGGGCGGCGTTTTCGGTCAGCTCGTGGCGCTCCATGACGGCCTTCACCCGGAAGTCGAAGTCGGCGGTGATATAGACCCGGACGAGGTTCTCCATACCGGAGAGGACGTAGTCGGCGCAGCGGCCCACGATGATGGCGCCCTCACCGGAGTTGGCCAGCTCCTTGATGATCTCGGACTGGACAACGAAGAGGCGGTCGTTGATGGGCAGGTTCACATGCTCCACGCCGTGGTTGTAGATGGAGGATCCCAGGGCGAGGGTGTAGAGCAGGCTGTTGGCGGCCTTCTCGTCGGCCTTCTGCAGGGCTTCGGAGCTCATACCGCTCTTCTGGGCGGCCATGGTGATGAGGTCCTTGTCATAGAATTTCAGTCCTGTGCGCTCGGAAAGCATGCGGCCCACCTCGCGGCCTCCGCTTCCGTACTGTCTGGCGATGGTGACAACATAGTTCGACATGGGGATTCTCCTTTCGCGTCATAATGTGGACAAGTGCATGGGTGCGGGGGTCAGTTCTTCTCCTCAAGGGCGGTGATCAGGCCGACGCGGCGGGCGTGCTTGCCCCCCTCGAACTCCGCGCCGAGGAAGGCGGAAACCAGCTCCCAGGCCAGTCCCTCGCCCACGACCCTGGCGCCGACGCAGAGCACGTTGGCGTCGTTATGGAGGCGGATATGGCGGGCGGTGAACACGTCGGAGCAGCAGGCGGCCCGGATCCCCTTGATCTTGTTGGCGGCGATGCTCATGCCGGCTCCCGTTCCGCAGCAGAGGATGCAGAGCTCCGCCTCCCCGTCAAGGACCTTGCGGCATCCGGCCTCGGCGTAGAGGGGATAGTCGCAGCTTTTATCCGAATCGGTGCCCGCGTCGATCACGGCGTATCCGGCCTCGGTCAGGCGGAGCTTCAGGGCTTCCTTCAGGGCGTATCCCGCGTGGTCGGCGGCGATGGCAACGGTCTTCTTTTCCATGATGTCCGGTCTCCTTCCGTCTATCCTTCCGTTATCGGGGCGGTTCAGTTCTTTCCGGCCGCGGCGGCGATCCGTTCGTCACGTTCTCGTTCCGCCTGAGATTTTTTCAGGTAGGCGGGTACGAGGGCGGCGTCGGTGAAATCGTCCCGGACGGCGTCGGGGGCGGTATAAATGGCATAGGCACGCAGTCCGCGGGCTGAGGGGGGGCAGTCCTCCCTCACAAGGATGGTCTCCGCGGCGTCCCCGGTGAAGCAGATCCGCTCGCCGCCGTAGGAGGACAGAAGGGTCATCAGCTCGGAGGCGGGCAGCTGGGCGTCCTCCGTCAGCCGGGTCACGGTGCCGTCGGGGGCGGAGCGGAAGAGGGCGGTGAACACCGTCTCACGTCTGGCGTCGATGACGGGGACCACCAGGCTGTCCATGCCGCCGAAGGGAGCCGCCATGGCCTCCGGGGTGGACACGCCGACGCAGGGGATTTTATCGGCGAAGGCCAGTCCCTTCACCAGGGAGACGCCGATGCGGACGCCGGTGAAGGAGCCGGGGCCGATGGTGACCGCCATGAGATCCAGATCCCGGACGGCGGTTTTCGCGGCCTTCAGCATATCCTCGATCATGGGCAGGAGGACGGCGCTGTGGGTCTCGGTCTTCACGGAGAAGCGGGCGACGGGAGAGAGGTCCTCGAGGAGGGCGGCGGAGGCGGTTTTCGAGGACGAATCCACGGCAAGGATCTTCATGCGTTTTCCTCCTCTGTCGGGGAGAGCTCTTCCATGGGCAGGCCCTCCACGGTGATCAGGCGGCTGTCCTCTCCCGTTTTCTCGATACGGATGATCACGGCGTCCGGGGGCAGCTCCTCCCCCAGCTTTTCGCTCCACTCGGCCGCGCAGATCCCCTTGGTCTGGTACTCCTCGAAGCCGAAGCCGTCCAGCTCCTCGGAGCTCCCGATGCGGTAGAGGTCGAAGTGGAAGAAGGGGACGGGACCCCGGCGGTACTCGTTCACCAGGGTATAGGTGGGACTTTTGACGCGGCTCCCGGGGGAGAGCACGGAGCAGAGGCCCCGCACGAAGACGGTCTTCCCCGCCCCGAGATCCCCGTACATGGCGATAAAGGGGCGTCCTCCCGCCGCGAGAACCGCACGGCCCACCGCAGCACCCACGGCCTCGGTTTCCTCCGGTCCCCGGGTGGCGGCGGTATAGATGTTCTTTCCGTTCATGGCTGATCCTGTCTGTCTTGTTTCTGTATATATTATACCACAGATTGACGGGGATTACAATATTTTTTTGCGCCCTCTTGCAATCAGGACGGGGATATGTCATAATAGAGGCGGCCAATCCAATCAAAAAACAGAGGAGGCGCGACATGACAGACGTTTTCGGCATGAGCTCCATCGCATCCGTCCGGGACAGGGTGACCCGCTCCATCAGCCCGGAGAATTTTGACGGCGCAAAGGGAAAAGGCGGCATGGCGGTCCACGGCACGGGGGAGGGCTGCGCCAGAGAGCTGGGCGTGGGCTGGAAGGTTTCCCCCTCGGTGCGGATCGCGCCCCGCAGTGTCTACACCATGGCGGAAATCGAGGGACCGGGGCAGATCAACCACATCTGGCTCACACCGGCTGGGATCCCGGGGCGGTACGCCGTGCTCCGCTTTTACTGGGACGGCTGTGCGGTGCCCTCCGTGGAGGTTCCCCTGGGGGATTTCTTCGCCAACGCCTACGTGCCCCGGTTCACGCAGATGAGCTCCCTGGCGGTGTGCGTCAATCCGCGGCAGGGGCTGAACTGCTACTGGCCCATGCCCTTCCGCACCTCCTGCCGGATCACGGTGGAGAACCTGGCGGACGAGGACTTTATTCTCTACTATCAGATCGACTACGACCTCGGGGCGACGCCGGAGAACGCCGGGTACTTCCACGCGCGCTTCCGCCGCTCCAATCCCCTGCCCTACAAGGAGGTCCACACGATTCTGGACGGTGTGGAAGGCCGCGGGCAGTACGTGGGCACCTACATGTTCTGGGGCGTGAACAACAACAACTGGTGGGGCGAGGGCGAGATCAAGTTCTACATGGACGGTGACCGGGACTATCCGACGATCTGCGGCACGGGTACGGAGGACTACTTCTGCGGGGCGTACAACTTTGACAACGAGCACGCCTATGAGAAGTTCACAACGCCCTATTCCGGCATGATCCCCTACAGGCCTGACGGGCTGTACGACTCCAACCAGCGCTTCTCCCTCTACCGGTGGCACCTGACGGATCCGATCCGATTCTCGGAAGATCTGAGGGTGACGATCCAGGCGCTGGGCTGGCGGTCCGGCGGGCGGTACCTGCCCCTGCAGGACGACATCTCCTCGGTGGCCTACTTCTACCTGGACCATCCGGCGGAGAATCTTCCTCCGCTTCCCTCCAGGGACGAGCTGGAGATCATCTGATACCAATCTCAATCTAAAAGGGAAACGCGGCTTCTTGAAAGAAGCCTGGCAAGAACTTTATAAATACACTGGTGCAGCATTCTTCTCTTCGTGCAGCACGGGGTAACGTGCAGTGCACTTTTTCTGACTTTGTTTTTTGCACATCT
>CACWLT010000012.1 GCA_902761695.1 uncultured Ruminococcus sp.
CTGCACCAGTGGAAATTATTAAAGTTCTTGCCGAGCAGCTTGCTGCTCTGGGTTTCTTTCAAGAAGCCGCGTTTCCCTTTTAGCTTGAGATTAGTATTACTCCACCTCCACGCACCGGCCAAGGACCGTGGAGTAGATAACCGTCCGCACGATGGGCTCCTCAAACATGGCGGCGCAGATCTCCCTGTAATACGAGAGCTGATTCCGATGGCGGTTCAGCAGTTTTTCCGCAGCCAGGGCGGGATTTCTCCGCTCCTCCGCCGTCAGCGCGTCCGTCTTGTAGTCCACCAGCACCAGCCTGCCGCCGTCCGGATCCCGGTACACACAGTCCACCACGCCCTGCACCGTCACCGTCGCGCCGTTCTCCCGCAGAAGAGCCGCGTAATCCGGATCCCGGGTGAACCGCTCCGCCGGCAGCAGGGCGTTGAACCGGAACTCCCGCTTCACCATGGGGGACCGCAGAAGGGCGTCCATCAGCGCGCTTTCCCGGAACCGCTCCAGCTGCCAGCGGTAGATCAGCTCCGCCGCCGCCCGGGACAGGAATTTCTCCCGCACCAGCCGCTCCGTTTCCGCCTCAACGCCGTTGTCCCGGAGATTCCGGTACTGCACGAACTGCAGAAACACATGGGTCGCGCTGCCCCGGTCCGCCCCGGTGGTCTGGGGTCCCCCCGTCATGAAGGCCGGACGCCTCGGCGCGCGCTTCGTCTCCGTCGGATGTTCCCCGTCACCTGCCGGACGGTCTTCGGTTATCTCGTCTGCCGACATTCCGTTTTCCGGGGGAATCTCCTCCGCCATGACCGGCTCGACGGCCTCCGGAGCGCTCTGCACGCTGTCGGGCATGCCGTCCGCCGATTCGTCCAGCGACGCCGTCAGCCCGCCCCCGTCCTCGTCCAGGATCTCGGGGTGAAGCCGGGACACCGTCAGCTTGGATGGGATCCGGCCCAGCACGTTCCGATAGCGGTAGGCAAACCGCTCCCGGAGCGTTGCCGCCAGCCTGTCCGCGTCTTCCTCCATGGAAGCGGCATCCTCCCCGGACACCTGCCCCCCCTGATCGACGGTTGCGGACGCTTCCTCCGTTTCGGCGGTTCCCGAAGCTTCGTCGGATGCGGATTCCTCTTCCTCCGCCCCGGCCGTCCTGTGCACCGTCACCCGGACATGCTCCGCCGGATGTGCCTCCAGCGCCTCCAGAATCCAGCGCAGATAGCTGCCCGCCGCCTCGGCCCGGTAAGCGTCCGCCGCCTGCGCCTGTATTTCGGATTCGCTGAATAGCTTGTCCGCGTTGGCGGTCCGGCCCGTCACGATCAGGTGGTCCCTGGCCCGCGTCATGGCCACGTAGAGCATCCGCATCTCCTCGTTCACCGCCTCCCGGGCGATTTTCGAGCCGATGGCCTGCCGCAGGAACGTGTCGCACCTGGCCAGTCCGCCGGGATCGGGCAAGGTCATCCCGAAGCCCAGCGACGGATCAAACAGCACGGACCGCTGCTCGTCCTCCGTGTTCCGCTTCTTCGCGCACTCGCAGAGGAAGCAGACCGGGAATTCCAGACCCTTCGAGGCGTGGATGGTCATGATGGAGACCGCGTCGTCGCGCCTCACGGTCCCCGTATCCTCCATGGCCTTCAGCATGTCGGGCAGCTCCTCGGTCAACCCGGACAGGCCGCCCCCGCCGGAAACCCGCTCCCGGGAACGCACGGCGGCGGTGAACCGGTTGACGGCGTCCCGCTCCGCCCCGTTTTCCCGGATCCCGTCCAGGGCGAAAAAATCCGTGTCCCGCAGCAGAAATTCCGTGTAGCTGTCCGCCGCCATGCCCCGGGCCACCGCGCGCTGACGGTGCAGCCACCCCCGCACCTGCCGGCATTTTTCCGAGAGGGGCGATTCCGGATCCTCCGCCAGCTTTTCCACACCGGTGTATAATGGCATGTCCCCCGCCGCCTCCCGGATGGCGATGAGCCCCGCCACGTCCACGGAGAACACCGGGGAACGCAGCGCCCCCGCCGTATAGATATCCCGGAGCGGATTGTCCACCATGTTCAGGAGGCAGGTCAAAAGCATCACGGAGGGATAGGAACCCAGGGCTCTGGCCGTCTTCATGACCGCCGGAATCCCCCGCCTCTCCAGCGCCGCCCGGTAGACCTCCGCGCTCTTGCCGGACCGCATCAGGATCGCCGCGTCCCCGGCCTTCATGATGGTCCCGCCGTCTCCCCGGTACCGCCCCACCATCCCGGCGATGCGGTCCGCCACGTATTCCGCCTCCGGATCCAGCCGATCCCCCGGATCATCCCCGGCGGCGTCCTCCTCCTCGGATTCCGGATCCCCGCCGCCCTTCTTCCGGGGCACCTCGATGACGACCACCTCCGCGTCAGGAGCGTCCGCCGGATCGTCAACCCGGGCGTGGATCAGCAGATCCTCCTCCTCGAAGGGGATCCCTCCCCAGGGCAGCAGGTGGGCGGACACGGCGTTGGAAAACTCCACCACGGCCTCGGCGCAGCGGAAATTCTCGCTCATGAAGAGACTTCTCCCCGCCTCCCCCTCCAGCACCGGAAGGGGCTCCTCCGCCGCGCATTCCTCCGGAGTGACGGTCCGCCAGGCCCTCCGGTAGCCGGAGAACACCGAGGGATCGGCCCCCCGGAACCGATAGATGGACTGCTTGATGTCCCCCACCATGAACCGGTGCGCCTCCGGAGACACGGCCCGGAAGATCCTGTCCTGCACGTCGTTGGTGTCCTGGTATTCGTCGATGAAGAGATATCTGAGTCCCCGGCCGATCTCCTCCGCCGCCTTGGTGCGGTTTCCTTCCCCGTCCGTCAGGAGCGCGATGGCGCAGGACTCCAGATCCCCGTAATCCAGCGCCGCCATCTCCCGCTTCCTCGCGTTCAGCTTTTCCCGGAACCGCGTGAGCACCCGCGCCGCGCACCGGAGAATCCGTGAGGTCATGGCCGCGCTGTCCCGGATCTCCTCCGCCGAGCCGCCGGCACAGCTTTTGATCAGGGACTCCAGCCGCTTTTTCATGTCGCCCCGGAACAGCTTGTAGGCCTCCCCCGCCTCCGTCAGGTTCTTCTTCATCACCGTGGGCATGGTGCCGAAAACCAGGTCCCGCAGCCTGTCCGCCAGCGCGTCGTATCCGGTCCTGGGATCCCGCGCCATATCCTCCGTCCGGGCGCACCATTCGATCAGCCGATCCGCGTCCGGACCGTACTTCTCCTCTTCCTTTCCGAAGTCAAAGCGCTCCCTGGCCCCGGTGATGGCGCGGCGGTAATGGCCGGCAAATTCGGCGCACCGCATGCGGATCTCCGCCCCCCAGGGAGAGCATAGCGGATCCTCGTCCCCGGCCGCCAGGGATTCCTGCAGATCGGCGAACCGGCAGAGATCCTCCGCTTCAAGCCCGGCGGACGTGATGCGCTTGTGGAGCCAGAGGAGTTCCCCGTCGATGGCGTCCGCGTCCCGGGCGTGACCGATGATGTCTGCCAGCTCGGGGAAGGAAGCCTCGTCGGGGGATTCCGGTCCGGGAGCGGAAAAGGCGTCGTCCACCGCGTCCTTCATGACCTCCGCCCGCAGATTATCCGCCGTCTGCTCCTCCAGGATCCGCGCGTCGGGAGAGAGGCCCAGGGAGGGAAAATACGGCTTCATGGCCTGATAGAGGAAGGAGTGGATGGTGGAGATCCGGGCGCCGGGCAGCTCTCCGATGGCGCGGGCCGCTCTGGCCGTCACCTGCTCGTCCCCCGCCGCCTTTGCCTCGTTCAGGGCCTCGGTCAGTCTTTTGCCGATCCGCTCCCGCATCTCCGCCGCGGCGGCCCGGGTGAAGGTGACGATCAGCATCTCGCTAAGCGATGCGCCTTCCTCCGTGATCAGCCGGGCGATCCGTCCCGTCAGCGCCGCCGTTTTTCCGCTTCCGGCCGCCGCGGACAGGAGCAGATTTCCCCCTCTGTATTCCACCGCCGCCTTCTGCGCGGGCGTATAATTCATTCCAGGCATGATGGTTGAACCTCTTTTTTCTTTATGCTATTCTGCGGGCCTTTACCGTCCGTCTCCCCCGATCCGGCAGATCCAGCGGGAGGCGCAATAGGCACAGGGATCCTCTGCGGGTGTACGGCGCGGACGTGCCTCGGCTCTTCCGGACCGCATGCCGGCGGCGATCCGGCCCACGGTCTCCTCGATTTGCCCGTAAAGCTCCCCAAACTGCTCCAGGGTCACAAGGGCGGTCTTTCCCCGCCCCTCGCAGCTGCCGTCCTTCGCCTTCTTCAGCGGGACGAACCGGCCGGACAGCTCCCCGTCCATGGCGCGCAGCACCGCCTCGTCATCCAGATAGACCCCCACGCGGCCCAGCTTGTCCTCCGCCATGGCCTCCGCCTCGTCCGCCGTCAGCATGTGCGCCGCCGAAACGGGCGCGGGTCTGACGGTAAAGTACACCGCCGCCGCCGGGATGCGCTCCCTCCCCGCCTCCGGATCGGTCCTGCCCGCCGGAAAGCCGTTCTTCCACACGGCGAAGAGGTAGAGCAGCGCCTGCACGTCGAGTCCCTGCCTCACCCGGTCCAGGGAAAAGGCCTTCGATCCGGTCTTGTAGTCCACCACCCGGATATACCGCTTGCCGTCCGGGGCGTCCCAGAGATCCACCCGGTCCGCGACGCCGTCCAGCGTGATCTCCGCCTCATAGGGAACTCCCTCCGGCGTATGGATGCGGATGGGCTCCGCCGAACCTTCTCCCAGGCCGATGGGCATTTCGTAGGCCGCCGGAACGAATCCCCCCTGGCGCAGTTCCCGGGATACCGCCCGGAGGAACACCAGCGTATGCCGCTCCAGCTGCCGGAACAGGTAGACCAGCCGCCCGTCCCGCTCCATGTCCCCGCCGGTCATCCGGGAGAGCTCAGCCACGTAGTCGGCGATGATCCCGTGGGCGGCCTCCCGCATCTCCTCCTCGGAGAGCTCCGGCGAATAGGAGGCGAAGTACCGCTCCAGCACATGGTGGACGAAATTCCCCACGTCCGCCGCCGTGATCTCAGCCCGGGGTTCCTCCTCCAGCTTCATGCGGAACCGGCTGACGAACCGGAAGGGACAGCTCAGGAAGGCCGCGATCTTACTCTGGGACAGGCGCATCCGCCGCCCCGTCTCACGCATGGAGGGCGCGATCCGGTCGTTCTCCGCCGTCAGGGGCACCCGGACCGCACCCCGCCGCTCCGTGATCCGGGAGAGGACCGCCCGTTCCGCCTCCCCGGTCTTTCTGGCCAGAAAATACTCCGCCGTCTCCGGATGCCAGACCGTCTCCTCCAGGGGCAGGCTGCCGAAGGATACGGGGGTGACGCCGGCGATTTCCGCGATCCGAAGCGCACCCTCCGACAAGGCCCTGCCCCCCGCTCCGCCGCCCGTGGGAGCCAGCAGGACCAGCCTCTCCCCCGCGGACGCCGCCGCCCGGTAGAACATGAACGCCTCCCTCGCCGCCTGCATGGACGCGTCCGGGCCGCCGATCACCAGCCCCACGGACTCCAGGGTCAGCTTGTCCCGGTCGTCGAAGAAATCCCCGGCGGAAACGGACGTCCCCGGAAACTCCCCGTCCACCGTGCCCAACAGGATCACGCACCGCGCCTCGTCAAAACGAATGCCGGACGCGCTGCCCAGCACCACCTCGTCGCAGCCCGTGGGAATAGTCCCCGCGTCCATGGAGGCGGCCACCCGGGAAAACAGACCGGAAAACCGGCCCGGATCCAGCTCCGTATCCCCCAGCACGGTGACCATCCGGTCGAGGATCCGGCAGACGGCGTCCCATCCGGCCCCGGCGCGGGCTCCCTCCTTGGGCATGCCGATCTCCCGGTAGGTGTCCGCCAGCCTCTTCAGCCGATCCTCCAGGCCGCACTCCTCCGCCAGAAGCACGATGCCCTCCGCGATCCGGCGCACCCCGGCACTCCCCTCCTGAAAGACCGAGAGAAAGCGGTCCAGCGGGGGGATCACCTGCCGTCTGACCCGGTTTGCCGCCGCCAGATACGCCCGGTCCTCCTCCGTCATCTCCGCCCTGTACCCGGCGGGATTCATGATCCAGTCGTCCCCGGCGTACATGCGTCGTCCCCGGATGTTCCAGGCGGCCGTGTAGGTCTCAAAGACCTCCTCGGGAAATCCGGACAGGGGGGATCCCGCATCCGCTTCACCTGTCGGGCCTGTGACCGGGGCTGTGACCGGATCGGGATCGGACGCGGACGTCAGCCCCGTGCGGATATAGCGGATCACATCCCGCCGCTGCCATCCTCCGGCTCCCACCGCCAGCGCCGCCTCCACGAAGCGGACCGCCGGGGACCTGGACACCGCCGAGGACTCCGACAGGAAGCAGGGGATCCCGTGTGCCCGCAGCGCCGCGTCCGTGATGCCCTCCCGTCCGGCGAAGGACCGGGCCACCACCGCGATCTCCCGGCAGGCGTATCCCTCCAGCAGCAGCCGCCCGATCACCGACGCGCAGGCCTCGGCCTCGTCGTAGAGATCGGCACAGGTCAGAACCGTCACGCTGTCCGAGTTCCCGGGCTCCTCCGTATCCGGATCCTCCCCCCTCACCTCCGCGTACCGGAACAGATCCCGCTCGATCCGCCGCAGCAGGGGGGCGTTCCGGTGGCGCAGGTTCTCCGTCAGGGCAATGCGCTCGAAGGGCACCCCGCACCGGTCCGCCAGCCGCACCGCCGTCTTGTAGAAAGCCCGGATCTCGTCGAACTGCCGCTCGTCGCCGGTCAGCCCGGAGGAAGGCGGGCAGGCAAAGCTGATCCAGACCTCCTCCGCCTGCTCGATGATCCGGTACAGAATCTTCTCCTGGGGCGCGGTCAGGGAATAGAAGGAATCCATGAAAACGGCCTTCCCGTGAAAATAGGGATGCTCCGCCAGCGTATCCGCCAGACGGGCAGGCAGATCCCCCCGGTCAATGGCCTCCCGATGGAGAATGTCCTCGTAGGCGGCGTAGACCAGCACCGCGTCCCGGAACCGGCTGAGCAGATCCCCGGCGCTTCTCTGCTCTTCCCCGTCCTGACCTTCCTCATCCCGCTCCGCCTCCAGCGCTTCCAGACGGGCGAGGGCCTCCTCCGCTTCTCCGGGCGTGATGCCGGCGGCCTTCAGCTCGTCCACGGCTTCCGTCAGGGCGGGCAGATTCCGGTCCTCGCGCCCACGCCGGTAGACCGTCAGCTCCTCCCATACGGACAGCATGGCCCGCCAGACCACCAGCGCCCGGCTTCCCTCGTCGATGACGGGATCCGCCAGTCCGCCGTATTCCCGGAACACTGCGTTGGCCAGCCGCGTGAAGTTGGTGATCTCCAGCCGCAGATTGGCGGAGGGGGGCAGGAGGCGGGCCATGGCGGTCTCCCATTCCACGGTCTGCTGTTCCGGCACCAGAACCACCGCGTCCCGGCCGCCCTCCTTCATTTCCCGGACGATTTCCTCCCGGATGCGGGCTGTCTTTCCGGTTCCCGCCCTGCCTGTCACAAAATGCAGCATATGGTCTCCTTGCAGAAAAAAGGGAACCGCCGCGTCCGCCGAAATCCGCGGCCCGTACGGCAGCTCCCAACAGGTTGAAGCTATCTGACTATAGGAATCGCCGAATTACTCAGCGTCTCTTTACTCGTCGATCTTCGCGATGACGACCTTGCCGGCGTACTGGCTGTCCGGCCATGTGTCGTAGGAGCAGACGAATTTGCCGCCGACGCTCATGGCAATGTGAGCGCCCGTCACGGCGGTAAAGCCTGTCCGGCCCACGGAGCCCAGCGCCTGCCCCTTGTCCACCACGTCTCCCACGGACACGTCGATGGAGCTCAGGTTGCAGTACCAGGTCTTCAGTCCCCAGCCGTGGTCCACCACGATCATGTTGCCCGCGTATTCCAGCCAGCCCGTGTAGGTCACCACGCCGGCGTTGCAGGCCATGACCAGCGTTCCGTCGGGTGCGGAGTAATCCACGCCGTTGGTGCGGTAAACCGGCGTCTCGCTGTCGTTCAGGTAGACGTCCCGTCCGAAGCCGCGGAGGAGCGTGCATTCACCGGCCATGCCGTCCAGGAAGAAGGCGTAGAAATACCGGTTGGCGGAGGAGGAGGACAGCTGCTCCTTTTCCACCTGCTCGTATTCCATGAGGGCGGAGGAGGAGCGGGTCTGCTGCACCACGGATTCATCCACATAGACGTTGGAATAGGGGATGCCTCCGCCGCCGTAGGGATCCGTCACGTTCAGGGCCACGTGGGCGGTGGTGTTGCCGTAGGTGAAGGTCAGGTCGTAGGCTCCGGCAGGGGTCGTAATGTCCACGGGCAGCAGCGCCACGGCCATGTTGCTCCCGGCATCGTAGAACACCGGCGATTCCGCGTTCGGCAGGGTGGTGGAGGAGAGCGCGATGCCATCGGGATTGGTGACGTTGGTCGCCGTAACCGCCACGAAGCGGCCCGCGTTCACGGAGGTCATGCCCAGCCAGAACTCGGCGGGCGCCTTGACATAGGAGGAGAAATCGTAGAGCAGCTCCCCGTAGAAGGAACGGGAGGCGTCCTTGTACCACTTGGCGGAAACCTCCACGTAAATCTGCGGCACGTTCCGGAGGGACAGCTCGGAGAGAGACTCCAGCGGCCCTTCGTAAAGGGTGTCGCCGGACGCGTTGGTGACCTTCACGGAGCAGTAATCCGGCGCCATGTCGAAGGCCAGGTTCAGGTTCCCCTCGATCTCATAGGACTCCCGGGACGGGAACACGAAGGAGGACACGTCGGATTCCACATATCCGCCCGTGTAGTTCCGGTACAGCCAGGAGGCGGAGTCGGGGGTCACCACCGCCGTCCCGGACATGGACATGACGGGCATGGAGGCGGCCTTGTAGATGCTCTCGGCGTATTTCGTGGTGATAAAGGCCTCCGCGTCCTCCTCGCTGATCTTGTAGGTCCCGCCGTCGGGCGCGACGAAATAGCAGGTGGAGGGATCCACGGTGTAGTAGCACTCGTAGGTCACGGCATTCACCGCCGCGGTGACCGTCACCTTGAAGAACTGCTCGCCCAGAAGGGACTCCGGCAGGGCGGGAATGGACTGCCCGTTCTCCTTCAGATTGAGGAAGTAGCGGATCAGGTCGTCCGCCTCGTCGCCGTCCCGCTCCTTTTTGAAGGAATAGTTGTTCCCGGCGGGATCGTCGATGGAGATGCTCACGGCGTTGGAGGTGTCCACCGGCGCGCTCTGGACCCTGTGATAGCTGGCAAAGGCCGCGCCCGTGGGGATCAGGCAGAGGACCGCGAGGATCACAAATAGAAGTTTGTTTTTCACAGCGTATCATCCCTTCCCAGCCGCCGGACCTCTGTGACGACGCCGCGCGGCTGATGGAAAATGCAAGGTTGAATCGATCCCGCCGCCTTTTCCCGCAGGATAAAGCCTCGGCGGACGGGGACAATGACCGCATTGTATACGGATATATTATACCATATCCCGCCGGAAAAAATCAAGTCCCGCAGCCCGGGGGGATGAAATAAACCGTGAAAAAACCGTTTCCTGCGTGTAAATCCTGCCGAAAAACGCCGCTCCGGCTTCCCTGCCGCAGGAGAAAAGAACAAAGATCCCGGACGGAATCCGGAAGGTCCGCCCGGGATGCAGATGGATGCGGAATGATAATCAGAGATTTTCCTCGATGAGACGGTTGATGCCGGCGCGGAGATCCTCCAGCCATTCCGTGCTGTGGGGATATTTCGAGAAGGTCACCTCACCCTCCCGCTCCAGGACGGACATGACCGCGTCCCGCCCCGCCAGCCGCTCGGCCAGATCCATGGCGCGGCGGTCCTGCAGGGCCATGGTGAAGGCCTTCATGTGGAGGGTCTCCCAGGGCTCGCCGTGGGGCCCGGGATACACCGCGAAGCCGTCGCCCGCCGGGAAGAAGTACTCGCCGTCGGTGATCTGGAAGGGATCCAGGGGGCGCACGGAATACTGCGAATTGTAGAAGTTGTAGCCCCACTGGAGGAAGCCCGCGATCCCGTACTTCCAGAACTGCGCGCCGATCACCCTCGTCCTTGCCATGGGCATGGCGATGAAGCGGTTGGAGACGTCCGAGCCCTGACTGCAGCAGTAGTAGGTCCAGAGCCCCGGAACGCCCGCCTCGATGAAGGGATCGGTGTGGTTGTTGGCGGGGATGGGGTTCGAGCAGGCCCCGGTCTTGTAGAATTCAAAGGAGGACAGGGCGTCCATGATGGGATGACCCTCCAGAAGATCCGCGATCTGCTCCTTGGCGGCCTTGTAGGATTCCAGATGATCCAGCCCGGGCTCGTCGGATATGTGGAAGAGCAGCCTGTCCGCCACGCCCAGCTCCTCCATCTTCGCGAGGAAGGCCTTCAGAAACGCCCGTAGGAACTCCCGGTATTCCGGCGATGTCGCGTCCGTATCCCAGCCGAAGAGGCGGCGGTATTCCCCGTTTTCCCAGCCCATGATCTTCGGCGCGTGCTTCGCTCCCCACTGGGTGTAGAGATGGGACACCTCGAAGTATTCCACGCCCACGTTCCGCGCCAGGTTCACCCACTGCTCCGCGCGGTTGAAACAGAAGCTCCATCCGTCGTCGGTCTTCGTCACATCCACCAGCTGCGTGGTCCGTCTCTCCCCGCCCACAGCGGTATCCAGGGGCGGCGTGAACACGGGCATAAGGATGGCGTTGATGCCGTTCTCCACCGCGGTCCGCATGAACTTGCCGATGTACTCGCAGTGCTTCGGGGAGAAGGTCTCCAGATCATAGTAGTTGGCGATGCAGTCGCAGTGGAACCACTCGGTGACGATCATTGTCTGCTTCGGGAGAACCGCGCCGATGACGTGCAGGGTGATCTCCGCACTATAAACCTGTTCGCCGGACTCCAGGCGCACCGCGATGGGATAGTCTCCGGGCTCAAGGGTCCGGGGCACCTTCACCGTCACCCACAGGGCCTTCAGCTCGCCCCAGGTCACCATGACGTCATCCTTCGGATTCAGGGGCTCCAGCAGGTCCGGATAAAAGCCCGGCGTCTTCCGCAGGTAGTTGTCGTCCGCCCACCGGTAAGCGGGCATCCGGACGGGCACCTGCTCCACGGTCCGCACGGTGATCCACTGCTTCAGGGGGGACACCACGTTCAGGTGGAAGACGGCCTTCGGGTGATGCGCCGGATCGTCGGAGGTATAGGCCACCTCGAAGGAGAATTCCTCTCCCAGAAGGGCCTCTCCGCGGGTGATGGCTTTCTTGCTGCCGAAATCCTCGTCCATGAAGCACTTCTCCATGGCGGAAATCGCTTTGATGAGAATGGACATTATAGAACTCCTTTATTTTTCGCGCACGCGGACTCCATCGTGAATCCGGGATCCATGCGTTACAGAGCGCTTTCGATGAGGCGGGAGAGAAGGTCGGGATAGGAAATGCCGTCGTTCACCATCATCTTCGGGTACATGGAGATGGGCGTGAAGCCGGGGAGCGTGTTGATCTCGTTGAAGACGAAGGTCCCGTCCTCACAGTCGTCACCGGCCGCGAAGAAGAAATCCACCCGGGCGAATCCCCGGCAGTCCAGCGCGCGGAAGACGGACTCCGCGTACCGGCGCACCTCGTCCTGCTTATCCTCCGGCAGGCGGGCGGGCAGATAGAAGGAGGACGCGTCGCTGATGTACTTGGTCTCGTAGTCGTAGAACTCGGAAGATCCCGTGTCGATCTCGGCGGGGTGGGCCACGGTATAGACCCCGTGCTCCTCCAGCACTGCCACCTCGATCTCCCGGCCGACAATGCACTCCTCCACCAGAACCTTCGTGTCCTCCCGGAGCGCGGCGCGCACGGCCCCGACGAATCTGTCTGCCGTCTTGACCTTGGTGACGCCCACGGAGGATCCGGCACGGGAGGGCTTGACGAACATGGGATAGCCGAACTTCTCCTCCGCCTCGTTCCGGATCCGCAGAAGATCCCCCTCGTCCCGGACGGCTTCCGCCTTGACCACCACGGCCTTCGCCATACGGATGGAGGTCTCCCCCGCCACGATGGCCTTGGCCGCCGCCTTGTCCATGCAGACCGCAGAGGACTGGCAGTCGCAGCCCACCACCGGAATGCCCGCCACGGCGAAGAGGCCCTGCATGGTGCCGTCCTCGCAGAACTTCCCGTGGATCATGGGCAGCACCGCGTCAATGTGCACGTGTTCCGCGCCGCTCTCTCTCATGACAACCACCGTGCCGTCGGAGAAATCCACGGACAGGGGGTACTTTTTCCCGCTCTGCCAGGTGTCGGCGGCGATCATGGCCGGGTCGTCCTCAAACCAGTACATGCGGCCCTCCCGGGTGATCCCGCAGAGGCGCACGTCGTACCGCTCGGTGTCCATATTCTCAATCGCCCCCGTGGCGGAGGACAGGGAAACCTCGTACTCGGAGGATTTGCCCCCGAAGAGGATCAGAATGGTTTTCTTCATGGTTCAGCCCTTCGTTTCGTATGGTAATGTGTCCGCAGCGCCTCCCCGGGATCCGTCCCGTTCAGCCCGCGGTATGATTGATTCTCAGTCAGCGCTCCGCTTTCCGGCAAGGACGTACTCCACGGAATCCCGCAGAGCCTGCCAGGACGCGTTGATGATGTCGGAGGATACCCCCACCGTGCGCCAGACGGTTCTTCCGTCAGTGGATTCGATGGCGACCCGGACGGCGGAGGCGGTGGCCTTCGAGTCCAGCACGCGCACCCGGTAGTCCGTCAGCCGCACGGTCTGCAGCTCCGGATAAAACCGGGTCAGGGCGCGGCGCAGGGCCTCGTCGATGGCGTTGACCGGACCGTTCCCCTCGCCGGCCGTCAGGTATTCCCTCTCTCCCACAGCGATCTTGATGACAGCGGAGGCGGAGAACAAGTCCCTCCCTCCTGCGCTCTCCTCCGTGGGCTCGTCGATGACCACCTTCAGGCTCAGAAGCTCAAAGAACCGCTTCCGCATGCTCAGAGTCTCCTCCAGCGCCAGGGTCAGGGAGGCTCCCGCGTCCTCGTAGTCAAATCCGGCGGCCTCCCTCTCCCGGATCATGGCGGAGGCCCGGACCACCCTCTCGTCGTCCTTGGAGAGCTCCGCCTCGGGAAGCAGCGCCCGGATCCGGTCCAGAATCGCCGCCCGTCCGCTGAGCCCGCTCACCACCGTGTTCCGGATGTTTCCCACCACGGCGGGATCCATGTGCTCGAAGGCGGCAGGAGCCTTGCGGACCCCGTCGATATGAGCGCCCGCCTTGTGGGTGAAGGCATATCCCCCCACAAAAGGCGAGCTCTCGTCGAAGGACAGGTTCGCCGCGTCGCACACCGCCCGGGCCGTTTCCGTCAGCCCCGCGATGCGCTCGCCCACGCAGTCATAGCCCAGCTTCACCTGCAGAACCGGGATCAGGGTGCAGAGATCCGCGTTTCCGCAGCGCTCCCCGACGCCCGAGACGGTCCCCTGCACATGGGAGGCCCCGGACAGAACCGCCGAAACCGTGGCCGCCGCCGCCATACCCATGTCGTTATGGCAGTGGATCCCCACGGTCTTTCCGGGATGGGCCTGCACCACCGCGCCGGTCACCATGCCGATCACGTCCGGCAGCATGCCCCCGTTGGTGTCGCACAGCACCACGGCGGAGGCTCCGGCAGCCCAGGCCTCGTCCGCGACCCGCATGGCGTACTCCGGGGAATCCGCCCAGCCGCTGAAGAAGTGCTCCGCGTCGAAGACGACCTCCTTGCCGGCCTCCCGCAGCACCCGGATGCTCTCCCGGATGATCCGCAGATTCTCCTCCGCTGTGGTTCCGAGCACCTCCGTCACCTGATAGAGCCAGGCCTTGCCGTAGATCACCGCCACGGGAACAGGAGCGTCCGCCGCCATTTTCAGAAGGGGATCGGAGGCCGGATCCGTGCCCGCTCTCGCCGTCCGGGTGAAGACCGCCAGCCGTGCGTGGTTCAGCTTCTCCCGGCGCAGGGACTCGAAGAAGGCGGCGGAGGCTTCGTCCGTGATCATGCCCGCCTCGATGCAGGATACGCCCAGATCGTCCAGCGCGTGAATGACCCGCCGCCGGTCGTCCGGGGAAAACTCCACCCCCACGCCCTGCGCCCCGTCCCGGAGGGTGGTGTCCAGCAAATCAAGCTTCATACGGTTATTCTTCCGTTCCCCGGGAGCTCCCGGAATCGGTCCGCATGGCAGTCCACTTGTTGATGGCGCCGAGGTACGCTTTGATGGAGGCTTTTATCACGTCCGTGGAGACGCCCCGCCCGGAGAAGACCGTTCCGGATTCCGCGTCCCGGATCTTTACCTTGGCCTCACCCAAAGCGTCCGTCCCCTCGGTCACCGCCGTGATGCCGTAGGAGATCAGCTCCACCCGGCCCAGGGTCCCGTCCGCCCCCGCGATGCGGTTCACGGCGTTGAAGGCGGCGTCCACGGGACCTTCCCCGGGAGCGGCCTCCGTCACAACGGGCTGCTCTCCGTCGGCGCACCCGGGATCCTTGGCGATCAGGGACACCAGCGCCATAGCCCGAATGTGGTTTCCGGACTGGATCTGGAAGGTCTCGAGATAGTATTTTCCCTCTCTGGAGTCCAGGTATTCCCCCACGATGGCCCGGATGTCGTCGTCCGTCATGACGGATTTTTTGTCGGCGATTTCCTTGAACCGCGCGAAGGCGGCGTCGATACCCGCGGCGTCCAGGGTGTAGCCCAATTGCGCCGTCCGGTCCGCGAAGGCATGGCGTCCGCTGAGCTTGCCCAGAACGATGGTGTTGGCGTTCAGGCCGATCTCCTCCGGCTTCATGATCTCATAGGTGCCCCGGGCCGCCATGACGCCGTGCTGATGGATCCCCGACGCGTGCGCGAAGGCGTTGGCCCCCACCACGGCCTTGTTGGGCGCCACGGCGATGCCGGACAGGGAGGCCACCAGACGGGAGGTCTCGGTGATTTCCCGGGGATCGACCCGGCAGACCATCTCCTCGCCGTTCCTCCGGAGCGCGTCCCGCCGCACCCGCAGCGCCATGACGATCTCCTCCATGGCAGCGTTTCCGGCCCGCTCGCCCAGCCCGTTGACGGTGCATTCGATCTGCTCCGCCCCGCATTCCGCCGCCGCCAGGGAATTGGCCACGGCCATGCCCAGATCGTTGTGGCAGTGGACGCTGAGCCGCCAGGAGCCCGGGACCTTCTCACGCAGATCGGTGAGGATCCGCCTGAACTCGTCCGGAGTGGTGTAGCCCACCGTGTCGGGGATGTTCACGATCTCCGCGCCCCCGTCCACCGCGCAGCGTACCGCCTCCGCGAGAAAATCCGGATCGGTCCGGGTGGCGTCCTCAGCGGAAAACTCCACCTCGTCAAAAGCGGGATGTCCGTCCTCCCGGCACAGGTTCCGACCGTAAGCCACACATTCCCGGATCCGGCTGAGGCATTCCTCCCGGCTGATCCGGAGCTTGTATTCCAGATGAATGTCGCTGGTGGCGATGAAGATGTGCAGCCGGGATCGGCGGGCCTCAGCCACTGCCTTTGCTGCAGCGTCCACGTCGGCCTTCAGCATCCGGGCCAGCGCAGAAACGGTCATGTCTCCGAGCCGCCCCTCGCCGGATGCCCGGGCAATGTCCGCCACAGCCTCCGCGTCGCCGGGGGACGAGGCCGGAAAGCCCGCCTCGAGGATATCCACGCCGGTTCTGGCCAGTCTGAAGGCAATATCCAGCTTCTGCCGGGGCCCGAAATGCACGCCCGGCGTCTGTTCTCCGTCCCGGAGGGTTGTGTCATAGATCTGAATGTCAATCATGATGAAGAAATCCGGCTTTCAATATGATTTCAATATTAACGGACGTCCCGCCTTCTCATCTCCGCCGCCCGGATGTTTCCGCCGTAGTCGTAAAGGGGCGCATACGTCAGACCGGCTCCCTCGGCTATTCCGCGGACGGATTCCGCCTGACGCCAGCCGTGCTCGATCAGAAGAACCCCGCCGGGCTTCAGCCGGTCCGGATAAAGACCGATAATGGCCCGGATCAGGGAGAGTCCGTCCCCCCCGTCCGTCAGCGCGACCCGCGGCTCCCGATACAGCTCCGGCTCGAGGCTTTCCATCTCCTCCGCCGTCACATAAGGGGGATTGGACACGATCACGTCGTACCGCTCCCCGGACGGCAAAAGAGCCTCCATGTCCGAGAGATCCCCGGTCAGGACCTCGCAGCGGGACGAAAAGCCCAGCGCCGCGAGATTCTCCCGTGCCAGCGCCGCCGTCTCCGGAACCAGCTCCACCGCCAGCCCCGTTGTCCCGCGGTCCGCCGTCAGATGCAGAACGGCTCCGGCGATGCAGCCCGATCCCGTGCAGAGATCCAGAAACCGCCCGCCGGGGGGAAGCAGCGAGGCAGTCCGCTCCGCCAGGACCTCGGTGTCCGGCCGCGGAATGAGGCAGTCCTCCGTCACCCGGAAGGACAGTCCGCAGAACTCCCACCGCCCCAGGATATACTGGAGGGGGATCCGCTCCTCCCGTCTCTTCACGGCGTCCGCCAGCTCCGGCGAGGTCCAGTCCCGCTCCCGATCGGCCAGGATCCGGGCAAAGGGCGCGCCCTCGAACCGCTCGATCAGAAGCATGGCCTCGTGCCGCGCGTTCCCGATCCCGGCCGCAGTCAGTCGCCGGGTGATTTCGCCGAGGTTCACAGTACTCAGTCCTCGTTTTCCGGATCGGCGTCCTTCTCCGCTTCGGAGGCGTCGGTTTCCTTCTCCGGTTCGGCGGGCTCGGTAACGCCGTCCTCACGCAGAATGCCGGAGGGCTGCACCACGCCGCCGAAGCTCACGGGAATGGCGTTTTTCAGAGCCGCCAGCGCCACCTCCAGCTGGGAGTCGTCCGGCTCCTTCGTGGTGATCCGCTGCATCCAGAGGCCCGGTGCGGACACGATTTTTGTAAAGATATTGCTGTGGCTCCCCGCGTACCGGATGAACTCGAAGCCGATGCCCACGATCAGCGGGATCATGCAGAGCTTGGAGGCGAACCGCACCCACACGTTCCCCCAGGTCAGGAAGGAATTGAGGATGATGGAGATCAGCAGCATCACGAAGATGAAGCTGGTTCCGCAGCGGCAGTGGAAGCGGGTGCAGCCCCGGGCGTTCTCGGGGGTCAGGTCCAGCCCGGCCTCAAAACAGGCCACGGACTTGTGCTCCGCGCCGTGGTATTCATAGGTCCGCCGTATATCCGGCATGAGGGAGACGCCCCACACGTAGGCGATGAAAATGGCGATGCGGATCAGCCCCTCCACCAGGGACCGCAGGACCGCGTGCTCCCCGATGAAGCCGCCGGTCAGGGCGTCGATCCCCTTGGCCGCGAAGGTGGGCAGCATCAGGAAGAGCCCCACCCCCAGCACCAGTCCCAGCACAGTGCCGATACCGGTGATCACGCTCATCAGCTTGTCGCCGAACTTGTCGTTCAGCCATTTCTCGAATTTGGTCTCCGGCTCGTCCAGATCGATGCCCTGCATGTCCGCCGACCGGGTCAGCATGTCCATGGAAAGGCTCAGCTGCTCCACAAAGGCCACGATGCCCCGGATCAGGGGGAGGCGGGCGATTTTATGCTTCGACCGGACGGAGGGCTTGTTCACGTTGTAGAGGGAGATCTTCCCCTCCGGCGTCCGCACGGCCAGGGAGCATCGGTCGCCGGACTTCATCATCACACCCTCCAGGACCGCCTGTCCGCCGACGATCCCGATTTTCGGATCCAGTTTTTTCTTTTCTCTGCTCATCTGCTCTTCCTTCCGCGGCGCCGTTCCCCGGATGGGAGGGCGCATAAATCAACATTGTATATTATAGCACAGCATATCGGGGAATGCAATACAAAACGGGAAAGCGGGCGTGAGGTTCAGCCGTTTTCCCCGTCTCCCGCCCGGTCCCGCTTTTTCTGCTTTTTCATCTGTCCGGCCACGCCCGCCATGCGGAACAGGGAGGACACCATCAGCATCCCCACCGCCAGCACGCCCGCCATGGCCGCCGTCCGCATCCCCTGCTCCACCGACATGGCCCGCTCGCCCTGCAGGAGGTATTCTACCGTATAATAAACCCCCGCGCCGGGCACCAGGGGCAGAAGGGCGATCACCAGATAGGAGAAGGCCGGGAATTTCCGGATCCGGGCCATGATCTCCGCGTAGAGGGAAATGGCCGCCGCCGCGAGAAAATAGCACAGCAGCACCGGCGCGCCGAAATGCCCCGCCAGAAGACTGACGCCCCAGCCGAGCCCGCCCCCCGCCATGCAGATGAAGATCCCGGGGATGTGGATGTTGAAGAGGATGCAGTATCCCCCGCTGGCCAGAGCCGTCGCCGCCGTCTGGATCCACCAGGGATAGGGCACGTCCAGGCTGACCCCCACGGAGGTGCTGTCCCAGGCCAGATACGACAGGCGCAGCGCTACACCGGTTCCCAGAAGCAGGGCCGCAGTGGTCAGGAAGACCTGCACCAGCTTGTTTATGCCGGAAAGCGTGTCGCCGTAAATGATGTCCCGCATGCTGTCCGTCATGAGCATCCCCGGCACCAGGAGCATCAGGGCTCCGATGGCGGCGGCGTCCGCGTAACGGATCACCCCGAACCGGGTCAGGGTCTGGCTCACCGCGCCGATGAAGAAGGACGCCGTGATGGTCTGAAAGAAGGAATTGACCTTCCACCGGGTCATCATCCTGAGAAAGGCCCCCGTCAGCACCCCGCAGATCCCCGCCAAGAACCCGTCGGACAGGGTCCCGCCGAAGAACACGGCAAAGGCGGAGGCGGCCAGGAAGTATCCCCCGTAGAGCGCGGCGGTGCGGTACCGGACGGGATGGTTCTTCACCTCCCGCAGCCGGGCGTGGGCTTCTTCCGGCGGCGGAACCTCCGCGCACAGCTGCCTGGCCAGGGCGTAATACCGCTCGATCCCGTCCACGTCGGTGCCGTGCGGGCCGATCCGCCGCATCCGGGTCATGGGCTCCTCCCCCTCCGGACAGATCGTCACAATCAGGCAGGAGGGTATGGCGAAAACGTCCCCCGGCACACCGTACGCCGCCAGAAGCCGCGTCACCGCTTCCTCCGTCCGGCTGATCTCCGCGCCGCAGGTCATGAGCCGGTATCCCAGCGACACCGCCAGATCCAGAAGCTCCTTTATTTCGTTCCGATTGTCCATTGGCGGACCCCTTCCCGTAGTCGGTCGCCGCGTCAGGCAGGTCCCCGGAGCGCGGCACGGCTTTATTATACATCATCCGACGTAACTGTGCAAGAGCATCTCCCGGAAAATGCGTGCCCTCTCCGGTTCGCAAATGCTTACAGACGCTGTTATTCCTTTTTACGCTGCCCGGGAACGCAATATTCACAAATAACCTCTTGCAATCCGCCGCCGTTTCCCGTACCATGGTGAGGCGGGGCAAACCGAAGCCCTTGTGATTTTATGAAAGGAACCGGATTATGTTCGACAAGAGGCTGATGCGGATGTGCCCGGAGAGCAAAAAGTATATCGCCGGGAACATCCTGCTGCAATTCCTTGAGCTCTGCCTGAACGCCGTCATGATCGTGACCGCCGCCGTCACGGTGGAAAACGTGTACAAGGGGACCTGGGGCGTGAGCGACCTCCCCCTTCCCCTGTGCGTCGCCGCGGCAACCGTGCTCCTGCGGTTTTTCACGACCCGGTACGCCGTCCGCATGAGCTATCTGGCCTCCCGCACCGTCAAACGCGTCATGCGGGAAAAGATCTATGAAAAGCTCCTCGCCCTGGGCGTCTCCTACCGGGAGCACGTCTCCACGGCGGAGCTGGTGCAGGAGTCCGTGGAGGGCGTGGACCAGCTGGAGAGCTACTTCGGCCAGTACGTCCCCCAGTTCTTCTACGCGTTCATGGCGCCCCTGGCCCTGTTCTTCCTCTTTGGCTTCGGGGGCTCCTGGACTGCGGCTGCGGTGCTCCTTGTCTGCGTGCCCCTCATTCCCGGGGCCATCATGACGGTCCAGAAGATTGCCAAAAAAATCCTCGCGAAATACTGGGGCCAGTACACCCGCCTGGGCAGCACCTTTCTCGAGAACCTCCAGGGCATGACCACCCTGAAAACCTATCAGGCGGACGGCATCAAGAACGAGGAAATGAACCGGGAATCCGAAGAGTTCAGAAAGGTCACCATGGCCGTGCTGACCATGCAGCTCAACTCCATCACCATCATGGACTTCGTGGCCTACGGCGGCGCGGACGTCGGCACGGTGCCCGAAAGCCGCCTCATGAAAGCCGTCACCTATATCGGCTCCCGGTCCGTCTTCTTCAAGGGCACGGTGCGGGAGAACCTGCTCACGGCCTGCCCCGGCGCGTCGGACGAGCGGCTCCTTCAGGCGGTCCGGGACTGCGCGCTGGAGGACTTTTTGAACGCGGAGCAGGGTCTTGACACGCCGCTGACGGAGAACGCCGGGAACCTCTCGGGCGGGCAGAAGCAGCGTCTGGCGCTGGCCCGGGCGATTCTCCACGATTCCCCGGTGTATATCTTCGACGAGGCCGCCTCCAATATCGACGTGGAGAGCGAGGAGGCCATCCTCACCCGGATCCGCGCCATGGCCGGGGAGAAAACCGTCGTCATGATCTCCCACCGGCTGGCCAGCGTGACGGACGCCGACCGGATCTATGTCATGGAAAACGGCGCGGCGGTCGAAAGCGGACGGCACGAAGAGCTTCTGGCGCACGGCGGCGTCTATGCCCGTCTCTGGCGGACCCAGCAGGCGCTGGAGCAGTACGGAAGGGAGGCGGTCTGAAATGAAGGATAAGAAACAGAGCAAGCTCCGGGTGCTTCTCCGCATGATAAAGCTGGTGAAGCCCCTCAAGGGATTCATGATCCTTGCCGTGCTCATGGGGACCGCCGGATTCCTCTGCGCCCAGTTCATCCCGATCCTCGGCGGCATGGCGATCCTACGCTCCGTGAAGGGGGGCTCCCTCACCGTATTCTGGGTGCTTCTGCCGATCCTGGCCCTCGTCCGGGCGGTCCTGCGGTTCGCGGAACAGCGCACCAACCACTATATCGCCTTCACCCTTCTGGCCATCGTCCGGGACCGGGTGTTCCGTGCCCTCCGCAGGCTCTGTCCGGCTAAGCTGGAGGGGCGGGACAAGGGGGATCTGATCTCCCTCATCACCTCCGACGTGGAGCTTCTGGAGGTCTTCTACGCCCACACGATCTCCCCCATCTGCATCGCGGTCCTGACGGAGACGGTCATGTGCTTCTTCATCGGTTCCCGGCACTGGGCACAGGGGCTTCTGGCGCTGATCGCCTTCCTCACGGTGGGGGTTATCCTGCCCCTTCTGATCTCAAAGCGCAGCGGAACGCTGGGAGACGATCTGCGGGGGGAATCCGGCGCGCTGGCGGCCTTTGTTCTGGAGAGCATCCGCAGCATCGACGATACGATCCAGTACGGCAACGGCGCGG
>CACWLT010000013.1 GCA_902761695.1 uncultured Ruminococcus sp.
CACTGGTTCAATCCGCTGGTCTGGCTGGCGTTTTCCCTGTCCGGGAAGGATATGGAGCTGTCCTGCGACGAGGCGGTGCTGACCCGGGCCATGAACCGGCTCATGAGCCGGATGGAAGGACAGGAGGACACCTCCGACGCCGACATCCGGGCCGCCTATGCGAAAACCCTTGTGAAGTTCGCCTCCCGCGGACGGATCGGAGGACCCGCCCTGGCCTTCGGAGAGGGGGAGACGACGGGCCGGGTGAAGAACGCGATGCTGTATAAGCGGCCGGTGCTCTGGGTGAGCGTCGCCGCGGCGGTGGTGCTGGTGTTCACCGGGATCCTGCTTGCTGTGAACGTTTCCGCGCGGAACACCGAGATTCCTCACACCCGCTACACGGTCGGCAGGATCGAATACCTGTATGAGCAGCAGCAGTATGAGGACGTCCTTGAGGTGCTTTCCCGCGCTCTCCTGATGTTTACGGGGGACGACCGGCTGTATGTGAGCAGCCTGGATGCCGCGGTATGGTCCCACATGGGGCGCATGGAGGAGTGGATCGTCTCCGGCGAAGCATCCGGCGCGGGACCCGGGGGGATCGGCGGCGCGGAGGACCTGCGGGACATGCTGAAGGAGTCCGCGGGGCAGGATGTGGGCCCGATCCGGGAAGCCCGATACTGCCTGACGGAGCTGAACCACCCGAACGGCTCCCCGTATCATCTGCTCCTGTCCACTTCCGACGGCCGTGTGTGGTTCGCTTTCGTCGTAAGATCGGATTCGGACGAGCGCGGAACAGCCGTGGCTCTTCTGCTTCTGAAGGCGAAGAAGCCCGTGCCGAAGGGAGACCTCTCCTTCTTCGAGCTGTCCGTCGAGCCGCGGTACCGAGAGAAGCTCCCGTCGGTGTCCGGCATGGATGTGAAGGCTTTTTCAGCGGTTCGCGGCCGGGATGGGATTTACACCGTTCTGTTCGCCGCGGGGAACTCTGCCCGAACGCGGTTTGAAGACGCGGGCGACGATACCCCCTTCTCCCTCGGCGCAGCGGTGTTCGTGCCGTCGGAGGGGGGACGCGGCCTTCGTCTGGCGGGATGGAAGCTCTGTCCGGACGCGGCGGTGACGGGCCCTCTCGAGGAGATCTCCGCATCGGAGGAACTGCGTCCCGGTACGTTCAGCCGGGAGAACGGGACCCGGATCCTCATTGAGACGGAGGACGGCCGGACCGTCCGCGCCGACCTCACCCTCCCGGAGCGGAACAGGACCCTCTTCGGCAAAACGGAATACGTCGGCGAATGCTCCATCCGGTTCAGTGTCGACGGAATCTCAACGCCAGCGGATGAACCCGAACAGGAGCAGTCCGCCGAAGCCCCGAAGCTGACCGGGGAGGAGCTGGAAGCGATGTACGAACGGCAGGAGGCCGAGCGGCAGAAGGCGTTGGCACCGCAGTACGAGGAAGACCTCCGCCGGGCGCGGGAGCAGATCGACGCCGCCTACGACGCCTTCCTCGCGGAGCACTACGAGCTTGAGGACATGAGCTCCTATCTCGCGGCCTATGCCTCCCGGCGGATCGATCTGAACGGGGACGGGTGGAACGAGCTGGTGGTCTACCGGATGCCGACGGAGAGCAGCTATCCGCTGGATATTTATGAATACAGCCGCAAATACGACATCGTCCGGGCGTTCCACACGACCCTCGAAGGGATTCCGTCCTCCCTTAACGCTGATCCCTCCGGCTTCTGGTGCGCGCAGATCGGGGCCCACGATCCGGACCTGCCCGACGGCTTCTACGGGGACTTTTTCACAATTAACGATCAGACCTATCTCATTTCCATGGACGCCTCCGAATGGTGGAAGAAGCTGGAATGCCATGCCTTCACCACCGTGTCGGACTCTCTCGCGGCCAATACCGTCTTTTCGGCGGAGCGGTGCGGGGCGTTCTACTACGACGAGGCCAAACAAAACCGCTCCTTCGTCAACGGGCAGGAGATCCCCTTCGACGGGTATTTCGACGCCCTGACGGACTGGCGGGAGACATGGAAGGAGCGCGAGGGCGGCTCGGCTGTGATCCTCTATCAAAAACCGCTGTGGGACGAATCCGAAAACAGCGGCTGGCCGATCTGGTATCCGTGGCCGGACCCGGAAACCGCCACCGAACAGTCATGGAGCACGCCCGACGGGGTGTCCCTGTTCCGCCTGATCTACCCCGCGGGATGGGAGGATAACGTGATTGTCCGGACCGGCGGCGTGTGGGTGGATAATCCGGATCACCCGGACAACCCGGTCCCCCTGTGGATCGACTTCTATGACCGGTTAGAGCAGGAAAACGGCACCATGCCCGGCCTGCTCGGATCGCTGGCGCTGTACCCCCACGCCGTGGACCGCTTCTACCCGACCCGCCACGAGGAACTCATGACGCTGACGGCGCCGGACGGGGAGAGCTATGATCTTGTGCTGGTCTATCCGGGGGATATGCAGTACTGGAACTACCGGGATCATTACACCTACTGGCAGGTCCGGCTGAGATCCGTCGCCTTGCGGGTCAGTAAGGCGGAGGGGATCCGGGAGACGATTCCCCCGGAGCGGGCGATGCATCTGCTTCACGACGCGCTGGTCCGGGCGTATGAAAACATCTACGGTCCCTTCGAGCCTCTTTACGCCGATCCCACGCCGGAGGGAGCCGTCAGCGTCGAGGACAGTCTCTGGCTGCGCTTTGTCACCACGCGGCTGGTGATGGCCGACGAGCGGCAGGTCGGAGCCTGGGAAGACGAAGACTAATATTGGTTCCCGATCATCTTCCACTTCGCCGTGGACAAGGAGACCGGCGCGATTTACATGGTTTACAACGGCCTCGAAACGGTCTTCTACCCCTTCGATCCCGAGGATCCGAACGCACTGGGCTTCGCGGGGTGAGACGGAACAAAATTCATGTTCACGGCGTCTCATAGATGACATAATTCTCCCGCAAAACTAATTCGCGGGCGAACCTGCACAGATCACGCAAACAGAAAAAACGGAGGTACATCATGAAACGCCTGATTCCCCTGATGATGACAATCCTTCTTTCCCTCACGCTTCTGCCCTCGGCTGTTCTCGCGGCGGACGGCAGTCTCGCAAACTTCGCAACCGACGCGCAAGCCCCGGCCTTCTCGGATGTTTCGACGGAGGACTGGTTCTTCGATCCCGTCGAAACCGTATCGAAAGCCGGGCTGATGATCGGCGTGGGAGAAAACCGATTCGCTCCCGACGCCGACATCACGCTGGCGGAGGTTTACACCATCACGGCCCGGATCCACGCGATCTACCACACCGGCTCCGCAAAGGCCGCCGACGAATACGACAATCCGCCGGACAAGCCGTGGTCTTACGGGTACGTCAAATACTGCATGGACAAGGGGATCATGCCCGGCGAACCGGGGGATGTGGCCCAGCCTGCTTCCCGGATCGAATGCGCGTCGCTTCTTTCCCGCGCCATGTCGGATAAGGAACTGACACCGATCAACGCCATCGCAGATAACTCGATCCCCGATCTTTCGCTGTCACCGGACAAACCGAACGCGGCGGATGTGTACAAGCTCTACCGCGCGGGCATTTTGACGGGGGTGGATGAAGCAGGGACCTTCATGCCGGAATCGAAAGTTCGTCGGTGTGAAGTGGCTGCTATCGTCTCGCGTTTGATCGATCCGGAACTGCGCCGTGTGTTGGACGGACTGAGTATGTCAGAAGAATTCATCCGTCAGACGCGGGAAGAGATCGACGCCGCCTACGCCGCCTTCCTCGCGGAGCATTACGAACTCGAGGACATGACGTCCCATCTTGCTGCCTGCGCGACCCGGCGGATCGATCTGAACGGCGACGGGTGGAACGAGCTGATCGTCTACCGGATGCCGACGGAAGCCTACCCGCTCGATATCTACGAGTACGACAGGAACCGGGGCGAGGTCCTGGCGTTCTGCACGTCCCTCGAAGGGATCCCGGCTTCGCTCAACGCCGATCCGGACGGCTTCTGGTGCGCGGCGATCGGAACGCACGGCCCGGACGGTTTTTACGGGGACTTCTTCTCCGTCAACGGCAAGACCTTCCTCATCTCCCAGAACGGCGCGGAATTCTTTGAGAAGATCGTCTGTCACGCGTTCACCACCGGTTCGGGTTCCCTCGCCGCGCGGACCGTCTTCACGGCGGAGCGGTACGGGGAATTTGTCGCTGATGAGACGAAGAAAAACAAAGCCTTTGTGAACGGTCAGGAAATCCCAACCGACGAGTATGCCGACGCCCTGACAGAATGGCGGCTGACGTGGCAGGAGCGCATGGGAGAATCCCCCGTGATCCTCGCGCAGACCCCGATTTTTGGCGAGTTCGAATTGAGCGGCTGGCCGATCGAGTAGGATGGGACCGGCGCGCTCTGCAAGGTCTATAATGGCCTCGAAACGGTCTTCTCTCCCTTCGATCCCTATGTCTCGGACGTGCTGGGCTTTAGCGGGGGGAGGGCGGCGGTTTTTCCCGATCGGCTTTTGGGGCAGATCGGGGAACCGTTTTATCCGCGCGCCCGATCTTTTCCCCCGTTCATCGGATGCTGCGGACAAGTCCGTTATTCTTTTTGCCTCCATCCGATCCGGCGCATCCGGAATACCACCGCTTCAATGTCGATCGGGCGAGGCAGCTCCATCGGCAGGCGCATCGTCGTGAAAAAGGTTGTGTAAACCGCGTGCAGTCCCTCCCGGCGGATCCGTTCGTACACCGCGTCCAGCTCTGACGCAAAATCCAGCGGTCCCGGCCGGTGGCTCACCATGACCGCTCGCAGAATGAACGCCGCGGCATTGCGCTGGGCGTCCGTCATGAGGGAGAAGACGCCGCGCAGATCGACCGTCTCCGAGCCGATGAGAAGAAAGCCCATGTCGTTCGCTTCAAGCCGCTCCGTCGACCCGTTCTCGGGATAAGAGGAGAAATGTTCATCCGTGAGGACGCGGCGCACCTCCCAGTCACAGGACGGAGGCGTTTCACACTCCTCGCCGGACGAACGCCAGATCTCCTTGGCGCGGTCGGTCGCGTCCGATATGCGGTATTCGTCCATGAGATACACCCGGTCCGCCGGTCCGAGATACTCCCCGCTGCCGCCGATGACCAGGAGCGTCGAGACGCCGTGCTCCGCCAGTTCCCGCACCCGGTCGGTGAAGGGTGTGATGGGCTCCTTTTTGATGAGGGCCTTCATCTTGGAATCCCGGATCATGAAGTTCGTCGCGCTCCGGTCCTCGTCGATCAAAAGCAGCCTCGAACCGGACGAGACCGCTTCCATGATCCCCGACGCCTGCGAGGTCGAGCCGGAAGCGTGCGCCGTCGTGAAGTCCGCCGGGGAATTGCCGCCGGGCAGGGATTTCAGAAATGGCCCGATGTTGAGCCGCGAAACCGCCCGTCCGTCCTCCGCCGCGATGGAGACCGCCGTCTCGTCCGTCAGAACGTATTCCCGCCCGTCTCCCGCGTGGTGATCGTAGATCCCGGCGGCAACGGCGTCAAGGAGGGTGGATTTGCCGGAATATCCGCCGCCCGTGATGACCGTCACCCCGCGCGGGATCCCCATGCCCCGGACGCCGCAGAGTTCGATCTCGTCCTCCGGCGTCGATCGGAACGGCACGGCTCCGTCGAGCGGATTCACGCCGTCCTTTGCGCGGGGGAGAATGCTTCCGTTCGCGACGAACGCGCACCACTGCGAGGAACGGAGGGCTTGACGCATGCGGAACTGCTTCTCGGCCATGATGAGCGTCTCCCGAAGGGCCTGCCGGTCAAGCGAAACGATAAACTCATCAACCGCATCGGGCAGGTCGGAGGTCATCATGGTCATGGCCTTTTTCAGCTTGTGAAAGGGAAGCTGGACCTCGAGCCGGAAGCACAGGCAGAGCTTCGGCGGGCAGGGGTGCTCCTGTGGATCCCACAGCTGAACCATGATCCCCGTCAGATAATCGTAATCCCGCTGCGGGCAGACGGCGAAGAAGGCCGTATTCCGCCGCAGGATCTCCCCGCCGGGATGGAAGAGGTAATACTTGCCGTTTTCCCGGTCCGGGCGGCTCCGGTTGTACAGGGCTTCATTGAGTGCGTCGATCTGCCCGGTGAACACCCGGAGACAGAAGTCCGCCGCCGCGTCGAAGAGGTGTTCGGTCCGCTCGTCCGGCACCTCCGCGTCCGCCGGTCCGACGAGCTCTGCGGCAAGCGCGGGATCGATAAGCTCCGCCGGGATGCGGATGAGGACGACGGGCCGGTCCTGCGCGTTCTTCGGCGGGGATTCGATGACAAACGCGACGTCGTCCCGGTAAAACACCGCGTCGTTATCCCCGTATGGAACCTCTTCCGTCGGCGGCTGAATGAAGATCGGCGCGTCGTACATGGCATGATAGGTTTCGGTTTTCTCCTCCATGGAGCGAAAAAGGGTTTTGAGTCTCTTCAAGGGCATTCCTTCTTTCCGAAATGAAATGGAAGAGCGCGCAAAACCCGCAAAAAAACACGCCCGCCGGAGCGAACGTGTCGGAAGTGATTAAGTGCTGGTTTCAGCATTCCGCGACAGGGACGCGCCGGATTTTCTTTTTCTTCATGACAAACACCTCCCTGCGGGAAATCGTTTTGTTTTTTAACTTTACCATATCCGGACCGCTTTGTCAAGGGATCCGGGCGGGAGAAAACAGGTTAACAGATTCTTTCCCGCTCAGCTTCCTCCCGGATCGACGCGCGGGTCTTGACCGCCACGGTTTCGCTGGATTCTATGCGGTATCCGAGCTTCTCGTAGACGTGCAGTGCGGCATCGTTCCCGGCTTCGCAGTAGAGGAAGGGATGCACATGGCCGCGGCGGATGCATTCCCGGGTGAGAAAGGCTGTCATCCGCGTGCCATACCCCCGGTTTCTGTGCGCGTAATCCACAGCGACGGAACCGACGCCGTCTCCGTCCTCAAATACCGCGCCGTAAGCCACCGGACCGCCGCCTTCATCCAGCAGAAAGACATTGTTCCAGCGTTCCGGATGCGCGCGTATTTCGCGCCGGTCGTGCTCGATCTGCTCCGCGGTCGGAACGGTTTCGTCGTACGGGATCCCGAGCTCCCGGTGCATCCGCGCGTATTCCCGGCTCCAGATCCCGGGACCTTCGGGGATGTCGCGCTCTTCTATGGGACGGATGCCGTCCGCGGGCAGATCCGGTATCCGGGCGTCGCCGTGCCAGACCATATAGTGATTGGTGTTCGTATAGGTGAAGCCGACCGCCCGGCAGAAGGCGTCCGAGGCCTCCGACGGCGGGTAGGAGGACCACCAGTCGCAGCCGCTGAGCCGGATCCTCTTTTCCGCCTCCCGGTAGACCTCGCGGCCGATCCCCTGCCTGCGGTATGCCGGAACGATATAGATGTAAACAAACGCGCTGTATTTCGCCTCGTCCGGGATGTGCAGATGCATCCAGCCCACCGCCTTCCCGTCCCTCTCGAGGGCAAAGAGCTTTTCCGGCTCGGAGGCGTACTCGTCGAGCTTGCCGCGCTGTCCCGGCTCGGTGAGGGCGGAAAGACCGGAAAGATCGCCGGATCGTATGATTTTTAATTCCAAAGGGAAGCCTCCTTTTTTCTCTGTCAGCCTGTTCGAGTCAGATCGTGGAACGTGACGCCCATCTTCTCGGCGATCTTGAATCCGTCGCTGGCGGTGTCGTCCGGGGTGCGGGTGATGCGATAACGCCTTCCCGATTCTCTCATGCTCTCGTCGTTTTTCCCTTATCTCCCCCCAAGCATCGACGCGCGGTCGCTTTCGCGCTTCTTCTTCCCGCTGACGAAGCCGAGGAAGGCGAAGGGGAGGGTGACGACGTTCATGCAGACGATCATGAGGGCGACGAGGCCGGGGTAATTGTCCCGGATCGCTTCGTTCGTTGCGGCGCTTTCCCCGAGGATGGCCTTGCAGGCATAGAGCACGTTGACCGTGGAGAAGGTCCTCCCGCCCGTCAGGATCATCACGAGAATGTAGATCCCCTCCGCGGCTGCGAAGGCGAGAAAATCATGGATGGGGCGGTAGTCCGGCTCTTTCGCGTGGGCTTCCCCGCGGATGCGGCAGAGGACGAACGCGGCGGCGAGACAGGCAATCACCGTGGAGACGGCGCAGGCGGCGTATCTCCCCGTTTCCGAGCGGATGAACAGGGGGAAGAAGCTGTACCCCGCAAAGCTGACGAGGAATCCGACAAACTGTCCGGCGTAGATCGGGATGAAGGACCAGAGGACATTCATGAGGAAGGTTTTTGGCTTCATGCGGGTTCTCCTTTCGTTTGCTTCTGGATTTTCTATCACCTCGATTATATCATGCGTTCGCATGACTGTCAATGGGGGTTTGAAAAATATAAAAACTTCGTGCGTAGAATCCGCATTCCCGGAATCGATCATGGCAGTATGCCGTCCGTGATCCCGATAGATCCTTTTATCACCCCGCCTCCCTGTACTTCTCCGCCTGCAGCCGGAACATCTCGGCGTATTTTCCGTTCATCCGCATGAGCGCGTCGTGACTGCCCTCTTCGATGAGGCGTCCTTCCGCGAACATGAGGATGCGGTCCGCCATGCGGGTGGTGGAGAGGCGGTGGGAGATGAAGATCACAGTCTTGTCCCGGGCGTATTCCAGGATCGTGTGGTTCAGCTCGTATTCCGCGGCGGGATCCAGGGCGGAGGACGGCTCGTCCATGACGATGAGCTCGTAAGGACGGGCGAAGATGCGTGCGATGGCGACCTTCTGGGCCTCGCCGCCCGAGAGATTCACGCCCGCCTCGTCGAATTCCTTCGTCAGCGGCGTGTCCATGCCCGCTTCCAGCTCCGCCAGCCGGTCGGCGAAGGTCGCTTTCGTCAGCGCGTCCGTCACGGCGTCCCGGTCTTCGTCGGCGCACTCCCGGCCCAGCACGTTTTCGGCAACGGTCGCGGCAAAGATCTTGTAGTCCTGAAAGACTGTCCCGATCCGCGCGCGAAGCCCCGGAATGTCGTAGTCCTTCAGATTCCGTCCGTTGTAGAGGATCTCTCCCTCCGTCGGATCGTACAGCCGCATGAGCAGCTTCGTCAGGGTGGTCTTGCCCGCGCCGTTGTAGCCGACGATGGCGACTTTTTCCCCGCGCCGGATGGTCAGACTGACGTCTTCGAGGGAGTTTTTCGGGGACTGAGGTTTATCCTCTCCCTCTTTTTCCGATTCCGCCTTCTCTTCTTTTTCTTCCGGCTCTATCGGGCTGTACGAGAAGGTGACATTTTTGAATTCGACCGTTTCCAGCGGTTCAGGCGCAGTCTCCCCGCTCAAAATCGTCGGGCGGTAGGACATGAATTTCAGGTACTTCTCAACATACCGGGCGTTCTCCGGCATCCGGATCAGGTTCTTCGCCAGATCGTACATGGACCAGTTGAGGTTCCAGATGATGTTGATGGACGCGACGAACGCGCCGAGCTGCGCCGTGCCGTCGTAGAGCTTGAAGAGCAGGAGCACAACGGGCAGAAACCGCGCGACCTCGTCGATCACCTCCGTGAGCAGGTCGAGACCGTACCGCCGCTTTCCGTTCCAGACCTCTGCTTCCACGATCCCGTCCACGCTGTCGGAGTAGATCTTTTCCAGATTCTCTCCGGCGCGGGAGACGCGGAGCTCCTTGGCGAAGTCCGCCAGATGGTAGACCCGGTTGACGTAGGAGTTTTTGCGGTGGAGTGGCTTGGTGCGTTCGTTCTTCTTGAAATTGAACCGGTTGCCGACTTCCCAGAGAACGGCGTCCGCCGCGGCTCCGACGAAGAGGATGGACCCGACCAGCACGTCCACCCGCATCATGAGGGTGATGAGGGTCGAGATGGTGATGAGATAGTTGATCATCCGCGCCGTGTCGTCCAGCACCTGCACCGCGCGGCCCTTCGACTCGTCCATCGCCCAGACGTAGTCGTTGTAGAACTTCGGATCGTCATAGCACGCGAGATCCATCGTCAGCGCGTGCCGGAACAGCTCCTCGTGCATCCGGTGCTGCAGCTTCTTGTCCGTCACGGTCTGGTAGTATTCGTAATACCATGCGTAGAACAGCCCGATCAGGAGATTCACCCCGAGGATCACCCCGAGATACAGCGCCATCCGCCCGAAGGTCACCCCCGGCTCGTCCAGGGCGTTGAAGAGCATATAGGTGAAGATCGTCTCGAGCGAGCTTGCCGCGCCCCCGACAAGGCCCACGATCACCATGAACACGATGTACTGCGGCGTCATGTGCCAGATTTTGGAGAGCATCAGGAAATTGCAGTACAGCGTCCGCCCGAGGGGGATCTTCTTTTCCTTTTTCTCTTTCTTTTCATCCTTTTTCATCGGCTTCCTCCTTCCCGGGCCGCGCGCTCGTCCTCGGTCTCCCGGTAGTTTTCCGCCTGCATCCGGAAGAGTTCGGCGTATCTGCCGTTTTTTGCCATGAGTGCCGCGTGCGTCCCTTCCTCCGTGATCGCACCGTCCTCCATGTAGAAGACCCGGTCGGCCAGCACGGCGGAGGACAGGCGGTGGGAGATGAAGATCAGCGTTCTGTCGCGGCAGGCGTCGAGCATATTCTGAAACATATTGTATTCGGCGATGGGGTCAAGGGCCGAGGACGGCTCGTCCAGAATGACGAAGGGGGAGTCGTTGGTGAACGCCCGGGCCAGGGACACCTTCTGCGCCTCCCCGACGGAGAGAACTTCGCCCTCGTCGTCGAATTCCCTGGTCAGCGTGGTGTGGATGCCGTTCTTCATCTTCTCCACCCGCTCCCACGCCCCGGACCGCTTCAGCGCTTCGGTCACAAGAGCATCGTCCCCGTCCTTCAGCGGCCGGAGCAGGACGTTTTCCGCCACGGAGAGCGAGAACATCTTAAAGTCCTGAAACACCGTTGTGAATGCGTCGCGCCAGGAAGAAGCGTCGTACTCTCCCGCGGGGATCCCGTCCAGCGTCACCGCTCCGGAATCCGGCTCGTAGAGATGGAGCAGGAGTTTTACAAGAGTCGTCTTTCCGGATCCGTTGTGCCCCACCAGCGCGATCTTCTCGCCGGGGCGGATCGTCAGGCTCACATCTTTCAGCGCCGGCTTTTCCGCGCCCGCGTAGGTGAAGGTCAAATGTTCCGCCCGGAGCTCCCCGGACTTCGCTTCTCTCCCGCCCGGCGTCGCCGCGAGCTTCGGCTCGTATTCGAGGAAATACCGGTAGTCCTCTATGTACATGGCGTGGTCGCGGAATTCGGTGAAGACCTCCGCCATCCGCGTCAGGTTCCACGCCACCGCGTCCACGGAGTTGAACACCACCAGACAGTCCCCGATCCCCATGGACCGGCTTACCAGCGTCCGGAAGGCGGCGTACATCATGGCGGCGGCGGACGTCAGGGCAGAGGACGAATCCGAGAACAGCCGCAGGACGGTCATTTTGAATCCGTATTTCCGCCACAGGGCGATGTAGTCTGTCTGGGCTTTATCATAAATCCTCAGCATCAGGCCGGGGAAGCCGGTGAGCCGCATTTCCTTCGCGTACTCGTTCAGATAGAAGGTCCGCTGCACATAGCCCTCCCGGCGGTCCAGCTTCTGCCGCTCGTCGTGCCGCTTCTTCGAGACCTTGTTGCGCAGGTTCCGAATCAGTCCGATCAATAGGGGCAGGAGGGAAAACGCCACCAGCAGGGGATCGATGAAGAACAGCATCGCGCCCGTTGAGACGATGGACACGACCGCCCAGATGCACCCGTCCACCGTGTAGACCACGTCCATGCACCGCCCGTAGGCGTTGTCCATGGCCTTGACGTACTTGTCATAAAATTCCGGGTTCTCGTAGCAGGCCAGCTCCACCGCGGATGCCTTTTCAAACAGCCCCCGCTGGATGTGCTCCACGATCCTCTGCTGATAACGAGGATAGACAATGTCCGGAAGGGTCTGGATCAGGCAGTACCAGATCATCTGCCCTATAATCAGCCCCACAAGCATCCCGATCACCTCGGACGCGGGCCGCCCCTCCTCGTAGCGGTTCACGATCTCCCGGAGCAGCCAGATATTCATGAGAAAATTGATGATCGCGTTCCCCACCGACCAGAGAAAATAGGTCGGCAGATAGGACGGCGCTACCGAATGGATGAGCTTCAGGACAAACAGGTTATTCGATAGCACCCGCCGCGTGCTCAGGGCGTTCGGGTCCTTTTCCTTCTTTTCTTTTTCTTTTTTCTTTTTGAAAGCCAATGGGATCACCCCCTTTTCGTCTTGTGCTTTCGGTTATTGCGTTTCTCTGTATGCAGGGAAATACTCGGATAAAAGATCCGCCGTCCGCGGTCTTTTGGCAAGCACTGCGGATCTACTTGTTCTCCGCCAGCCAGATCGATACACGGGACTGGATTTTTGCGGCGCAGTCTTCAGCCGTGCCGACGCCGCCGAGGAACGCCGACATCTCTTCCGCGACGATCTCTGTGATGTCGGAAGAGACCTTTTCCGTCATCGGATATCCGGCCGCGTTCAGAACGCGCTTGATGTGCTCGAAATCCCGCTCCTCGGGGAGCACGATGTAGCCGGGCCTCGTCAGCTTGTCCGGGGTCAGATCGGGGTCGCGTTCCGAGCCGACCGTGGCTCCGTCGAAATAGACGATCGCCTGGTGATCCATGGGATTCCTCCGTTCAAGATCATAGTCGAACAAGCTTTCCAGCGCCGGCAGTCCGTTGAAGCTGACGGGGGTGGTCATGAACATGCGGATCACATCCCAGCAAAGCTCCTTTTCCGCGCACCATTTCGTCATGACGAGGGCGTTCCTTGCCTGACAGTCGATGCCGCTGTGCCCCTCGCCGGGATGCCCGAGGAAGACCCAGTCCTTCGTTCCGAACAGGGATTCCGCTCTGTCGAGGCTCATATCGTAAACGCCGATCCACTGGAGGGCGATCCTGTCCCGATAGGCATAGTCATAAATGCCCGCGTCGTCCCGCGCAGCGCGCAGCCTGCCCGTCGGCGTGGATTTCAGCCAGTCGTCGAGGTCCTTCGGGAGCGAGGCGCAGAATTTCAGCCAGCGCAGGAAGAGGGGGCTGTCGAACTTCGCCTCTCCGTTTTCCATGTCGATAAAGACGGAATATCCGTCCGGGCCGAGCAGGATCCTGTCTGCGTTGTCCTGACGGAGGGAGTGGTAAAAGACCACGTCGTCGGGGGTGCTTTCGGCAAAGTCCAGCATCCGCTCAAAGGACCAGCCGCTCTCCTCCGTCAGATCGGGCGCGTACTTGTCGAGGATCGACTGCGACGTGAACGGCCCCCAGAGTTCGACGCCCGCCGCCAGTCCCCATGTCTCCTCCCCTGCCGAGAACATCCGCTCCACGCAGTCGAAGAGATTGTCCCGGTTGACGGCATCGTCCGCGTCGATGAACGGGGAGAGGTCCGCATAGATATGATCCCGCACGAGCACCTGCATGAGATCCCCGCCGTAGTCGCCGATCACGAGATCCGGCCTGTAAATGCCCGTGACGATGTCAATGGTGAGTTTGCGGATGCCGCCGTCCGGGTTCTCCGCGTTGTTGTAGAGGGTGTAGTCCGTCACCACCAGACGGCAGTCCGGGTGGGTCTTGTTGTACTCCACGATGAGATCGGGCCACTGAAACGCCTCCCAGCCCCCCTCCGCCCCCAGCGCGATCTCGATCACCTTCAGCGTCGAGAGATCGATATTTCCGGAAGCGGTGTAGAGTGTCAGACCGTTGCCTTCCGTGAAGAGTATGCAGTCCTCCGACAGGACGGCCAGCAGATAGGACCAGTCGGAGCCGCCGCCGTTCACGTTCGTCTTCACATTCGAATTGCCGAAGTCCATCAGGCATTCCACCGACGCGTTGTCCCGCCCGTCGAGAGCCGCCTTCCAGACGCCCGTATTCGAGGAGTAGTAGAACGTCCGCCCGTCCCCGTCCGAGGGGAAGATCACGCGGTCCGGCATCTCGGGCAGCTCGATCTTCCGCTCGGTCCCGTCCGGGGCTATCAGCTTCGCGCCGATGATCGTGGAATTGAGTTTCACCGCCGCGCCGCCGCCCGCGCTTTCGGGGACCGCGGTCATCGGAGAGTTGTTGCGGTCGTCCTTTACGGTCTTCTGCACCAGCTCCGGCGTGAAGACGATCCGCCTGCCCGAAAAGCCGCCGTTGGAACACTCGACCCAGATATTTCCTTCCGCGTCCGTGATGAAGTTATTGACATCTAATCCGTTACCCTCGCCGAAGAAAGGATTGAGGTACAGCCCCTCCGAAAGCGTCCCGCCCGTGTTTTCTTCGGAAGGCGGATCGAAACGGTAGAGATAAATATCCCTATGGACGTAAAAGCCGTCTCCGCTTTGCTCACGGGTCTTCCCGGCCGTGAAAAAGCACCGTCCCTCCGCGTCGAACGCCCAGCGGGAGATGCTCTTCCCGCCGAGATCCGGCAGCGGGACCGTCTCCGTAACGCCGTGCTCCGCGTCCGTCGTCGCGAGGATGTAGGGCGGCAGATCCTCCCTCTCCCCGATCCTTGTGAGAAGCACCGTGATCGCGCCCGTCTCCGGGTCGACGAAGGGTGTGCATTGCTGCGTCTCATATCCCGCCCTGTAACCCTCGGGCAGGGGCAGATCGACCGGGCGGTAGACTCCGGTGAGTACGTCTGTCTGCGCGGAATCCCACCCCTGACCGACAAGAACGGGGCCGTTCGCCGTTTCCGCGCTTTCCGCTTCCTTCCTGCAGGACGTGAACAGGCTTCCCGCCGCGAGACAGAACGCCAAAACGGCCAGGAGACAAGTACCGATTGTTCTCTTTCTCATAGCTGTCGGAAGAACCGTGCTTTTGTTAAATATTTTCATGTGAAATCAATACCTTTTCGATTGATTCATGCTTTCGGCAATGCGAATAAGCATATCTGCGTCTGCCGTTTCGCTCACCCACGACAGAATGAACACATACCGGTCCGCCCAGGTGAGGATGCGGCTGCCGTCGGCGTAGGAAAACAGCCTTGCTTCCGTCGTTCCGTTCAGCAGAACGGTCTCGATCGTGACATCCGTATTGTCGAACCAGTCTGTCTCATCGCCGGGATTGATCGGATGCTGGGTGAGGTGGATCCGTTCGCCATCCTCCCCCGAGAGGATGTGATCCGCCATGACGATGCTGGTAGAAAGCTCTTTGATCGTCCATCCTTCCGGAAGCCAGGCGGGGAGGATCACTTCTTCCATCATGGTCGGGATCGGCTCGTCCGCCTCGACCTCATACCGCACGCCGAAATGCGTGTCGTACCACGTCGTGACAAAGCGGACGACCGCTTCTCTGGCCGGCGGTATGGCTGCGCCCAGCATGACGGCGGCAAAAAGCGCGGCCAGCAGGCCGATGCCGATCTTTTTGAACACGGACCGCCTTCCCGATTCGCCCCTTCTTTTCAGGATGATCCGTTCAACTTTTCTCTTGAATCGGGGACTTGCCGGGCGAATCCCGGGATCGGACAAAATCTGTTCCCATTCCTCCCGGATGATATCCTCGAGGGCAAGGGTGATCAGGGTATCGAAGACGTCCGCGTTATCCATGCTCTTCTTCCTCCCATTTGGCTTTCAGTGTTTTCCGCGCCCGGCTGAACCGCTGGCGGACAACGGACTCCGGGATCCCGAGCTCTTCGGCGATCTCCCGGTTCGTCCGCTCCTCGATCAGCCGCATTTCCAGAACGTCGCGCAGAGCGGGCGTGAGGGACCGGATCATCGCCTTCATCCGGCGGATGTTGTCCTCGGACACGACGACTTCCTCCGGCGTCCGCTCCTCCAGCTGCTGTCTCTCCGGATTTCGGGGCGGCGAATCGGGGGCGTCATCCCCGTCGGGTTCGGACACGGACAGCGGAACCGGGAGACGCTTCCTTCGCCGGTACGCATCCACGGAAAGGTTCCGGACCGTGCGGATCAGAAGGCTCTTGATCTGCTCGTCCGTCAGGTTTTCGTACCGTTCATAATGGATCATCAGCCGCTCGAAGGCGTCGCTGACAATATCCTCCGCTTCCCCGTAAGGGGCGGGCTGGCCGAGTTCTTTTTTCGCATACCGGAGAAGGGCGGCGCAGTACTCCTGCCAAAGTGACAGGACGCGGTTCCGTCCCTCCTCCGAAAGGGTCATACATAGAAAATAAACCATATTCGTAAGTCAAAAGCATCTTTTCACCGTTGTTTCGCGGCGGGAAGGTTTCCTCTGTCTGTATAGACGTTTGAGCGGGACGATTTGTGACATGGATCGGCGGATTTTGACGCGGAAAAATCGCATTAACCCGTTTTTTCCGCGTTTCCTTTTCCGCGCTCCCCGGTCAGGGCTCCCTTGAGAGGGAGGACAGATACCGTTCCGCTTTTTCCGCGGCGCGGGCAAAATAGCGCGTATTCAAGGTATAATAGATCTTGAGTCCCGAGCGGCGGCTCTCCCGAATCAGCAGATCGTTTGAAAGAACCTCCAGATGGCGCAGCGTCGTCGTCACGGGCAGCCCCGTCTCGCGTGACAGAGCGCTGGCCGTCCGTTCCCCGCCGTGGCCGAGAATTTCGAGGATCCGCCGTCTCGGTCCGCTTCCGATGTCGTCAAAAAACCGCTCCGTGCTGATATGCGCGTTCTCGAAACGCTCGAGAAGAATCTCCGCATGTGCGGTTCCGCAGAGCAGCACATCCCCGGTCCCCGCCGTTTCGCACAGGGCGGGCGAGAGCAGGGAAGCGCTGACAAAACGGATTTTCTCGGGCCTGAATCCGGCTGTCTCGCGATAGAGCTCGTCGTACTGTCCGGACATCGCCGCTTCCGCCGTGTCTCTCAGAATCGAATGATAAAGCCCCCGCAGCCTGCGGATGAGCGGAAGCGTATGCTCCATAACGCCGCAAAAATCGTCGACAGCGTCGGAGAACCTTGCCAGGCAGAGCGCAGCGTCCAGACGAACCTTCACCGGGAGAGCGGCTTCCGAGAGCAGCGCGGCCTCTTCTCCCGAGATCCCGTCCGAAGAAGGATCCGACCACCCCGCCCGGAGAGGGTTCCCGGACTGAAAAATCTTACTCAGTCCGAACATGGCTTCCGTAAGGCAGCTCCTGAGCCGCGCGCGTTCCGCCGGATCCGTGCGCAGACGCCCGAGAACGGCTTCCTCCTCCGCATCCGCAGGGAGGGAAAGAATATAGGTCTCAGCCGGGGAAAAACCGCCCCCGGACCGCCGGAAAAACGGAAGAACAGCGGAGGAGAAGGTCTGTTTTCCGATCTCGTCAAGAAGCGCTGCCGCCTGTTCCGTGAATTTTTCGTCCAGACCCGCCGGCAATCCCGCCGGATGCGGGGACGCGGAGCCTTTATCCGTCTTTTTCTCCGCAGACATGATCGCGCACGAGCAGGCTGCCGCCGCGTCAAACAGCGTGCCGGGCTGATCCGAAATGTTCATAGTCGCCTCCCGCTTTATTCGCCGAAAAACGGTGAATACGATTGCTGTGTTTGCGGTTAATGTACCATGGATCGGATTGCTTGTCAAGGAGCGGTGTACAGGTGTAACAAAAATGCAACAAAAGAGACGGAGGAGCCGTTCCTTGTCCGGTTCATGCGGGAATTGACCCCGATTTTTTGAATATAGGAATTTTTGCGAAAAAAAAGATAAGTGATCCGCATAAGACCACTTATCTCCGAACCCGGGTATGATCGCAGATGAAAACCGTCTGTGTTCCAACCGCCGGATGTTCCGGCCGCCGGATCATGAGCGCGGCCATGGCACGGACTGTTCCGACGCAGTCGGAAAAAACCGCGTACTCTGAGCCGCTTTCGTTCCGCTTCAGCCGTTCTCTGCCTTCATCGGCGGGCCACACCGGTTGGTATGATACCACCGGGAGGCGCGGCCGTTCGCGCAGGTCCATGCCGCCGAGAGCAGAAGGAGCAGCGGCCCCTTGAAATAGAATTCGGGAGCGAGGTTGTCTGCGATTCGCCGCTCGCCCCCATCTACGGAAAAGGTCTCAACGGAGACGGCTCCGACTTTTTCGAGTTCTGCGAGGATCTCATCGGTTCGGGAAACGTCCGAGCCCGCCCGCTTCGGGATGAGGGAGGCTTCCATGCGCCCGCTCGGATGTCCGAGAAGCCAGAAGACGCATTTCAGTACGTCGGGATCACCGACCGCTGTGAGAAATTCCGTGGTTTTCCCGTCCCGGCAGACGCTCTCCCAGCCGTTCTCCGGTTTTTGCGCGAGGCTGAGGAATCGGAAGGGACCCTCGGCAAGCAGCACGCCTTCCGTCTCGTTCAGATCATGTACGAGAGGCGGCCGTCCACGCTCTGCGAAAGGCCGGTATAGCTGTTTTTTGAGACCCGGTTCCCGAAGGCGTCGGCACAGAGCTCAAACAGGATGCGGTCCTTTTCCTCGTTGGATCGGGCGGCGGAGAGAAGTTCCGAGGCGATTTTCACCGCTCTCTCCCTGCTGGCGGTTTCCCGGCCGTACAACTCGTCGATGCTCACCTCGAGCGCGTCCGCCAGTACGGGCAGGAGGGAGGGGTCCGGAAAACCGTCCGCAGTCTCCCATTTCGACACCGCCTGCCTGGATACGCCCACCCGCTGTCCGTATTGTATCATAACCGTTGGGTGGACACAATAGAGGCGGGGAGGAGAACTTCCACGATCCGGGGAACGCGGAAAGGTCCTCTTTCAGACGTCCTGGACGGGCGTTTGACACAACGGCGGATTGCCGTGGAAGAGCGGCGCGGACGGACGGGCGGCTGTAAGGAAAAGGAACAGAACCAAGGGGAAGAAGTTGGAGTGAGTCAGGCTCAAATTGTCCAACTTCCGGTTGGAAAAATCTATTTCGCCCAACCTCTGCTCTCTTGCGCCCGGACTCCGGATCTGATACAATGGACCTGACAGAACAGGAGCATAAGCGGAAACAGGAGGGAAACGCCATGAAACTGAACGAAAACATCGCGGCGCTGAGGAAGAAAAAAGGGCTGACGCAGGAGGAGCTGGCGCGCCTCTTCGGCGTGACGAATCAGGCGGTGAGCAAATGGGAGTCGAGTCAAAGCTGCCCGGACGTCGCGCTTCTGCCGAAGATCGCCGGATATTTCGGCGTGTCCGTCGATGCACTCATGGGCGTGGAGCCGTCGCTCACCCGGATCGTCTCGGCGGTGGAGGATTATGTCGCGCCGGAGGACAAACCGTATTTTCCGGACGAAAAAATCTGGGAGGCGTCCGTGGCTGCGTTTGCCGCGTGGTTCTGCCGCTGGGAGAAAGCGGAGGAGGAGCCGGAAGACATTCAGAAGGCGTCGTATCCCGGGAATGGAACGGCTTTCTGGGCGTACGGAACCGACGGAGGCGGCCTTCTGTATCCCCCGGGAATGTTTGTCTTTACCAGCACGGAAGAGATACCGGCGGAACGGGATCGTGACAACGCCCTGTCCTTCTGCCGCTGCTTTGCGAAGGAGGACAACTGGCGCATTCTCGGGGCCTTGGCATGGGATATCCCGAAGAGCGCGGTGGAACTGGCGGCGGAAACGGGCCTTGACGCGGAAATGATTGAAAAAGCCCTTGCGGAGGAGTTCGGAACTATCGTCTATTCCCAATATCTCCTCGGTCAGATCCGCTGGTCCGTTTACGGATGGGTCAAGCCGCTCTTGCATATTATCGGGTATTATTGATCCCGCCT
>CACWLT010000014.1 GCA_902761695.1 uncultured Ruminococcus sp.
TCTCATGGCGAACCTTCTTTCCGTTTCGGCAGTGGGAGGGAACGTCCCCGGCGGATTTACAGGGAAATTATACACCGGACGCGGCGGAATTGTCAAGGATCCGACGGAACAGCGCGGCTTTCCCGTGGGTGAGCGGACTGCGGCGGGAGCGTGCCGCGCGTCGTTACATTTTATACAAGGAATTTTTACCGTTCTCACCCTGTATTTTCCAAGGCAATTGCGGTATACTGTACTATCCCGATTTGTGCGAGGTAATCCGTGCTTCAGCTTGATCATATCACCAAAATCTATCCCTCCGGAGACGTGACGGCCCTGTCCGAGGTGTCCCTGTCCTTCCGGAAGAGCGAGTTCGTCTCCATCCTGGGTCCCTCCGGATGCGGCAAGACGACGCTGCTCAACATCATCGGCGGTCTCGACCGGTATACCTCCGGCGAGCTGCGGATCCGCCATGTGCCCACCGCCCGCTTCACCGACCGGGACTGGGACGCCTACCGGAACCATTCCATCGGTTTTGTGTTCCAGTCCTACAACCTGATCCCCCACCAGAGCGTCCTCTCCAATGTGGAGCTGGCCCTGACCCTGTCCGGCGTGTCCAAGGCGGAGCGCAGGCAGCGGGCGAAGGAAGCCCTCGAGGCCGTGGGTCTGGGCGATCAGCTGAAAAAGAAGCCCTCCCAGATGTCCGGCGGCCAGATGCAGCGGGTGGCTATTGCCCGGGCTCTCGTCAACGACCCGGATATCCTGCTGGCCGACGAACCCACGGGAGCCCTGGACTCCGAAACCTCCGTGCAGGTCATGGAGATCCTCAGGAAGGTGGCCGAGCGCAAGCTCATCATCATGGTGACCCACAATCCCGAGCTGGCCGAACGCTATTCCTCCCGCATCATCCGCCTGCTGGACGGCGCGGTGCTCTCCGACACGGATCCCTATGCCCCCGAGGAGGAGGCCGCCGAAACCTACGGGGAAGCGGAGAATACGGCGGAGGAGCGTGAGAGCCGGAATGAAGAAAAGGTGCGGGGAAAGAGGAAGCGGACCTCCATGTCCTTCTTCACCGCCCTGTCCCTGTCCCTGAACAACCTTATGACCAAGAAGGCCCGCACTTTCCTGACGGCCTTCGGCGGCTCCATCGGCATCATCGGCATCGCACTGATCCTGTCCCTGTCCAACGGCATCAACCAGTATATCGCCAAGGTGCAGGAGGACACGCTGTCGGCCTATCCCATCCGCATCGACGCGGAAACCGTGGATCTGTCCTCCGTGCTTACCGCCATGACCCAGGCCCGGGAGACCGCCTCCGGGGACGGGGAATGGGAGGACGACGGCCTGATCCGCTCCAACACCGTGACGCTGGATCTCATGGAGACCATGTCCACCCTGGAGGTGCAGACCAACAACCTGTCCCGCTTCATGGACTTCATCGACGAGAGGGGCGGGGATTTCGACGGCTGCGCCACGGCGGTGTCCTACGGCTACGGCGCGCCCCTGACCCTGTATTCCGTCACGGAGAAGGACGAGGGGGGCCTGCCGGTGCAGCTCAATCCCTCCTCCCTGTTCGCCGGCATGCGGGCCGGGCAGAGCGGGAACCGGGGCGGCATGGGGGGCTTCTACTCCCTGGACGTGTGGGAGGAGATGATCGACAATCCGGAGCTCATGGAGGAGCAGTACGAGCTTGTGGCCGGAAAATGGCCCGAAAACTGGAACGAGCTGGTGCTGGCCGTGGACGAGCACAACAGCATCAACGACATCTATCTCTACTCCCTGGGCATCAAGGACTCCGCCGAATTCCGGGAGATCATGAAGGCCGTGTTCAGCGGGGAGGAGATCGAGATCAAAAGCGAGACCTACACTCCCGACGACCTGATCGGCACGGAGTTCGCCCTGATCCTGCCCTCCGATCTGTGGCAGGAGGGGGAGGACGGCTGGACATACATGGGGGACAACGAGGCCTTCATGAAGCTGGCCCTGGAGAACAGTGAGCGGCTGTCCATCGTGGGCATCATCCGCCCCGACCCGGAGGCCGTTGCCACGTCCCTGAACGGCGCGGTGGGGTATCTCCCGTCCCTGACCCGGCACATCATGGACAAGACCGACGCCTCCCCGGCGGCAAAGGCCCAGGCGGCGGACCGGGACAACGACATCCTGCTGGGTCTGCCCTTCGCCACGGACGACTTCAACGCGGACAGCCTGACCGATGCGGAAAAGGCTTCGGCGATCCGCACCGCCATGGAGAAGCTGAGCACTGCGGACAAGGCGGCCGCCTACACCAATTCCATGACCTCCCTCTCGGACGAGGACGCGGCGGAGATGGCGGCGGCCCAGCTTCAGTCCATGCCCGCGGAGGCCATGCGCCCCATGCTCACCGAGACCCTGATGCAGGAGAGCGGCATGGACGAGGCGACGGTGAACGCCTATCTGGCGGGCATGTCCGAGGAGGAGCTGTCGGCTCTGGCGGAGCAGATGGTCGCCGCCCAGGTGAAGGCAAGGTATGCCGCTGACGCCTCCGCCACTCTGGGGGCTATGACCCAGGACGATCTGGCCGCCGCCCTGGACGCCGCGCTCGGACAGATGGACGACGGGACCGTTGCGAAGGTCTTTATCGACTACATGCCCCCCGTGGTGTCGGAGAGAACCTATGAGGACGTCATGAAGGAGCTGGGGGCAGTGGACCGGCGGTATCCCGACTATATCCGCATCTACAGCGGCACCTTCGCCGGCAAGGATGCCATCGCCGACATGATCCGGGACTACAACCGCGACCGGAACGCGGAGGGGAAGGAAGAGGATGTCATCAACTACACGGACTACGTGGCCCTCATGATGTCCTCCATCTCCACCATCATCAACGTGATTTCCTACGTGCTCATCGCCTTTGTGTCCATCTCCCTGGTGGTGTCCTCCATCATGATCGGCATCATCACCTATATCTCCGTGCTGGAGCGGACCAAGGAGATCGGCATTCTCCGGGCCGTGGGCGCGTCCAAGCGGGATATCTCCCGGGTGTTCAACGCCGAGACCCTCATCGTGGGCTTCTGCTCCGGCGCCCTGGGCATTCTGGTGACCGTGCTCCTCTGCATCCCCGCCAATATCATCATCAAACACCTGACGGACATCGGCGGCCTGGCCCGTCTTCCGGCTGCGGGAGGCGCGGCGCTGGTGGTGATCTCCATGCTGCTGACCATGCTGGCCGGCCTGATCCCCTCCGGACTGGCGGCGAGGAAGGATCCCGTGGAGGCTCTGCGGAACGAATGACGTTCACCGTCGGTGAGGTTCCCTGCGGGCGGAGAAAATCTCTTGCAATCCGGCGGCGGATTTGGTATAATATCCCCGAAAAATCCTCTCCGCCGCCCCGGGATCCATCAAAACAGCTGACGGAAGGATAAACAGCGTTATAAAGAGGTGCTTCCATGAAACAGACGCTTTACGATTACGACGTATTTCCGCTGGTTTTCCCTGTGGGCGAGCCCACGGAGATCACCGTCCGGCCACTGGGCGCTCATGCGGCGTTCCCTGCGGACGTGCGGGTGACCCTCCACCGGCTGGACTCCGGCTCCCCGCGTCACGACTTCTCCGCCTGGAACCAGTTTCCCTTCGACACTCCCCTCTGTGAGGACGGCAGTCTCCGCTTCACCTTCACGGCGGAGGCCGAATGCGAATATTTCATCCGTATCTGGACCGGGGACCGCCGCATCGCCCAGCTGTCCGTCTATGCCGTGGGCGCGGATCTGGCGGACCGGATCCCGCTGAAGGGGGACCTGCACATGCACACCTGCCGCTCCGACGGGCGGGAGGACCCGGGCATCGTCTGCGCCAACTACCGGATGCGGGGCTACGACTTCTGCGTCATCACCGACCATCACCGGTACTATCCCTCCCTGGAAGCCATCGCCGATTACGCCGGCGCGAAGTGCCCCCTGAATATCCTGCCCGGCGAGGAGGTCCATCTGCGGGGCACCGACGTGCATATCGTCAACGCGGGCGGCACCTTCTCCGTCAACGGCCTCTTCCCCTGGTCCCCCAACTACACCGAAACCGACGGCGCCCTGGACAAGAGACGGCTGAACGACAGCGTCACCCCGCCCCAGGTCCGCACCGAGGAGCAGTACGAGGAAGAGCTGAAAGCCATCGAGGCGGAGTATCCCGACTGCCCGGCGGACGTGAATCTGCGCTGGTTCTCCGTCTGCGTCTGGGCGCTCCGGAAGATCCGGGAGAGCGGCGGCCTGGGCGTGTACGCGCATCCCTACTGGATCGCCGACATGTGGCATGTGCCGGAGCCCCTGAACCGCTATATGCTGGAGAAGCATCCCTTCGACGCCTTCGAGGTGCTGGGCGGCGAGAACTACTACGAGCAGAACGGCTTCCAGACGGCGATTTACTACGATGAATACAGGCAGGGCCGCGTGCATCCCATCGTGGGCTCCACCGATACCCACGGCTCCACCGAGCACAATCGCAACGCCGACATCTGCTCCACCATCGTCTTTGCCCATAAGAATGAGCGCGCCGACATCGTGAACTCCATCCGGGACCGGTATTCCGTGGCCGTGGACTCCATCTCGAAGGAATACCGCCTTGTGGGCGAGTTCCGGTTCCAGAAGTACGCTTCCTTCCTCATGGAGAACTACTTCCCGATCCACGACCGGGCTGCGGCGGTGGACGGGGAGATCATGCGCCGGTACTACCTGGGCGACGAGAGCGCGGAGGTCCTTTCCTCCTTCGCCGACCGGGCCGGGGCGTTCATCCGGAAGTATATCCGCACAAAATAAAAGAGAAAGAGATCTGATTCTGCATCGGAAAGGAGACGCGCCATGGCCGAAACCCCTCTCTGGACAGGAAAAAAGCGGGCCCTCTTCGGTCTGCCCTGGACCTTTACCACCTATACCCTCACCGAAAACTGCCTGTTCATCCGGAGCGGCGTATTTACCGTCCGGGAGGAGGAGATCCGCCTGTACCGGATTCTGGACGTGACCCTGCGCCAGAGCTTCCGGGAGCGGCTGTTCGGGCTGGGGACCATCCACCTCTGCACCTCCGACCAGTCCACCCCCGAGGTGGATATCAAACGGATCAAGCATCCCAATGAGGTCCGCACCATTCTCTCAGACCGGGCGGAGTCCGAGCGCTCCTCCAAGCTGGAGGGCATGCGGGAACTCATGAATCAGGCGTCGAAAAACGGCACCCTCCACAGCGACTGACCATTTTATATGCAGGAAAGGATATAAACAATATGGATATCAAAGCGGCAATCGAAGAACTCGTGAAGAAGGTCACCGACGACAAGGCCATGAAGGAAAAGTTCGAGAAGGATCCCGTGAAGACCGTGGAGGGCCTTCTCGGCGTGGACCTGCCCGACGATCAGGTGAAGATGATCATCGAGACCGTCAAGGCCAAAGTGAACCAGACCGGCGACGCCTCTTCCTCCGGCATCGCGGACGCCATCAAGAACACCCTGGGCGGCCTGTTCGGCGGAAAGAAATAAGACGGAAAATCAAAACAGCGGAGCATTCCCGGCAGTGGGAGCGCTCCGCTGTTTTTTGCTGCTGACGTAAAAGGGGCTTTGCTGCCGTAAAGTCCCCTTTACATGTCCTGTTTCCCTTTTAGCTTGAGATTAGTATTACATATCCTCAATGGACAGCTGATACGCGCCTCTGGCCCAGAGGATCCATTTGGAGCGGTCCAGGGGATTGACGCCCCGGCGGGGATTCACGTGCTCCTCTCCGTCCCGGCATTCCCGGTAGCCGTGGAAGGAGGAGGAGAGGACCGCCCGGCCCGAGGACCAGGAGGCCAGCTTCACCGGGAACTCCATGGAGGTGGACACCGGCACGATGGCTTCCACCGCGGCCTGATCCCCGAAGAAGAGCGGCGCGTCGTATTCCCCCCGCATCCGGATGATCTCCCCGGTGATCTTCCCGGACAGGGACGCGTCCGCCGTGATCCGCAGCTTCAGAAGGGGCTCGAGCACCGTGGAGCCCAGGGACTGCAGGCCGTTCATGAAAGCCATGGGGGTGCAGACGAAGAAGTCCAGAGGGTGGGTATGGATGGTGTGGTGCTGGCCGCCCACCAGCGTGCAGCGGAAATCCGTCACCTCCCAGCCGTAGAGCCCCTGCTCCAGACACTGGTAGAAGGACGTGCGGATGTGGGTCTGATAGCGGTAGAAGAGCTGATTGGAGGGCAGCTTCCCGTGATAGGACACGCCGTATCCCCGGGGCATGGGCTCGAATTTGAACTGCACCACAGCCCAGCAGGGCTTCGGCATGGTGTAGTCCGCGTACGCGAAGCCTTCCCGGGCGGGCGTCTCCTTGTAGATGACCGTGGGCGGGGAGAAGGACGGGACCAGGTTATACCGCTCCCGGAGCAGGGCGTCCAGCACCTCCAGCTGGATCTTCCCCGTGGTGGAGATGGTGATTTCCCGCTGTCCGTTCTCCCATTTGGCGTCGATGTAGGGCTCCTCCTCCGTCAGCTCGGCCAGGGCGGCGGCCAGAGGCGGGATCTTCTCGGCATCCCCGTCCGCCGGGGTGACCTTGACCCGCAGAAACGGCGCGGCCAGACGGGAGGCCTCCCCCAGCTCCAGGGATCCCACGAACTGACCGGCCCGGGCGGAGGGAAGACCGCAGAGCGCCGCGATGTCCCCGCCTTCCACCTCTCCCGCGTCGGTGTACCGGCCTCCGGTGAACTTCCGGATCTGGGAGACCTTCTCGGAGACGGGGGGCTTTTCCGCCAGCGCCACCGCGTCGTCCTCCTCCCCCTCCGGATTGGTGAGCCGGGGATCCGCCGGACGGAGCAGGGTGACCTCGTCCCGGTTGGCGATCTTCCCGCCGAAGAGCCGGATGTGGGAGATCTTGCCCATCTGCCGGTCGTGCTCGATCTTGAAGATGATGCCGGAGAGATCACCCGTGGCCCGGCGCGCGGCGGAGGGCATGCAGGCCGTCATGAAGTCCAGCAGATCCTCCGTGCCGATCCCCAGCTTGGCGGAGCCCGTCAGCACCGGCGTCACCCGGCATCCGGAGATCTCCTCCCGCAGCAGCTCCAGCGCGCGGTCATGGGGAAGCACCTCGTCCGTCAGAAACGCGTCCGCCGCCTCGTCCGAGAGATCCGCCAGCCCCTCCGTCACCGCGCGGTCAAAATCCGCCCCGGCAAAAATACGGGACGCGGCGGTCTCGAATCCGACGTTTTCCGCCTCCGAAAGGGGGACCAGCGCCTCGTCCGTGACCCGCTTCAGATCCTCCGTCACCGCCCCGATGTCCGCCCCGGCCCGGTCGATCTTGTTGACGAACACCAGCCTGGGGAGCCTCGCCTTGTCCAGCGCCCGGAGGATGTTCTCCGTATGGGCCCGGACCCCCTCCACGGCGGAGACCACCACTACGGCGTAATCCAGGGCGGCCAGGGAGCGCTCCACCTCTCCGGCGAAATCCACGTGGCCGGGGGTGTCGATGATGTTGACGGTGACGCCCTTCCATTCGGCGGAGGCGGTGGAGGTGCGGACGGAAATGCCCCGCTTCCGCTCCACGGCCAGGTTGTCGGTGGCGGCAGTCCCCTCGTCCACGGAGCCCGCCCGCCGCACCGCGCCCATGAGGAAGAGCAGCTGCTCCGTCAGGGTGGTTTTCCCGGCGTCCACGTGGGCCAGGATCCCGATGTTGTGGTAGGTTTTCGGCATGGCAATACTAAATCCCGTCTGTGATTTTTCATTATTATACACCATAGGCCCCGATCCGTCAAGAGTCATTCCCCGCCGCCCTTGACATCCCGGCCGGGAGGTGCTATAATAAAAAGGATGCAGAATCAAAATCCATTTTCATATCCAACCGGAGGAACAGAAGCCATGGCAAAAGTTCTCGTTGAAACCAGCGCCCGCCACGTCCACCTGACCGAGGAGCACATCGCCATCCTCTTCGGCGAAGGCCACACCCTTACCAAGAAGAAGGACCTCTCCCAGCCCGGTCAGTTCGCCTGCGAAGAAAGAGTCACCGTCGTCGGCCCGAAGAAGTCCATCGAAAAGGTCTCCATCCTCGGTCCCGCCAGATCCGCCACCCAGGTCGAGGTGTCCCTGACCGACGCCCGTACCCTCGGCGTGACCGCTCCCGTCCGTGAATCCGGCGACATCGCGGGTTCCGGCGCCTGCAAGCTGGTCGGCCCCTGCGGCGAGATCGAGATCTCCGAGGGCGTCATCGCCGCCAAGCGCCACATCCACTTCACTCCCGAGGACGCGAAGGAGTTCGGCGTTGAGGACAAGCAGATCGTCTCCGTGAAGATCGAGTCCGAAGGCCGCAGCCTCGTGTTCGGCGACGTGGTCGTCCGCGTCAGCCCCAAGTTCAAGGCCGCCATGCACATCGACACCGACGAAGCCAACGCCGCCTGCGCGTTCGGTGAGGTCTGGGGCGAAGTGATTCTGTAAGAGATTACAACGTAAAAACAGGTTCGGTTCAAAAACGCCGGACCTGTTTTTTCTCGTTTCCGGCAGTCCCTCACCGGAATCCCACATTGCCCGCGATGACGGGATAGTCCCGCAGCTCCTCCGCGATCCGGCGTCTGTCCGCGTCCTCCCCGGCGTCGTTGAAGAGAAAATCCCGGACCCGGGAGAGCCGGACCGCACGGAAGGACAGGGCCCCGTTCATGGGATCCGCGCCGTCCTCAGCCGCCCGCACCGCGTGAAGAGACAGCTCGAAACAGCGCGCCCCGCCGTCCCTTCTGCCGCGGATCAGTCTGTTCAGTCCCCGCAGCAGACGGCGCAGACCGTTCCCCGTCGAGTATCCGGGAGCCTCCGGCGGGGAAGAGGGGACCGTGCCGAAGGAACCCTCCCCTTCCAGCTCTGCCAGCACCTCCCGGAGCCCGTCCGGATGAGCGGGGGATTCCATCCGCCCGAGAACCGCCGCCGCCATGCCCACACGTGCCGCGTAAAGCGCCTCCGGACATTTCTCCGCCAGCACTTCCGCCAGTATCCGTTCCTCGGCGGGGGAGAGTGCCGTCCGCCGTTCCTCACCAATGGCGCGGACGCTCCCGGGAAAAAGGACGAGGGCGGAAAGCAGCAGCGCGGCTGCAAATGAAAATTCCCGTTTCATGGCTCGATCCTCCGCCGTTCGGTTCTGCCGTCAGTATGCCCGCGCCGCAGAAGCTTTATCCCCGGCAAATTCGGCCCGAAATGGGAAAAAAGGTCATCTGCGCGGAGCGGCGCGTTCCTGCGGATCGTGCGTGCGGAATCGTCTTTAACTTGCGGGCGGTATGTTGACATCTACCGGGGAATGTGATAAAATAAAACAAGTCAAAGCTGTGTACGGAGGAACGAGATGGATAACCAGCAGAATAATCAGACCGGTTCCCAGCAGTACGGAAATCAGCAGACCGGGAATCAGCAGCAGTATCAGCAGTACGGAAACCAGCAAACCGGGAACCAGCAGCAGTATGGTAACCAGCAGTACCAGCAGACCGGGAACCAGCAGCAGTACCGGAATCCCCAGCAGGTTGTGCCCCAGCAGCAACCCCAGCCGATCATAAACCAGCAGAATCCGCAGCAGCCTCCGTTCCGGAACTATGAGACCATCTACTGCAGCACCTGCGGACAGCAGATCGCCAAGGTTGCCATGGCCTGTCCCTTCTGCGGCGCGCCTGTGTACCAGAATCAGCCGCAGCAGCAGCCTCAGCAGATCATCATCAACAACAACAACGCGAACAACAACAATGTCCACGCCGGAGCGGTCTACGCCGGGCGCATGGGTCAGCCCAAGAACAAGTGGATCGCCCTGCTGCTCTGGCTTTTCCTCGGCCTTGTGGGCGGGCACAAGTTCTATGAGGGCAAGATCCTCATGGGCATCGTCTATATCTTTACGGCGGGCCTGTTTGGCATCGGCCTGTTCATCGACTTCTTCGCCATCCTTTTCAAGCCCAACCCGTATTACGTATAACGTCTGCGCGCACAAAGCACCGCAATAACAGAAAGCCTTCCCGATCGCAAAGGATCAGGAGGGCTTTTTTCAGCACAGGACCTGGAACGGATCACACGGGACGCCCCTGCACGGAACGGACCGGGAGAACGTACGGACCGGTGCTTTGCAAAGGCTCTCTGCCGGTTCTGTTATATCCCCAGTTAAAAAATCTCCCCCCGCACCGGGAAGATCCCGGGATCGTGCTTGCCCCAGCTTTCAAAGTTCGCGGTAAAGCCGTTCTCCCCGTCCCGGGCGAAGGTCCATTCCATCCGGTGAGGGCAGTTGAGGAAGCGGACGGAGAACACCAGCTTTCCATCCTCCGCGGTGCAGGAGGCGGCGAGGCGGCAGCGCTCCCGGTCCGGCGTGGACATGAGATCCACCAGCTTCGGCTTGAGCTTGGCCGTTACCACCGTGCTCTCCGCCCAGTGCCCCCGGCCTGCGGGAACAGCGTACTGGTCGACCCCGTCGGAGAAGGTCAGCCGCATTTCGTCCGCCGCCGCGTCATAGCGGAAATAGCAGCCCGTCCAGCCGAGGGCGTTCTTCTCCAGCCGGATGAAGCGGTCCTCAAATCCCGCCGTGCGCCGCGCCGATCCGACGGGGGCGTATTCCGGCAGAATCAGGGCGGAGTCCGGTGTGTCGTCGGCGTCGAAGAGCTTGGGCACGAATTCCATGATCCGGTCCATTTCCCGCTGCATATCGCCGAGCTCCGTCTGCACCGCGATCACCATGTCCCGCTCCGGGAGCACCACGCAGAGCTGACCGTAGGCGCCATCCCCCCGGAATCCCTCCCGGGCGTTGACCCAGAACTGGAAGCCGTATCCCGCGCACCAGTCCGGGGAGCCGTTCATGGAGTTGTCGGAGATGGGGGACGTCGCCTCCGCCACCCATTTCTCGGACAGCAGCCGGGTCCCGTTCCAGACGCCCCGGTTCAGGTATAAAAGCCCCAGCTTCGAGATGTCGTCCACAGACACGTGAATGCCGCAGCCGCCCTCATTCGCGCCGTCCGGGGTGCGGTTCCAGCGGACGTCGGAGATCCCCAGGGGCATGAAGAGCCGCCAGGTGAGAAAGTCCAGCAGCTTCATGCCGGAGATCCGCTCCACAATGTGGGAGAGCATGAGGGTCGCGCCGGTGTTGTAGGCGAAGTGGGTGCCCGGCTCATAGGGGAGGGGCTGCTCCATGAAGGACCGGATCTCGTCCTCCGTGCGGCTCCCCGAGCGGATCATGCCGGGCATGGCGCATCCCCCGTGGCCGGAGTTCATGGACAGCACATGGCGGACCTTCATCTTCAGAAGATTGGCCTGGGGATTCTCCGGCACGCACTCCGGAAAGAGATCCACGATCCGCGCGTCCAGGTCCAGCTTCCCCTCGTCCGCGAGGAACCCAACGGCGGTGGAGCAGAAGGACTTGGAGAGGGAATAGATCTCCCGCTTGTCCGAGCAGGAATAGGGCGCGGGGGCGATGCGCAGGACAAGCTGCCCGCTCCGGTGGATCTCCATGGCGTGGATCTCGTTCTCAAAGGGGGCGAAGGCGGCGAAGAAGTCGTTGACGGCAGACCGCGACACGGCGGGAGCCAGATACAGATCGGAACGGTGCAGCATGGAGGATGCTCCTTTCAAAAAGGGAGGGACTGCCGTGCATCCCGTTTCGGGGAGTGAGCGGCAGCCCGTCCGGAATCAGTCGTTGGTGTAATTGTCAAAGTACCCCTGCACCAGCACCACGGGCGTGCCCTTGTCGCCGGAGCCGGAGGTCAGGTCGCAGAGGGAGCCGATCAGGTCGGTGAGCTGGCGGGGCGTGGTGCCCTGGGAGGCCATGGAGCCCTTCAGATCCCCGTCCTTCTCCCGGATGGACTTGGAGATGGCTTCCTTCAGCGCGTCGCCGGAGAGGTCCTTGTAGTCGTTGTCCGCCAGATATTTCAGCTTCAGCTCGTTGGGGGTGCCCTTCAGTCCAACCGTGTGGAAGGGGGAAACCACCGGGTCGGCCAGCTCCCAGATCTTGCCCTGGGGATCCTTGAAGGCGCCGTCGCCGTAGATCATGACCTCCACCTTCACGCCGGTCTTCTCGAGGATGTTCTTCTGAATGGCCTCCACCAGGGGCTGGGCGTCGCGGGGGAAGAGCTTGATCTTTTCTTCGGTGGACTTGTTGGAGCCCAGGAGCCCGTAGTTCTCGTTGCATCCGGAGCCGTTCACCGGGGCGTTCAGGATGTCGTCCAGACCCAGCACGATCTCGGCGCCCGCAGCCTTCAGGATCCGCTTGGTGCGACGCCGGGTGTGGATGTCGCAGGTGAGGACGCGCCCCGTGTAGTCCAGGATGGCCGTGGGATGGTTGGCGAAGATGATCTCAACCTCCGCGCCCTCCTCCCGGATCAGGTCGCCGTAGTAGGCCACGTAGTCCACGCCGGTGAAGGGATGGCGGTTCTCACCGAAGAGCGCCCGGTACTTTTCCAGGGTCAGCACGTCCGCATAGGGATCCACCCCGGCCTCATCCAGCGCGTCCAGGGACACCAGCTCGTTGCCCACCTCGTCGGAGGGATAGCTCAGCATGAGGACGATCTTCTTCGCTCCCCGCGCGATGCCCCGGAGGCAGATGGCAAAGCGGTTGCGGGAGAGGATGGGGAAGATGACGCCCACGGTCTCCCCGCCCAGCTTGGCGCGCACGTCGGCGGCGATGTCGTCCACGGAGGCGTAGTTGCCCTGTGCCCGGGCCACGATGGATTCCGTAATGGCGATCACGTCACGGTCCCGGAGCGCGAAGCCCTCGGCCTCTGACGCTTCCAGCACGCTGTCGGTGACGATGACGGAGAGGTCGTCGCCCTGCCGGATGATGGGGCAGCGGATGCCGCGGGAAACGGTCCCTACGCGACGTTCTTTGTTTTCCATATGAAACGTTCCTTTCGGAAAGTGTGAATTTGCGTGTTTATTATACTATGAAACCCGCCGGTTTGCAAGGTGTTTTTCGCGACTCCGGAAGGTTTTGGAGGCATAGCCCCGGCCGATGCTTCAGGTATTGGAATCACTTCCGTCAAATCCCCGAAAAACCCGGCGTCCGCGCTGCCCGGTTCCGTTCCCGTAACAAATTGTTAACAGTCGGCCGCCGGAAAACCGTTGACAGCGGGAGGGGAATTTGTTATAATCGGAACGAAAAGAAATAGTTGCCATGAGTGAACTGTAAGCACCGAAAACGATTGCTGCGCGGCTCACAAAACGGCATTCTGAGGAGGACATCCCATGGGCTTTCGGTTTCTCGGCACGGGCAGCGCGGTTCCCGCAAAAATCCTGACCAACGATGATCTCTCGACTATGGTGGAGACCTCGGACGAGTGGATCACCACCCGGGTCGGCGTGCGGGAGAGACATATCGCCGTGACCGAGACCACCGCATCCCTGGCGGAGACGGCGGCAAGACGAGCTCTCGAGCAGAGCGGCGTCACCCCGGCCGAGCTGGATCTGATCCTCTGTGCCACCATCACGGCGGACAATATCTGCCCCACCTGCGCGGGTGCGGTCCAGCAGGCGATCGGCGCGTCCTGCCCGGCCTTCGACATCAGCTCCGCCTGTTCCGGTTTCATCTTCGCCCTGGAGACGGCGGCGGGATTCTTCGCCCGGGGACAGGTGAAAAAGGCCCTGGTCATCGGCGCGGAGCGCATTTCAAAACTCCTGGACTGGACGGACCGGTCCACCTGCGTCATCTTCGGCGACGGAGCGGGCGCGGCGGTTCTCGAGGCCTCGGAGGAGGACAGCTACCTGGTCAGCGAGCTGCACACCGCCGGCGGATCCGACGTGATCCACATCCCGGCCTATCAGGGACAGTCCCCCTTCCGGCAGATCCCCGAGGGCGAGCGTCCTCCCGTGATCTTCATGGCGGGGCAGGAGACCTTCAAGTTCGCCGTCAACGCCATGGTGGGCCACATCCGGTCCATGGCGGAGAAAATCGGGAAAACGCCGGAGGAGCTGGATTTCATCGTCCCCCATCAGGCCAACACCCGCATCATCGATTTCGCCGCGAAGAAGCTGAACCTTCCCGCGGAAAAGTTCATCGTCAACATCCAGAAGTACGGCAACACCGCCGCAGCCAGCGTTCCCTCCGCCCTGGACGAGGCCAACCGCTCCGGGCGGATCAAACGGGGAGATCTGGTTGCCATGGTGGCCTTCGGCGGGGGCCTTTCCTCTGCGGGCGCCCTGGTGAGATGGTGAGCGCGGAACAAGCCCAAATAATATATTTCACATACAAAGGAGACCAATCATGACCACTTTCGAAAAGATCAGAGCCATCATTGCGGATAAGTCCGGCGAGGACGAAGAGAACATCACCCCCGAGACCGAGTACACCGATCTGGGCATCGACTCCCTCACCATCGTGGAGATCCTCATGGACATCGAGGACGAGTTCGGCGTGACCGTTGAGGCCGCCAACGCCGGCAAGACCGTGGGCGATCTGGTCGCCAAGGTCGAGGAGGAAGCGAAGTGATCCGCACGCCTCTGTGCGATCTCTGCGGGATCACCTACCCCGTCTTCCAGGGCGGCATGGCCCACGTCTCCGACGGAAAGCTGGCGGCGGCGGTATCGGAAGCGGGCGGCCTCGGCATCATCTCCGCCATGAACTTCGGCGGGACGAAGCTGCGCGAACAGATCCGGGAGGCAAGAGCCCTGACGTCGAAGCCCATCGGCGTCAACATCATGCTGCAGGCCCCCTCTGCCGCCGAATCCGCCGCCGTCTGCGCGGAGGAAAAGGTGGAGATCATCACCACCGGCGCGGGCAATCCATCGGCGTTCATGCCCCTGTGGCTGGAGGCCGGATGCCGGGTGATCCCCGTGGTGGCTTCTGCGGCTCTGGCCAAGATGATGGAGCGGTGCGGAGCCGTGGCCGTCATTGCCGAGGGCGGTGAGAGCGGCGGCCATATCGGGGAAGCGGCCACCATGCCCCTGGTCCCCCAGGTGGTTGACGCCGTGAAGATCCCGGTGGTTGCGGCGGGCGGCATAGCGGACGGGCGCGGTCTGGCGGCGGCTCTCATGCTGGGGGCCGTCGGCGTGCAGATGGGCACCCGGTTCATCGCGGCAAAGGAATGCGGCGTCCCGCAGCACTACAAGGATCTGGTTCTGAAGGCCAGCGACACCTCCACCATCGTCACCGGACGGCGGCTGGGCCACACGGTGCGCTCCCTCAAGACCCCCTATTCCCGCCATTATGCCCAGGTGGAATACACCGACATCTCCGACGAGGACCTGGAGGCCCTGGGCGTGGGGTCCCTGCGCAAGGCCGCCATCGACGGGGACGAAAAGGGCGGCTGCTACCTGGCCGGACAGATCGCGGGCCTCGTCAAAGAGGAACAGACTGCGGCCGAAATCGTCGAGGACGTGGTGCGGGAAGCCGAGGAGATCCTCCGCGGCGCCGACCGCTGGCTGACGGACTGAGAAAAAACAATCAAAAAGGTACGAAACAACCATGGGAAAAATCGCGTTTGTGTTTTCCGGGCAGGGCGCCCAGTATCCCGGCATGGGGGAGAGCCTCTGTGCCTGCTCCCCGGCTGCCCGCGCTCTTTACGATATGGCCGAGGCCTCAAGACCGGGCATCTCCGCGCTGTCCTTCCGGGGCACGGCGGAGGAGCTGAAGCAGACCGTCAACACCCAGCCCGCCCTGTATCTCACGGATCTCGGCGCGGCGCTGGCACTGCGGGAAGCGGGGATCGTCCCCGATGCCGTGGGCGGATTCTCCCTCGGCGAGCTGCCCGCGCTGGCCTTCGCCGGGGCTTATTCCCCCGAGACCGGTTTTTCCCTGGTCCTGAAACGGGCGGCGTATATGGCGGAGGCCTCGGACAACATGCCGGACACCCCTGCCATGGCGGCCGTCATGCGTTTGGCTCCGGGGGATATCGAGGAACTCTGCGCCGGGATCGATAACGTCTGGCCGGCCAACTACAACGCCCCGGAGCAGACCGTCATTTCCGGGACCGCGTCCGGCGTGGCGGCGTTCAAGGCCCTCTGCGCGGAGCGGGGCATCGCGGCACGACTGGTGGATCTGCCGGTCAGCGGCGCGTTCCATACCCCCTTTATGACCCCGGCGTCGGAGAAGTTCGCCCCGGAGCTGGAGGCGGTTTCCTTCGCGGCCCTCGGGATCCCCGCCTACGCCAACCTGACGGGCGGTCTGTACCCGGAGGACCCTGCGGAATATGCCGGGATCCTGGCGGCACAGATCAAGAATCCCGTGCGCTGGGTCGACGAGGTCCGGGCCATGATCGCGGACGGGGTGGACACCTTCGTGGAATGCGGCCCCGGCAAGACCCTCTGCGGCCTCATTAAAAAGATCGACAAGACGGTGACGGCCCTGCAGGTGGAGAACGAAGAAACGCTCCGGGCGGCGGTCGAAGCCATCCGGGCGTAACGGATACGGGAAAGGACGGACGACTATGGGAATTTATTCCGGCGAAATGCTGAAGGGCCAGGTGGCGCTGGTGACGGGCGCGTCCCGGGGAATCGGCTATGCCATCGCGACGGCCATGGCGGAATGCGGCGCGGACATCGCCATCGCGGACTACTGCCCGGAGGAGGTCTCCGGCAAGGCAGCGGAGGAGCTGGCCGAAAAGACCGGCGTGACCGTCCGCGCTTACCGGTGCGACGTGTCCTCCTATGAAGAGGCGGAGGCGACGGTGAAGCGCGTTGCGGCGGATTTCGGACGGATCGACATCCTTGTGAACAACGCCGGCATCACCATGGACGGCCTCCTTGCCCAGATGAAGGAGGACGCTTTCACCCGGGTGCTGAACATCAACCTGGGCGGCGCCTTCAACATGACCCGCCACGTGATCCGCCAGATGATGCGCCAGAAGTACGGCCGGATCGTGAACATGGCCTCCATCGCCGGTCTTACGGGCAACGCCGGACAGGTCAATTACGCCTCCTCCAAGGCGGGTCTGGTGGGCCTGACCAAATCCGTTGCCAAGGAACTGGCCTCCCGGGGCATCACGGCCAACGCCATCGCCCCCGGATTCGTGGCTACGGACATGACCAAGGACATTCCCGAGGACGCTCCCCTGCGCCAGCAGATCCCCCTGGGCCGCATCGCTCAGCCGGAGGAAATCGCGGCGCTGGCGGTGTTCCTCGTCTCCCCCGCCGCGTCCTATATCACCGGCGAGGTCATCCGCATCGACGGCGGCCTGGCTATGTAAGGCGGGATTTTCGCCAGCAGACCATTTCACCATTAAGGAGAACCAGAATGGACAGACGGGTAGTCATAACCGGCATGGGAATCGTTTCCCCCATTGGATGCGGTGTTGAGACGTATGAGCGCGCCCTTATGGACGGCGTCTGCGGCATCGGCCCCATCACCCGCTTCGATACGGCGGACTTCAAGGTCAAGGTGGCCGCGGAGGTGAAGGACGACTTCGATCCGCTGAAATACCTCTCCAAAATCGAAGTGAAGAAGATGGACCGGTTCACCAGATACGCCATGGCGGCGGCCTGTGAGGCGGCGGAGCAGTCCGGCATCGTGGGAAATGTGGATCCCGCGGAGTTCGGCGTGTATTACGGCTCTGGCATCGGCGGCTTCGAGACCTTCGTGGAGGAGCACGATACGCTGCTTTCCCGCGGTCCAGGCCGGGTGTCCCCCATGTTCATTCCGAAGATGATCGGCAATATCGCCGCCGGTCAGATCGCCATCCGCTTCGGCGCGAAGGGGCCCTGCATCTGCATCACCACCGCCTGCGCCACGGGAACCGGCGCCATCGGCGAAGCGTACCGGGCCATCCGTCACGGCTACTGCGAGGCGGCTGTTGCGGGCGGTGCGGAAGCTACCATCCATCCCCTGGCCGTGGCGGGCTTCCAGAACATGACCGCCCTGTCCCTGTCCGCCGATCCCATGCGGGCCTCCATCCCCTTCGATAAGGAGAGAGGCGGATTCGTCATGGGCGAGGGAGCCGGCGCGCTGATCCTGGAGAGCTACGATCACGCTGTCGCCAGAGGAGCGGAAATCCTGGCCGAGGTGGCCGGATACGGCTCCACCTGCGACGCCCATCACATCACCGCTCCCGATCCCGAGGCCGAGGCATCCGGACGCGCCTTCTCCCAGGCCATGAAGGAAGCGGGCTATACCGGGGACGACGTGGTCTACATCAACGCTCACGGCACGGGAACTCCCCTCAACGACGTCACCGAGACCAACGCCGTCAAGCGGGCCTTCGGCGAGGACGCCCATAAGGTGCATATCAGCTCCACCAAGTCCATGACCGGCCATATGCTGGGCGCGGCGGGTGCGGCGGAGGCCATCGCGGCGGTGTTTGCCCTGCGCTCCGGCGTCATCCCCCCCACCATCCACTACGAGGTCCCGGATCCGGAATGCGACCTGGACTATACGCCGAACAAAGCGGTGAAGGCCGATCCCACGCTGGCGCTGTCCTCCTCCCTGGGCTTCGGCGGCCACAACAGCGTCATCGCCCTGCGGAAGATCTGAGATTTATAAAACTGATTTACCGAGGAGGCTTCCTCCATGAACAGAAAAGAACTCGAATCCCTCCTGCCCCACCGGGACTCCATGCTGCTGCTGGACGAAGCGGAGCTGGACGAAAACGGACACGCCCGGGGCAAGGTGCTCATCAAGGGCACGGAATGGTTCCTGGACGGTCATTTTCCCGGCCATCCCGTGGTTCCCGGCGTCATTCTCTGCGAAATGATGGCCCAGTCCGCCTGCGTCTGCCTGCAGAACGAGATGAAGGAGGGCACGCTCCCCTTCTACGCCGGACTGGATAAGGTGAAATTCCGCCGTCCCGTGGAGCCGGGAGACGTGTTTGAGACCGAATGCGAGATCACCCGTGTCTTCAAGCCCATGTGGTTCGCCAAGGGCGTGGGACGGGTTAACGGGGAGGTCGCGGTGACGGCTGAGTTCTCCTTCGCCCTGAAGGAGCAGCCCGCGGAAGAGAAACCCGCACCGGAGGACAAATAAATGGAACGGGTCATGCTGAAATGCCGTAAATGCGGCCGGGAAACCCCCGAGGACGTGCTCAAGTCCAACTGGTGGATCTGCCCGGGCTGCGGCGGCTATTTCCGGATGAGCGCCAGAGAGCGGATCCGGCTGGTGGTGGACGAGGGTTCCTTCCGGGAGCTGGACCCCGCCATGCTGGGAGGCAATCCTCTGGATTTCCCGGAGTACGACGGCAAGCTGGACAAGGCCCGGGAGCAGAGCGGAGAGCGGGACGCCGTGGTCACCGGCTACGGAAAGATCGGCAAGCGGAAATGCGCCTTCTTCGTCATGGATTCCGGCTTTATGATGGGCTCCATGGGCACCGTGGTGGGTGAGAAGATCACCCGGGTGTTCGAATACGCCACGGAGAACCGCCTGCCCGTCATCGGCTTCACCTGTTCCGGCGGCGCGCGCATGCAGGAGGGGGTGCTCTCCCTGATGCAGATGGCCAAGATCAGCGTGGCCTGCCGCTGGCACAGCAACGCGGGTCTGTTCTACATGGTGGTGCTCACCGACCCCACCACCGGCGGCGTGACGGCTTCCTTCGCCATGGAGGGGGACGTGATCGCGGCGGAGCCCGGAGCCCTCATCGGCTTCGCGGGCCAGCGGGTCATCGAGCAGACCACGGGACAAAAGCTGCCCGACGGCTTCCAGAAGGCGGAATTCCAGTTGGAGCACGGCTTCGCGGACTTCATCATCGGACGGAAGAAAATGAAGGATGTCATCTCCGAGCTCATCGATCTCAACACGCCCCGGGAACGCCCCGCGGACAAAAAGCTGCCGAAATAAGGAGGAAGAACCATGAACGCATACGATAAGGTTCTTTCCGCGCGGGCAGCGGATCGGGCGCAGGGGACGTTTTACATCCGACATATCATAGACGACTTCATCGAGCTCCACGGGGACCGGTCCTTCGGGGACGACGGAGCCATTGTGGGCGGCGTGGGCTATCTGGACAAGCGGCCCGTGACGGTCATCACCATGAACCGGGGTGACACGCTGGAGGAGCGCATGAAGCGGAACTTCGGCTGCCCGTCCCCCGAGGGATACCGGAAGGCCCTCCGTCTCATGAAGCAGGCGGAGAAGTTCGGCCGTCCCGTCATCTGCTTCGTGGGATCCCCCGGCGCTTACTGCGGCATCACGGCGGAGGAGCGCGGGCAGGGGCAGGCCATCGCCCAGAACCTGTGGGAAATGGCGGCCTTGGAGATCCCGATCCTGACGGTGGTCACCGGCGAGGGCGGATCCGGCGGCGCGCTGGCCCTGAGCGTCTCGGATAAAATGATCATGCTGGAGGACGCGGTCTATTCCGTGGTTTCCCCCGAGGGCTGCGCCACCATCCTCTGGAAGGACGCGGGGCGGGCCAAGGAGGCAGCGGAGCTTCTGCGCCTCACCTCCGAGGATCTCAGACAGCTGGGCGTGGCGGACGCGGTGCTGGAGGAGGCAGGAAAAAGCCCCGAGCAGATCGCGAAGGAGCTGAAAAAGCTGCTGATCGCCTCCCTGAAGGATATGGACAAAATCCGCATCTCCGTTCTGCTGGCCAGCCGATATCAGCGGTACCGCAAAATCGGCAATCTCTGGGGCTGACCGTCCGTACCAGAAAACCTTCCGCGGGATCCCGGTTCCGCGGAAATTTTTTACAGAATTTTCAAAAAAGAGGGAACTTTTCCGCTTCGCACGGCGTCTAAGCTGTGTAGGCGGAATGAAAGCGTTCCGCATCGAACTGTTCTTCAGAAAGGACCATACCATGAAAAAGTTTTTGGCTCTCATGCTGGCGCTTCTGACTGTCGTCGGCCTTTCCTCCGCCGCGTTTGCCGCGACCGTGAGCAAGGTGTCCGGTAATATCCCCGACAATCTGAAGCCCTTTACCACCTATGCCGTGGATCCCAGCGATGTGCTCCGCGCCATCGGTTCCTATCAGCCCGGTACGGTGTACAACGATCTGTATACCAGCTGGGTCGCCTATTGTCCCGAGGATGACTGCGACGGCGTAGCCTTCTTCTACATCGACGGCGGCAAGGTGTACTGGGTCTGCCCCGTCTGCGGTTCAAGCGGCGTGATTTCCGGCGGCTCCTCCTCTAATCCCGATAAGACGTACACCGCTACTGTCTGCTCCACCTGCGGCAAGGCGGATCAGCTCCTGTATCTGGAGGACGGCATCAAGGACGGCAAGTACTGCGAGATCTACTACTGCTCCCGCTGCCAGAGACTGGTTTATGTGGACGCGAAGCCTTCCTACTCAGAGTACGGTCTGAAGGATCACATGAACTGCCTCACCAAGAGCTGCTCGAAGACCGCTTTCTTCAAGGATTTCGTCCTGGACGGCGACAATCTGTACGCGCGCTATGAGTGCTCCGCCGGCCACGTGAACTCCATCCTGGTGGAGAACGATTACTATTACGGCGGCTACCACACCCGCGGCTACACCATCCGGATCGCTGCCGGCACGGGCGGCGAAGCGGTTCTGGACGGCTCCTCCACCGCCCGCTGGGGTGAGACGAGAACCGTCACCTTCTATCCGAATTCCGGCTATGCCCTCGCTTCCGTCACGATCAACGGCGTGGAAGTGAAGGTGACCAACAACAAGGTGACCTTCTACGTGGAGGATGACACCGTCGTCCGCGCCAGCTTTGTGAAGGCCGCCTCCCTGAAGGATTATACCATCAAGACCACGATCAGCGGCAACGGCTCCGTGGACATCGCGAAGAACGGCAAGCACCTCAATTACTCCGCCGCCGTCACCGCGAAGAACGCGGATACCGTGATCTGCAACTTCATCCCCGGTTCCGGCAACTACGCCGTGGCCGACGTGAAGATCGACGGCAGATCCAAGGGCGCCGTCAGCTCCTACACCTTCTCCGGGCTCACCGCCGACCATACCGTTGAGGTGACCTTTGCCTGGAAGAACCCCTACGCCGACGTGGAGACCAAGTACCTGTCTGCGGTGGAATACGTCACCGAGGGCGGCATCATGGGCCCCTACACCAAGACGAACGGCAAGTATTACTTCTCCGGCCGCACCGGCATCACCGTGGGCGACCTGGTGAACGCCCTGGCCGAGCTCTGCGACACCACCGGCAAGCTGAACAGCGATGAGGACCGCCGCGCCTGGGCCGTCAACTACGGCATCATCTCCAAGAAGACCGAGCTCTCCGCAAACTGCGATGTCCAGCAGGCCTGCACCATCATCAAGAATTATCTTGAGGTGCTGGAGGATCTGAACAAGGTCACCTTCACCAAGCTGGTCCGGAAGGGCACCGTCCGCGAGAACGCCATCTCCCTGAATCTGGCCACCGCCAAGACCTTTGACGGCAACCGGAACCTCCACCGCTACGATCTGGCCGCCATCTGCCGCCTCATCGCCCGCCTGGACTACAAGGGCTGAGGGTCCGCGGAACACCCGTAGACAAACAAAATAACAAAACAGGCTCACCGGGCAACCGATGGGCCTGTTCTTGACGGAGGCTATTGCAGAAGCCTCCGGATTTTTTCTTCCGCTGTGACAAATTCCGGGCAGCTCCGGATGGGATCGAAGACCTGCTTTCCCAGCCTGGCGAGCAGATCCTCCGCGTCGCGCCTGCCTCCCCCGCCCACCGTGTCGTCCCGTCCCTCCCGGAACAGAAGGCAGGTGAAGGAGGCGGTCTCTTCCGGGTTTATGAGGGTGTGTCCCTCGATCACGCACGGAGCGAGGTAGGCGCAGTAGGCTTCCAGGGCCTCCGCGGCACGGACAACATGGGAGAGGGAAGCGTCCGGATTTCCGTGAGCGGCGTAATACTCCGCCAGCTCGGCGTGGGCGAAGCTGACCGCCCCCCAGGAGAGCAGATAATCCCCGTCGTAAAGGATTTCCATGACCGCCAGCTTCTTTTCATAAATCGCGGCCATTTCGTCCTCGTTATAAACCAGCTTCCCGTCCTCGTCCCGGCAGTTGAAGGTCATTTTTTCAAGCGCTCTCCTGATGAAAAACTGCTTGTAATACTGGAACTGCGGGAAGCTGTGCATCTCCGTGAAGACCGAAAACAGCAGTTCCTCCCGCGCGATATAGACGGTCGGCATGGTCTCTGCCAGCTCGGCGGCCCGGGAGAAATCCCCCTTCCTGCCGTATCCGTAAATCAGGCTTTGTTTCGCGCTCTGCAGCAGATTCTCGTCGGACGAATACCGCAGGATCTTTTCATAGAGCGCGAGAGAACGGTCCGCGAAAATCTGCCGGTCTTCCGGTGTTTCTTCCCGGCTGTATGAGAGAGCGCTGAGAACAAACGCGGTCTGCTCCGTCAGCTTCATGCTGTCCGGGTAAGCGGCGAGGGCGTCTTCAAGCAGGGCCAGAACCTTTCGGGGAGGTTCGTTCCGCTCCTCCATGCGCACGGCCTCGTCTATGACGGCCCTGATCTTATCCTCCTTTGATCCCGGATCGAGGCCGAAGAGCATATCGGCGGAGATGTCCAGAGCGGAGCAGATGCCGGGAACCAGGGCGATGTCCGGCATGGTTTTGCCCTGCTCCCATTGACTCACGGCGGACAGCGTGACGCCCAGCAGACCGGCCAGATCCTCCTGGGTCATATCTTTGGCCCGGCGGGCGGTGCGGATGACGGTTCCGAGATTCATGGCGTTCCTCCTTGTCGGGACACAGCGGTTGCTTTTCTGTCGTATATAGAATACCACAACGCAGGCCTTTCCGCAAGAGAGCCGTTCTGCATCCGGGATTCAAGCGGAGCTGTAAAAAAGGGACTGACCCGCCCGGAGCCAATCCCTTTTCACTGTTCTTCGGTTTATTTCAGCATCCCGGCCAGGATGTCCTTCGCCTGGGCCAGCGCGTCGGCTACCTTCGAGGCGTCCTTGCCGCCGGAGGTCGCGCTGTCGGGACGTCCGCCACCCTTGCCGCCCGTGACCGCAGCCACGGCGCCCAGCAGCTTGCCGGCATGCGCTCCGGCCTTCACGGCATCGGGACCGGCCGCGCCTACAAAGTTCAGCTTGTCCCCAGTGGAAACGGCCAGGACCACCACCATGTCGGCGTACTTGTCCTTGAAGCTGTCGCAGAGGGCTCTGGCGGAATCCATGCCCGCAGAACCGAGATCCGCCGCCACCAGCCGCACGCTGCCCACCTGCACGGCGCCGGTCAGGAGGCTGTCCGCGCGGGAGGCCGCGATCTTCTGGTTCAGGGCGTCGATCTCCTTCTTCTGCCGACTGATCTCGCCATTCAGAGCGGCCGCGCGGGTCGGCATGTCGGCGGGAGATCCGGCCTTCAGCGCCTTCGCGGTCTCGGCAATGACGGCGTCCTTCTCATTGAGCAGGGCGATCACGCCGCGCCCGGTCACCGCTTCGATCCGGCGCACACCGGCCGCCACGGAGGACTCGGAGACGATCCGGAAGAGACCGACGTTCGCCGTGTTGGCGCAGTGCGTACCGCCGCAGAGCTCCACGGAGAAGTCGCCCATCTTCACCATCCGGACCACCGCGCCGTATTTCTCCCCGAAGAGCGCCATGGCTCCTTCCTTCCGGGCCGTCTCCATATCGGTCTCCACGGTCACCACGGGCAGGGCGGCGAGAATCTGCGCGTTCACCAGCGCCTCCACCTGCTTCAGCTCGTCCCCGGTGAGGGCGGCGAAGTGGGTGAAGTCGAAGCGCATCCGCTCCGCGTTCACCAGCTGACCGGCCTGCTCCACGTGGACGCCGAGGATCTTCCGCAGAGCCGCCTGCATGAGGTGGGCTGCGGTGTGGTTGCGCCGGATGTCGTT
>CACWLT010000015.1:0-1048 GCA_902761695.1 uncultured Ruminococcus sp.
GAGCGGGTGTGGGGAAGGGTACTGACGCCGCCCTCCCTTCCGGAGAAGCCGTGGAGCACCCCCGGGACCTCCGAAAGCACCGAGGAGCGGTACAGAATGCCGTCGCGGATGAACATGAAATACCTCCCGAAACCAAACTATAGTGTGTTCACACTATATGGAAAGAAATCTTTCCTTTGCATAAGGAAAGAGAGAAGGAAAAGCGGGGCGGACGGTGAGAATCCGCGAGCCGCTTTTCCTCTTTTGCCTGCTTTGCGCGGGGCGTTTATCTGATATCGATCATGCTCTCGTCCCACATGGAGGGAGCTTCGTAGCCGAGGAGGTTCACGGCGGTGGCCGCCACGTTGGAGAGGCCGAACTTGCCGTCCTTCTTCACGGTGTAGCGGTCCGCGCCCTTGGGATCGAAGAAGATGAAGGGCACCGGGTTGAGAGTGTGGCTGGTCTTGGCCTTGAGGGAGCCGTCCTTGTTGTGCTTCACGGCGCCGGTCTTCTTGTCGAACTCGGCCATTTCGTCGGCGTTGCCGTGGTCGGCGGTCAGCAGCAGGACGCCGCCGGCTTTCTCGATGACGGGGAGCAGACGGCCGATCTGCAGGTCCAGGGCCTCCATAGCGCAGATGGTGGCCTCCAGGGAACCGGTGTGACCCACCATGTCGCCGTTGGGGAAGTTGGCGCGGATGCAGTCGTACTCGCCGCTCTCGATGACCTGGATGAGGCGGTCGGTGATCTCGGCGCACTTCATCCACGGACGCTGCTCAAAAGGCACCACGTCGGAGGGGATCTCCTCGTAGGTCTCGTATTCCTCGGAGAACTTGCCGGAGCGGTTGCCGTTCCAGAAATAGGTCACGTGGCCGTACTTCTGGGTCTCGGAGATGGCGAACTGGCGGATCTTCATGTCGGCCAGGTATTCGCCCATGGTGTTGGTGATTTCCGGCGGGGCCACCAGGTAGCGGGAGGGCACGTGGGTGTCGCCGTCGTATTCCAGCATGCCGGAGTAGACGATCTTCGGGACGCGCACCCGGTCGAACTTATCAAAGTCCGCGCCGCCCTC
>CACWLT010000015.1:1077-20193 GCA_902761695.1 uncultured Ruminococcus sp.
CCGCGCCGCCCTCGAATGCCTTGGAGATCTCGATGGCGCGGTCGCCCCGGAAGTTGTAGAAGATGACGCTGTCCCCGTCCTCGATGGTGCCGACGGGCTTGCCGTCCGCGGCGATGACGAAGGGATCCAGGTCCTGGTCGATGGCGTGGGTCTCCTCGCGGAGGGTGACGATGGCGTCATGGGCGGAGGCGAACTGGCGTCCCTCACCGAGAACGTGGGTCTTCCAGCCCAGGTCCACCATAGCCCAGTTGGCCTCGTAGCGGTCCATGGTGATCTTCATTCTGCCGCCGCCGGACGCGATCTTCACGTCGAAGGAGTCGTCCCGCAGGCCGGCGAGGAAATCCTCGAAGGGATCCACGTAGTCCAGCGCGGAGGTCTCGCCCACGTCGCGGCCGTCCAGGAGGATATGCACGCGCACTTTCGCGACGCCGTCCTTCTTGGCCCGTTCGATCATGGCCTTCAGGTGGTCGATGTGGCTGTGGACGTTGCCGTCGGAGAACAGGCCCATGAAGTGGAGGGTCCCGCCGGACTGCTTCACGCCGCCGGTGAGCTCTTCCCAGGCCTTCGAGGCGAACATCTTGCCGGATTCGATGGAGGCGGACACCAGCTTGGCGCCCTGAGCGAACACCTGGCCGGAACCGAGGGCGTTGTGGCCCACCTCGGAGTTGCCCATATCGTCGTCGGTGGGCAGGCCGACCGCAGTGCCGTGGGCCTTCAGCTGAACCCAGGGGCAGGTTGCCATGAGCTTGTCCAGGTTGGGAGTCCGGGCCAGACGGACGGCATTGGCCTCGGATTCGGGTGCCAGTCCCACGCCGTCCATGACGATGGTGATGACGGGACGGGTGCCGGTGAAGTTGGAGAGAGGCTTCAGAGTTTTCATAGTGGTACTTCCTTTATATAAAATAATTTATGACAGATCGATACGGCGGGGCCGCACGCTACTCCCAGCAGTTGTAGATCTTTAATCCTGCCTTCTGGGCGAGGCGGTAGGTCTGGCCCGCGCCGCTTTTGAAGGAGCCGTTGAAGCAGGCTACGCAGAAGGAGGAATGGCTGACCATGCAGAGGTTCCGCTCCCGCATGCAGCCTTCGAAATAGAAGTCGTTCACGTACAGGATCTCATCGGCCAGACCCTTCAGTCTCTGGTACTCCCGGAGACACTCGTTCCGGCGGTCCCGGGGCAGTCTGAGCCAGGCCCCCGTCTGGTCTCGGCAGGGCAGGGCCAGGATCAGGCGGATATCCGGATTCTCCCTCCGCTTGTCCGCCACGATCTGCTCCGCCAGCATGTCATAGCCCAGAGCGCCTCCCGCGACGAACCACCGGTAGCCGGATCGGATCAGCACGTCCACCACATGGGCGGTTTTCTCCCGGATCCGGGGCAGACGGTCCGCGGGCAGTATCCGGTGGCCGGTGAAGCAGCAGGTGGCCTCCCGATCGGTGCCGGGCAGGGAACCGGATGAAAGGCTCCGGTCTGTGCTGTCGGTGGGATTCACCCTGCGCTCCTTTCCCCGGCTTGACTTCGGGCCGGATCTGTGCTATCATGGATCATACTCGGACAAAGGGGAGGCGGGAAAATGACGGTGCGGGAAGAGATTGCCGATCCCGGAACGCGGGAGACGGCGGAGGAGCTGCTTTCACTCTGCGGATTTGCGGCAGGCGCATCGGGACCGGAGGGCGTTCTGCGGATCGCCGATTATGTCCCCGGAACGGATGCGGATCCGGCCCCCGGGGAACGCGTTGTGTTTCTCATGCCCCGCGCACTGTCCGGGGAGGCTTTTCCCACGGGCGGATCCGGCGGGCGGACGTTCTTCCTTCCGGTCCCGATCCTGCTCGAGGAGGGGATCCGCGTGCTGACGGAGGCCGTCCGGTCGATGGAGGCGGAGCAGTCCGGCGCACCTGTTGTCCGTGCGGAGAAAAGGGGGACGGGAGACAGCGCGGAGGCTCGCCCGCCCGTGTCCTTTGACGGGAAAACCGTCACCCGGCAGGGGCAGTCCGTTCACTTGACGCCGCGTGAGGCCGCCTGCTTCCGGATCCTGTACGGACGCCGGGGGGAGACCGTCTCCCGGGAGGAACTGGCCGGACCGGCGGGATCCCGCTCCAATCTCGCGGACGTCTATGTCGGGTACCTGCGGAAGAAGCTCCGCCCCCTCTTCGGCGACGGGGTGATCCTCGCGGTCCGGGGAAAGGGATATCTTCTGAAGCTGCCGTAATCCCGGCTCTCCATTATACCACAACCCGCCCCCGGATGCAAGTACGGGGCTGCGAAGAAACGGATTCGGAAAACCGCGTCTGTTTTTTTCATGCAGTCGGACATGAGCTGGTTGTCCCCCGCACCGACGCAGTCGTGCCGGACTCCACGCCCTGAGCAGGGCTTCACACACTCCACTCCACTGTGCCCTTGCCGTCCTTCAGGGTCACGCCCATGGCGGCCAGCTTGTCGCGGATGGCGTCGGCGGCGGCGAAGTCCTTTGCTTTCTTGGCGGCGGCCCGCTCCCGGATCAGCCCCTCAACCTCGGCCTTCAGTTCCTCACCGGCATCCGGCGTCAGGCAGACCACGGTGAGCTCGCCGTTCCCGGCCTGGGAGGCGGATTTCGCGGCTGCGGCGGCCTTGTTCTGCTCCCGGACCTTCGCTGAGGCTTCAAGGAGATTGAGGGACAGCACGGTGTCGAAGTCGGCGAGCAGGGCCAGCTTCGTGCGGTCGCTTGTCTTAGCCTTGAGCACGTCGTACAGGGCGGTGAGCGCCAGGGCCGTGTTCAGGTCGTTGTCCATGGCCTCGGTGAAGCGGGATTTCAGGGCGGCGAAGGTCTCCTCGTCCAGGGGGGAGGCGTCGTCCGGGTTCAGGGCGGCGATCCGGGCAACCAGCTTGTTGTAGGCCGTCTTCGCGGAGTCCATGCCCTCCCAGGAGAAGACCAGGGACTTGCGGTAGTGGGACCCCAGGCAGAAGAACCGGTAGACCAGGGGATCGTAGCCCTTTTCCTCCAGCAGGGAGACGGTCAGAAACTCTCCGGAGGACTTGGACATCTTGCCCGAGGCGGTGTTCAGGTGGAGCACATGGAACCAGTGGGTGCACCAGGGATGGCCCAGGTAGGCCTCGCTCTGGGCGATTTCGTTGGTGTGGTGGGGGAAGGCGTTGTCAATGCCGCCGCAGTGGAGATCCAGGTACTCGCCCAGATTCCAGAGGGAGATGGCGGAGCACTCGATGTGCCAGCCGGGATAGCCCACGCCCCAGGGACTGTCCCATTTCAGCTCCTGATCCTCGAATTTGGATTTGGTGAACCACAGGACAAAGTCGGTCTTGTTCCGCTTGGCCTCGTCCTCCTCCACGCCCTCGCGCACGCCCACGGCCAGATCCTCCGCCTCCTGATTGCCGAAGACGTAGTAGTTGTCCAGCTTCGCGGTGTCGAAATACACGTTGCCGCCGGAGATATAGGCGTATCCCTTCTCCACAAGGACCGTCACCATCTGAATGAACTTCTCGATATAGGAGGTGGCGGGGACGACGATCTCGGGGATTTTGATGTTGAGCTTTCCGCAGTCGGCGAAGAAGGCGTCGGTGTAGAACTGCGCGATCTCCATGACGGTCTTGTGCTCCCGGCGCGCGCCCTTGAGCATCTTGTCCTCGCCGGTGTCCGCGTCGCTGGTCAGGTGGCCCACGTCGGTGATGTTCATGCAGCGGGTCACGTCCAGACCGGTATAGCGGAGGTATTTTTCCAGCACGTCCTCCATGATGTAGGTGCGGAGGTTGCCGATATGGGCGAAGTGGTAGACCGTGGGGCCGCAGGTGTACATACGGCACTTCCCGGGCTCGTGGGTGACGAATTCGTCCCGGGTGCGGGTAAGAGTGTTGTAGAGTTTCATGGCGGTTCCTCTTTATATTTTGATTTGCTGGTCTGTCTGTTTATTTTTCCTCGTTCCCGCCGTCGGGGCCGGATTTGCCCGAGGCTTTGTCCCATTCCCCGGACAGGCGCTCGATGGCGTCCATGTCCAGGCGGCCGTCTTTTCTGGCGGCGCGGCATTCCTCGATGACGGCGGCACGGGCGGGATCGTCGACCCGGATCCGTCCGGCGGTGTCCCAGACCACGTCGGTGAAGGAGGGATAGCGGATCACGGCGGTGTGCCAGGTGGAGATCAGGATCAGGACGGAGACGACGCCCAGGATGGCCACGGCCGCCCCCTCCCAGGATTCACGGATCCAGTAGGAGGACATATTGAAGAAGCAGTGGCACACGATGCCCGGCAGGATGGTGCGGTATTTCCGGTAGATCAGGGCCAGCACCATGCCCACAAGGAAGGCGTATCCGATGGCGAGGGGGGTGCCGTGAGCCAGGCCGAAGAGCAGGGAGGAGATCACCGCCGCCCCGATGCTGCCGACGACCGGTTCCAGCCGCGTCATGGGGATGCCCCGGAAGAACAGCTCCTCCGTGACGGGACCCGCGATGCCCACGGACAGCAGGTTCATCAGAAGGGAGCCTTCGTACAGCGCGGCGTACTGGTTTTCCTGCACGGCGTACAGCGCCTCGGGAAGGGGGAGCAGGCCCAGCAGGATGGAGATCGCGCCGTTGAGAGCGACGCCGAAGAGGGCGAACTGGATCAGACGGAGAGGGCTCACCGGGTAGAGGGCGAACTCCTCCACCGGCCTTTTTTTCCTCAGCCGGAACTGGAGGCAGAGGACAAGGATGGCCGTCAGGTTGGCGATGAGGAGCAGCCGGGTCTGATTCTGGTAGACCAGATCCAGCGCGGACTGCATCATCTCCCCGAAAATGCTTTCAAAGACAGCCTGATCCCCCTTTTCCGCCGCCAGAACCGCGCCCGTCATGTCCAGGTTCGTGCCGATATAGGTCCCGATGACGCAGGACTGGATCCCGAAGAACAGGGCGATATACAGGACGACGGCCAGAACGGCTTTCGCAGTGCCCTTCCCACGGCCGGGGGCGGGTGCGGTATTCCCGGGGCTGCGGGGCGCGGAAACGGCATAACCGGCGTAGGGATCGGAATCGGGCTTATTGTTCCCGGCCTGCCGGTCGTTATCCGAGGGCCGGTCGTTATCCGGCTGGGGGAGCGCGGCGGAGCAGTAAGGACAGATACGGCTGCCCTCGTCCAGGTCGCGCCCGCAATGGGGACATATCATGGAGACTCCTCCTGTGTTGTCGATGTGATGGAGCGGATCACGTCAGATTCCCGAGCCGTCGGGACCGAAGACCTCCGTGTCGGGCATGGGTTCCATCCCCAGCTTCTCCTCCAGCATCCGCACATGGCGGCGGAGGGCGGCCAGCTCGGCGTCCACGGGATTGGGGATGTTCACCTGGTCCAGGGAGGCGGTGGAGTCAGGGAGATGGCCGGAGTGCTTCGGGGAATCGGGATCCGCCACGGGCTGGCCGGCTACCCGCACCACACGGGCCGGAACACCCACCGCCGTCGCGTTTTCCGGAACCTCCCGCAGGACCACCGCGCCCGCCGCGATCCGGCTTCCGGAGCCCACGGTGAAGCCGCCGAGGATCTTGGCCCCCGCGCCCACCATGACGTTGTCGCCCAGGGTGGGATGGCGCTTGCCGGTCTGCTTGCCGGTGCCGCCCAGGGTCACGCCCTGATACAGGGTACAGTTGTCCCCGATGACGGCCGTCTCGCCGATGACGACGCCGGTGCCGTGGTCGATGAAGAGGCCCCGCCCGATCTCGGCTCCCGGGTGGATCTCGATGCCGGTGAGAAATTTGGCGAGCTGGGACACCGCCCGGGCGGGCATCACCCATCCCTTTTTCTGGAGCAGGTGCGCGCCCCGGTACATGAGGACGGCGTGGAAGCCCGAATAGAGAAGCGCGACCTCGGTTTTGCTGACGGCGGCGGGGTCCCGCTCCATGATGGAGTCCAGCTCCCCGGACAGCTCTTCAAGCTCCCGGTACACGGCCCTGGCCAGAGGGGATTTCAAACGAACGGTGATCTTCTTTTTAGACATGCTCCGAACCTCCGGGAGAGTATTCTTCCGCCGCGCGGAAAGGGGATGGTATAGAGGGCTTTTCCTCTGCTTTTTCCGGGAAAAACAAAAACACTCCGCCGGCTCCCCATCCGGGGACGGCAGAGGCGAATTGACCGCGGTTCCACTCTGATTTATAGCTTACTGTCGACGGATAACGCCGTCACGCGGGTCCGGCTACGCTCCTCCGGATGCGGGGAGGGATTCGCCGGGCCGACTCGCGGATGCACAGTGGGAGGGACCGACGCGCCGCTTTCAGCCGGAACGCCCTTTCGGACAGGATCCGGCGGCGCTCTCTGGGGACGGCACCGCTCTTTTCTTTCCGGTCGCAGTCTTTGGAATTATCTTCAGTCTATATTATACCCGACATCGGGGAAAATGTAAACCGGAAAAATGGCCAATTCCGCAGCGTCCGGGAGGCCCGGAACTGTACAAGACGCGGGAGGGGTCACTGTCCGGCGGTTTTGTCCCATTCCGGATCCGGAGCGGGATCGGCGGGGCTGCTCTCCTCAAAGGACGGCGTCTCCGGACCGCTCTCCTCCGCTGCCCCGGCTTCGGATGACGCGCGTGCGGACTTGCGGGCCAGGAGCCGCTCCAGGGTTTTCAGCAGCATGGGCCGGTTGTAGCGCTGGATCATGATGTAGGGCAGGTTGCCGAACACCACGTACAGCACCCAAATCAGGACCCCCGGCTTCCCCGGCAGGATATGGACGGCCCAGAGCCCCAGCACGCAGAGCAGCAGATGGGTCAGCTCCGCCACGCAGGATTCGTTGATGAGAAGACGCAGACGGTCCTCCGGCCGATCCCCGCCCTTCAGCTCCTTCCGGGGGACCAAGCCCGGGAACAGCCTGCTCACGTCCGGCAGAAGTCCCTGCCATTCCCGGATCCGCAGGCGGGCGTAGATCCGGCCTCCCCGCTCCCAGGAGAAGGGGGCGAAGGGAAAGGCGCGGGGCTGAAACTCACTCCGGGCCAGTCCGCGTCCTAAGGGAAAGCACAGAAGGCCCAGGATTCCGTAAAAGAAGAAGCATCGCGCGATCCGGCGCAGCACAGGCACACCTCCCCGGGATAATACAGCTCCGCTGAAGGAATCGGCATCCGGCGTCCGGAAGCCAGGCGATGAATGGCTCCGGCGGCTGTGCGGGTTTGCCGTCTCATTTAAAAAATACGGATTCAAAAGTATTTTACTCCCGCCGGACCCTTTCCGCAACCGGTAAAGCGACGGTTTTTGCGGGAAGCATACGATAACTGTCTGGCAAAAACGACGGAGCGCGCATCCCGCTCTTGACTTTTTCCCGGAAATCTGCTACACTGTCAACCGAAACCACTCAACCGAAAAAGGAGAGCATCGTCATGCATGAAATGAAGTCCTTCAAGAAGCGCTTTGTCATCGTCTCCGGCCCCGTGTGCAGCGGCAAGACGACCCTGGCGCTGAACATCGCCAAGAACCGCGGCAGTTGCTATTACTTCGACAAGGACGACCTTGTACCCACCTCCAACGCCACCTTCGACGCCGTCAATCAGCTGGTGCCGGAGTCCGTGGAGATCCCCTATTCCCGCGACACCCTGGAGAAGCGCGACCGCCACTCCCCCTTCTTCAAGGCCTTCATCCGGAATCCCGAGTACGACTCCACCCGCGACATCCTCATCAAGGGCCTGCAGTTCAACGATTTCGTCATCGTGAACGCCCCCTATACCTCCGAGCTGAAGAAGGAAGCCCAGGGCGACTGCCCCGCCTTCGACGAGTTCCGCCGCTTCTTCGACAAGGAAGAGTGCGAGTTCGTGGTGGTGTTCGTCCACATCTCCAAGGCCGAGCTGAAGAGCAGGCTGCTGAACCGTCTGGCCAAGGATCCCCAGGCCGCCGCCCGCGACAAGAACGTTTACAACGATCTGGACGCCTATGTGGCCGCCGAGAACGTGGACGCCCCCGACCTGACCCTGGGCAAGAACGTGGACAAGCTCTTCGTCTTCGACGCCGATACCGACGAGCTCCGCGACGCCTCCTACGAGCGCCTTATGAAGGAGCTGGGCATCGAGAACTACGCTCCCTACGAGCGCGGTATCCACGTGAACAGAGTTTAAGCAGGCTCTGCGCTTCAAATAAACAAAAGCCTCTGCCGAGCGCGGAGGCTTTTTGTACGTCCTTTCTGCAGTATGAGGACACTGAAAAAACTTCCGCCGCAGCGTGTCGGGATAAATCCGGACATCACTGCGGCGGTGCTTTTCACTTATTCCGCGTCCTCGGCGGGTTCCTCGGGAGCGGGGGCTTCCTCTTCGTCTCCGTCGCAGCAGCAGATGGGCTCGAAGGGCTTGTCTTCATCCTCGGCGAAGGGATCCTCGTCCTCCTCGATGCCGCCGTCGCCCTCACATTCGAAGGTGACCTGGAAGTATTTCTTGAACAGAACGTAGGCCAGGGCGATCAGGCCGGCGATGCTCACCAGGGCGCCGATCACCACGAACAGGGTCTTCAGCAGTCCGTCGCGGTTTTCGTTTTTCATGGCAGTTTCCTCCTAGTCATGACGATTCGGGTGGTACTTTCTTCCTGGTTACAGTATAGCAGAAAACCGGCAAAAGTGCAAGAGGGGAACGCGGAAAACTTGCCGTTCCCGTCACAGCATCCGCTCCAGGGCCCGCCGCGCCTCTGCCCCGTGTTCAGTATGCTCCGGACTTGCCCGGTGTATTCCCCCGGCAGACAGGAACAGCGGATTCCCGGAACCTTCGCCGCGATCCTGCCGGCAGCCGCCCTGTCACCGGCAAGCGGGCTGAAGAGCGTCACATCCCCAGCTGGAAGCGCTTCCTCAAGAAGGCGTTTTTCTTCCGGGCGGAGGCCGTCGTTGTCCTCGATTTCCGGGACCTCGGCCCGGACGGGGAGACCCTGTCCCGCAGTATGAACCGGGGACGGGGCTTTTTGTCCAGGCGTTCCGGAACGGACGTTTGATTGGACTAACTCTCTTCGGCGGAACCGGGTTTTTCCGTGGACGAACGGCAGGGCGTTTTTCCCCGGGATTTGTTTTGAAGCGTCGATTTTTTCACGGCTTTTCCCCGGATCCTTGCTTTTTTGAGCGGGGCGTGGTATAATCGTTAGCGAAGGCTAATTTATACAACGGACTGCAAGGGGGTACGACCGCGCTATGTATCTGGAAATCAGGGATCTGAAGAAGAGCTACGGAGAGGGAAGCAGCCGGACACAGGTGCTCCGTGGCGTCACCACGTCGGTGGAGAAGGGATCGGTCTGTGCCATTCTCGGACCCAGCGGCTCCGGCAAATCCACGCTGCTCAACTGCGTCGGCGCACTGGAAACGGCGGACAGCGGCTCCATCCGGGTGGACGGGTCCGAGCTCTGCGGCATGAAGAAGGAAGGGCTGGCGGAATACCGGCGGGAGAAGCTGGGCTTTGTGTTCCAGTTCTACAATCTCGTGCCGAATCTGACGGTGCGGGAGAACGTGCAGGTCTGCCAGTACCTGTCGAAGCATCCTCTGCCCATGGACGATCTGCTCGACACCCTGGGCATGGCGGAGCATGTGAAGAAATTCCCGTCCCAGCTCTCGGGCGGCCAGCAGCAGCGATGCGCCATCGCCCGGGCCGTGGTGAAGAATCCGGAGCTTTTGCTCTGCGACGAGCCGACGGGGGCTCTGGACTCCGCCTCCAGCCGGGAGATTCTGATCCTTCTGGAGCGCATCATCAACAAATACGCCAGCCTTCTGGCCGGGGTCATCATCCTCGCCCTCATGGCCTACGTCATCAGCGTCTTCGTGGTCCACGGCATCGAGGAGGAGCAGAGCGTCATCGGCACCCTGTACGCGCTGGGCGTGCGGCGGGGGGAGCTTCTGCGCCATTATCTGGTTCTGCCCTCCCTGGTCTGTCTGGCGGCGGGGGCCGTCGGTACCGCTCTGGGCTACAGCCGGTTCGGCGTTCCCCTCCAGACGGCGGACACCTACGCCTATTTCTCCGTCCCCTCCCTCGACACGGTGGTGGAGCTCTGGGTGATCCTCTACGGCATCGTCATGCCGCCCCTGACCGCCGTACTGGTGAACTGGATCGTGATCCGCCGCCGTCTGTCCGCTCCGGCCCTTTCCATGATCCGTGGGGAGGAAAAGCGGCGGGACGTCTCAAGGGTCGAGCTCGGCGGCATGAGTTACATCCGGCGGTTCCGGCTCCGGCAGATGCTCCGGGAGGGCAGGAGCGCGGCGGGGGTGGTGCTGGGGATCTTCGTGTGCCTTCTGCTCATGATGATCGGCATCAACGCCTACACCCTCTGCGTCCATGTGGGGCAGGACAACGTGGCCGACACGAGATACGCGTACATGTATCTCTATAAGTACCCGGAAGAGGAGGTCCCCGCCGGTGGGTATCCCGCCTACGCCGAGAGCATGAAAAAGGAGGTCCTGGGCTACAACATGGACGTGACGGTGCTGGGGCTGGAGCGGGACAATCCCTTCTTCGACGCGGATCCGCCGGACAGCATGACCCGGGTGCAGATCAGCTCCGCCATGGCGCAGAAGTACGAGCTCGGAACCGGTGATTCCTTTACCGTGGAGGATCCCGACAGCGACCGCTCCTACGCCTTCACCGTGGACGGGGTGGTGACCTGCGCGCCGTCCTTCACCGTCTTCATGGACATCGACCGGATGCGGGAGCTCTTCGGGACGGAGGACGACTACTGGAACGCCGTCTACTCCGACCGGGATCTGGGGATCGATCCGGGACGGCTTTACGCGGTCAGTACCCGGGAGGACGTGGTCCGTGCGGCGGACGTGTTCGTCAACCTGATGGCCGGGATGGTTTATACCATGATCATCGCCTCCTCCGCCATCATGGGCGTGGTCATGTATCTGATGATGAAGGTCATGATCGACCGGTCCGCCGGGGGGATCGCCCTGTTCAAGGTCTTCGGCTACCGGCGGGGCGAGCTGGGAAAGCTGTTCATCGACGGGAACACCGTGCTCATCGCCGTGGGGACCCTCATCGCCATTCCCCTGGCCAAAATCCTCATGGACGCCGCCTATCCTTACCTGGTGTCCAACGTGCCCTGCGCCATCGATCTGCATATCCCCTTCTGGGTATACGCCGCCCTTTTCTGCGGGGTCATGCTGCTCTATGCCGTCATCAACCGCCTCCTGCTCCGCCGCGTCGACCGGATCGACATGGGGGTTGTGCTGAAGAACAGGGAGTAAAAACGACCGGTTTATCCGGAAAAACGCCGTCCGTTCCGTCAGGGGATCGCCTTGATCCTGCGCCGAGCGGCGGCTTTTTGTATTATTCCCTCCGCCGCCTTGACTTTTTTCTTTTTTTCCTGTATCATACAGAAAAGAAACCGGCCGTTTGGGAGGGCGTATGAACAGGGAATTCGAGCGGGAGCTGAGAGACAGTCTGTATATCCACAAGCCCCTTCCCCTGCACAGGGAGCGGGAGTTTGACGCGCGGTTTGTCCGCACGCCGGCGGCTGAAGTTCGTGCTGTCGACGCGGTCCCGTCGGCGGAGGGATCGGCGGAGGCGGGGGGCGTGGACTGCGCGGAGGGGGCGTACACCATTACGGCTCCCCTGCGGTGCGATCCCTGGCCGAAGGATACCCCCGGGGATGTGGGCTACCGGAATTTCGGCGTGGCCCAGCTGGTGTTCCGCTTCGCGCCGGAGGACTGGGGACGCTTCGACCGGCTCCGGTTCGAGGTGAGGCCCCGGATCGAGGGACAGCGGGTGCTCCATCTGAACGCTTCGGTGCACAGCGGCGGCGAGGTGCCCGTTCCGGACCGGTACTGGCGGGAGGGGGCGGCGGTATTCGATCTCTCCCCGGAGGAATGGAACGACTGCGTCTGGGAGTTCGGCTCCATGGGCCGGGACGCGGTGGACGAACTGCGGTTTTACGTCTTCTGCTCCGGTCACGACACGGCGGCGGGGGAGGTCCTGTCCTACGCCTTCCGGAACGTGCGGCTGGAGCGGGTGGTGAGAAATCCCGGCGCGGCGGTCTATCCGGGACAGAGGGAGAGCATACACACTCTGGGCTGGGAAAATCCGATCCCCGGGATCCGCCTGTCTTCCGCCGGGTATTTTCCGGACGGGGAGAAGACCGCCGTGGCCGAAACCGACGCCGATCGCTTCTCCGTGACGGATATGGACGGGAAGACGGTTTTCGAGGGGCTCGTGCGGCGGGTGGAGAATGAGCGGGGGCGCTTCGCCGTGCTGGATTTTTCCTCCCTGCGCGCGCCGGGGACCTACCGCCTCCGGGCCGGGGACCTTGAGACGGAGCCCTTCGTCATCGGGGACGAGATCGCGGAGGAGGCGAGGTGGCGCGCCCTGAACTTCCTCTTCTGCCAGCGGTGCGGATTCCCCGTTCCTGGCAAGCACGGGGCCTGCCATCTGGATTTTCTGGCGGAGCACAACGGGGAGACCGTTCCCTTCCACGGGGGCTGGCACGACGCGGGGGACACCTCCCAGCAGGCGGCCCAGACGGCGGAAACCGTGGAAGCTCTCTGCGCCAACGCCCTCCGCTGCCGGGATAATCCCCTGCTTTACGGGCGGCTCATGGAGGAGGCGGGATGGGGGCTGGACTTCATCCTCCGGACCCGGTTCGGCGACGGCTTCCGGGCCACCAGCGCGGGATCCACCCGGTGGTCGGACAACAAGCTCGGCACCTTCGACGACGTGGCATGCCGGGTGTTCGACCACGCCTACGAAAACTTCCTCTTCGCCGGTGCGGAGGCGGCCGCGGCCCTGGCTCTGGCGGACTGCGATCCCGGTCTGGCGGTCTGCGCAAGGCGGGCGGCTGTCGAGGATTTCGCCTTTGCGGAGAAGGTCTTCGCCGAGCGGGGCGTGGAGCCGGCCCACATGTTCGAGCACACCTACAACAGCGGGCTGAGCCAGTATTACGCCGTGCTGATCCGCTCCGCCTGCCGCCTCTTCGCCCTCACCGGGAACGGGGCGTACCGGGAGACCGCCGTCCGTCACGGGGAGCTGCTCGTGGCCTGTCAGGAGACGGGGGAGCTGCCTTTCGCCGGGTTCTTTTACCGGGACGGGACGAAGACCACGCCGGTCCACTTCAACCACCAGGCCAGGGAGCACCAGTTTCCGGAGGCCATGGTCGCCCTCTGCCAAACCTTCCCGGAGGCGGAGGAGCGGACAAGGTGGGAGGACTGCCTCAGACGGTACGGCGCGTATCTGCGGTTCCTCTCCCGGGAGTGCGCGCCATGGGGCATGATCCCCGCCGGGGTGCACCGGATCGAAGAAGCGGAGGACAGAGCGCTCTTCCCCTATATGCACGTGACCTGCGATTACGACACGGAAAAGGAGCATTACCGGGCCCAGCTGATGTCCGGACGGGACCTGGGCGGGGGATTTGTCCTCCGGCGCTTCCCGGTGTGGTTCTCCTTCCGGGGCAACGGCGCGGTGATCCTGTCCATGGGCCGGGCCGCCGGGGTGACGGGGCGGTATCTCGGCGACGAGGACCTTACGCAGATCTGCCGGGAACAGCTCTACTGGATGTGGGGCAAAAATCCCTTCGGCCAGTCCCTGGTCTACGGCATGGGACACGACTATTCCCGGCTTTATACCGTCCATATGGGGGAGACCGTGGGCGCCGTCCCCGTGGGAATCGAGACCCGGGAGGACGGGGACGAACCTTACTGGCCCGGCAACAACAACGCCACCTACCGCGAAATCTGGATCGGCTCCCTCTGCCGCTACCTCGAAGCCCTGGAATGTATGTGACCGGTAACGGATCGAAGGCTTTTGCAGAAGCACACCGTTTACCGCTTAGCTTTCACCGATCAACGAAAACCGCGCGAAGAATAAACGGCATTTTTCATTTCTCTCCACCGCGCCCCTGTCATGCGCGCTTCGATCGCTGTTTCCGAGGCCCCCGAGGAAACCGTGGAATTCCATCTCTGATGGGATTTCACGCATGTTACAACTGACATACCGTGGTCCGCCGGAGTTGCGGAGCAACTCCCGAAGAATGCAGAGCATTCTTCAGGCGAGGACATGGGATACACAATCGATTTTTGATTCAGATGTGAGCAGCAAAGATTATGCTCCCCGGCCAAGGGGGACCTCCGGGAGGGGCACCTTCGGCCTGAGATGGTGTCCCTCCCGGCGCCTCCCGTGCGCAGCGGGATTAATGGATTTGGAAACCCGCAGGGTTTCCTGCCTTAACCGGAGGTTGTTCTATGTTCGATATCAGAATCATGAAGGACGAGCAGTCCTTCGATGTCGCCGCCGCCTGGGAAATCATCGGACAGATTTTGAAAAAGCCCGATTCCGTCATCGGCTTTTCCACAGGCCAGACCACAAAAAATATGCACGCCATCGTGGCGGATATCTACCGGCAGTATCCCTTCGATACAAGCCGCGTCACCTTCTTCAACGTGGACGAGCTCACCAATCTGCCCCGGACTTACCCCGGCTGCTGCTGGACCATGATCGAAGAGCAGATCGCCGGACCCCTCGGCATCCCGGAGGAGCGGTTCATCATGCCCGCCACCATGTCCGACGACTTTGAGGCCGAGTGCCGGAAGTTCCAGGCGGCGCTCGAGGCCCGGGGCGGCGCGGACCTGCAGATGCTGGGGCTGGGCTACAACGGCCACATCGGCATCAACCAGCCCGGAACCCCCTTCGGCAGCGAGACCTGGGTTTCCCCCATGGATCCCGTCTTTGAGGAGCGGGTGCGGCGGGAGACCGGCGTGGGACCGGACTACCCTCTCGGCGGCCTTACCCTGGGGATCCGGACCATCATGCGGACCCAGCGGATCGTCCTCATCGCCAAGGGCGAGCACAAGGCCGAGATGGTGCGCCGGATGCTGAAGGGGCCTGTCACGGAAGACATCCCCGCCTCGGTGCTGCAGCTCCATCCCAACTGCACCTTCCTTCTGGACGCCGACGCCGGGCGGTACGTGGCGGATATGGTCTGAGCACCCGGAAACGGACGGGAGTGTTTCTACGGCCTCTTTAAAAAATTGTTCCCATCTTCTTGACATCTGCGCTTTCGGTGTGCTATAATGCGGATGGGAAACGATCGCGTGCTATACTTGAAGAGGAGACCGACATGATTGAAAACTACTCCATCGCCATCCGTCTTCTGAATATCCAGAACGATAAGATCGCCAACGCCATGCTGGCTCCCTACGGTCTGTCCCACGCCCAGTTCAAGGTGCTGAACCTGCTCTATGCCCGTCCGGCCTTTTCCCTGCGCCAGGTGGACATCGAGGATTTCTTCCAGATCTCCAATCCCACTGTGACGGGGATTCTGCGTTCGCTGGAGAAGAAGGGACTGATCGAGCGGAAGACAAACCCGGACGATTCCCGGTCCAAGCTCATCGGCGCCACGGAGAAGGCCGAGACCATGCGGGAGGATATGCAGGGGATCGAGCAGGCCCTGTCCGCGCGGATCGACAGCGTCTTCACGGCGGAGGAGCGGGATCGGTTTTTCGAGTATCTCAATCGCATCATCGAGAGCCAGCTTTCCGCGGAGGAGCTGTACAAGTACAGGGAGCCCGAGGAGATGAAGAAGTAAAGTGCCCCGCCGGAGACAGTCCGCATGCCGGAGCAGTCCGGAAGCCGAAACCTTCCCGCCATACAGACAACACAGCCGTTCGGATTCGTCCGGGCGGTTTTTTCTGCGGTTCTGCCGGCGAGCTGCGTGAGAGATGGAGAATAATCCGATTTTTCTGTTTTCCTATTGACAGAAGCTGCGGGTTGTGATATAATACTTCTCCTTTCTCTCCGAATTGAGGGGAGAGAGGGCAGAAAGCAAGAGATCTGAGTATTCCGAAAATGCATTCGAGGCCGCAGAGCGAAGAAGCCATCCCGGGAAACGAGATCTCTTTTTTTCACCCCTGCGCATCCTGTGAAGGGAGGGGATGCGCGAACGGATGAAAGCCGCCGCCCGTGCCTGCAGGCCGAAGGTTCCGGGATCCGGATAATCAAAACTTAACGATGTATAACGGAGGTACGAACATGAAGCACGCCGTCATCCGCTGCACCCAGCCCGTCCGGGGCACGCTGTATTTCTTCGTTTCCGCCGCCGGGGAGGAGCACTTCCTCTTCAGCCAGAGCTTCCGCGCGTCCCTGTGGAGCCGGTACCGCTTCGGCGTCCGGGTGGAGGAGGCGCTGGACTTCGGAAACTACGCCGCCCACCCCGCCGACCGGAAGCTCTGCGAAAAGCTGTTCCGTATCCTGCCTTACATCGAGAAGGAGTACGGCCTGCCCCTGCTCCGGAAAAGCAGATCCGCCCGTCCCCGCCGCAGGGACCTCTTCCCCGACGACGCGGCCTGAGGGGGGGCGGGATGGCGCATATCGCTGTGTTCGGCGCGCTGATCCGGGCGGAGGTCGTCCTGCTCCTCGTCCGGGCGGGGAAATGCTTCCGCCGGGGGCGCTTTCAGCTGTTCTTCACCGCGGGGCCATGGACGAATACGAAGTCCCGGAAGCGGGAAAACGGAAACAGACCGAGGGAGGAAAGTCATGACTTATCTGATGTCCGATCTGCACGGGCAGTACGACAAATACATCCGGATGCTGGAGACGATCCGCTTCTCCGACCGGGACGACCTCTATGTTCTGGGGGACGTGGTTGACCGGGGACCGGAACCCATGGCGATCCTGCGCGACATGAGCCTGCGGGTCAACGTCTTTCCCATTCTGGGCAATCACGACGCGGTGGCCCGGATCATCCTCTCCCGGCTGAATACGGAGATCACGGAGGAAAACGCCGGAACGCAGATCGACGCGGAGTTCCTCGATGCCGTGCGGCTGTGGCTGTCCGACGGGGGAAGCGCGACGCTGGAGGATTTCCGCCGCCTGTCCCCGGAGGAGCGGGAGGACATGCTGGAGTACCTGGGGGAGTTCATGCCCTGCGACGAGATCGAGGCAGGTGGCGTCCGCTATGTGCTGGCCCACGCCGGGATCGGGCATTTTTCACAATGGCGGCCTCTGTCCGACTATGATCCCGTGGACTTCATCGACGGACGGTGCGACTACGGGCGGCGGTATTTCCCGGACAGGATCCTTGTCACGGGACACACGCCCACGCTCCATATCGATCCGGCGTACGAGGGCAGGATCTGGCAGGGAAGGGGCCACATCGCCCTGGACTGCGGCGCGGGCTTCGGCCTGCCCCTCGGCTGCCTGCGGCTGGAGGATATGCGGGAGTTTTACGCGGACTGAGGCTTTATCCTGTACCATATGATACTAAGCGTACACCTGATTCATAAGAGTATTGAATCCATCATCTAAACGAGGCCTATTCTGATAGAAGAAAAAAGCGAAGCACGCCCGGTGCGCCTCATTCAGAAAAGATACGGTCATGACACACTCAAGAGAATCGGAAGAAGGGAAGAACGTGGTGCGAGAACTCATATCACCTGGGGAAGATGTCGGGTATTCGGTATTCATTCTGGGACGAACCTCCTGTCTGAAAATGAAAAAAGACCGACTGAAACAGTCCGCAAGGGACAATGTTCAGCCGGTCTTATGTAAAGGCTACAGAATATGAGAATGAGGAATGGGGAGGCAAATAAGGTAATAATTGGAAAAACAACCGGTTTATTGGTGGTAATTATTTCCAACTCACATTATTTTACGCTCTTAAGAATACTCTCCGAAGGTCAAATGGTCAGAGAGATATAGGGAGGCTATCGCCATTTTCGGGTGAAAAAAAAGCCCGGTCTTGATTTCTCAAAGCCGGGCTTTGGGGTCAGATTATCACTTCGACATGCAGAGTTTCGTATTGATTTTTGCGAAAATACTGTTTACGCTCTTTACGATATGCCTCTGCATCTTCAGAATCGATCGCAAATCGGAGGCAAAGCCTTGTCCGATTATTTAGCCTCCCCTTTACGGATAGCGGCCTGAGCGGCGGCGAGGCGGGCGATCGGAACGCGGAACGGGCTGCAGGACACGTAGTCGAGGCCGATCTCGTTGCAGAACTCAACGGAGGTCGGGTCGCCGCCGTGCTCGCCGCAGATACCCACGTGGAGCTTCGGATTGACGGGTCTGGCGAGGGAGATAGCCATCTTCATCAGCTTGCCCACGCCGATCTGGTCCAGCTTGGCGAACGGGTCGTTCTCGAGGATCTTCGCGTCGTAGTACGAGCCCAGGAACTTGCCGGCGTCGTCGCGGGAGAAGCCGTAGGTCATCTGGGTCAGGTCGTTGGTGCCGAAGCAGAAGAAGTCGGCCTCGGCGGCGATGTCGTCGGCGGTGAGAGCGGCGCGCGGGATCTCGATCATGGTGCCGACTTCGTATTCGAGGTCGATGCCGGCGGCGGCGATTTCGGCGTCCGCGGTCTCAACGACGAACTTCTTCACGTACTTGAACTCCTTGATCTCGCCGACCAGCGGGATCATGATCTCGGGCTTCACGTTCCAGTCGGGATGATTCTTCTTCACGTTGATGGCGGCGCGGATGACGGCCTTAGTCTGCATCTTCGCGATTTCGGGATAGGTGACGGCCAGACGGCAGCCGCGGTGACCCATCATGGGGTTGGTCTCGTGCAGGCCGGTGATGATGGTCTTGATGTCGTCCACGGACTTGCCCATGGCGGCGGCAAGGGCTTCGATCTCGCGCTCTTCCTGAGGAACGAACTCATGGAGCGGCGGATCCAGGAAGCGGATGCAGACCGGGGTGCCTTCGAGAGCCTCATAGAGAGCCTCGAAGTCGCTCTGCTGATAGGGCAGGATCTTCGCCAGAGCCTTTTCGCGGGCCTCGGCGGTGTCGGAGCAGATCATCTCGCGGAACGCGGCGATTCTCTCGGGCTCGAAGAACATGTGCTCGGTGCGGCAGAGGCCGATACCCTCGGCGCCCAGCTCGCGGGCCTTCTTCGCGTCTCTCGGAGTGTCGGCGTTGGTGCGGACCTTCATGGTGCGGTACTTGTCCGCCCAGCCCATGATCCGGCCGAAGTCGCCGCCGATGGAAGCGTCAACGGTGGGGATGATGCCGTCGTAGATGTTGCCGGTGGAGCCGTCGATGGAGATGAAGTCGCCCTCATGGAAGGTCTTGCCGGCGAGCGTGAAGTACTTCTCATCCTCGTGCATGTCGATGTCGCCGCAGCCGGAGACGCAGCAGGTGCCCATGCCGCGGGCCACAACGGCCGCGTGGGAGGTCATGCCGCCGCGGACGGTCAGGATACCCTGAGCGGCCTTCATGCCGGTGATGTCCTCGGGAGAGGTCTC
>CACWLT010000016.1 GCA_902761695.1 uncultured Ruminococcus sp.
TCATCCGTGGGGATATAGTCCTCCATCTTGCCGTCGTGGAACTTTTCGTAGGCCACCATGTCGAAGTAGCCGGTGCCGGTGAGGCCGAAGACGATGGTCTCCTCCTTACCCTCCTCGCGGCACTTCACCGCCTCGTCGATGGCGGCGCGGATGGCGTGGGAGCTCTCCGGCGCGGGCAGGATCCCCTCGCAGCGGGCAAAATACTCCGCCGCCTCGAAGACCGCCGTCTGGGGCACGGAAACCGCCTCCATATACCCGTCGTGATAGAGCTGGGACAGGATGGAGCTCATGCCGTGATACCGCAGGCCGCCGGCGTGGTTGGGTGCCGGGATGAAGCCGGACCCCAGGGTGTACATCTTCGCCAGGGGGCAGACCTTGCCCGTGTCGCAGAAGTCGTAGGCGAACCGGCCCCGGGTGAGGGAGGGACAGGAGGCCGGCTCCACCGCCACGATGCGGTAATTCCGCTCGCCCCGGAGCTTCTCGCCCATGAAGGGGGAGATCAGGCCGCCCAGGTTGGAACCGCCGCCCGCGCAGCCGATGATGACGTCCGGAACGATGCCGTACTTGTCCAGCGCCGCCTTGGTCTCAAGCCCGATGACGGACTGATGGAGCAGCACCTGATTGAGCACGGACCCCAGCACGTAGCGGTAGCCCTCCCGGCTCGTCGCGGCCTCCACCGCCTCGGAGATGGCGCATCCCAGAGAGCCCGTGGTGCCCGGGAACTGCGCGTTGATAGCCCGGCCCACGTTGGTCTCCATGGAGGGAGAGGGGGTGACGGACGCGCCGTAGGTCCGCATGACCTCCCGGCGGAACGGCTTCTGCTCGTAGGACACCTTCACCATATAGACCTTGCAGTCCAGGTCAAAATAGGCGCAGGCCATGGAGAGCGCGGTGCCCCACTGTCCCGCTCCGGTCTCGGTGGTGACGCCCTTCAGGCCCTGCTTTTTGGCGTAATAGGCCTGGGCGATGGCGGAGTTGAGCTTGTGGGAGCCGGAGGTGTTGTTGCCTTCGAATTTGTAGTAGATCTTCGCCGGGGTGTCCAGCTTCTTCTCCAGGCAGTAAGCCCGCACCAGCGGAGACGGACGGTACATCTTGTAGAAGTCCCGGATCTCCTGCGGAATCGGGATCAGACGGTCGGTGTCGTTCAGCTCCTGGGCCACCAGCTCCTCGCAGAAGACGCCGGAGAGCTCCTCGGCGGTCATGGGCTTTCCCGTGGCGGGGTTCAACAGGGGAGCCGGCTTGTTCTTCATGTCCGCCCGGACGTTGTACCATGCCGTCGGCATTTCGCTCTCTTCGAGATAGATCTTGTAGGGGATGTTCTGCTCTGCCATGTCTGTTCTCCTTTCCGTCTTGCGGAATAAATCATGATGGTTCCGGGACAGGGAAGAAAAACAAAAATCCCGTCCCAACGAAGAAGCTGGGACAGGATGAATAATCATTCCTGCGGTGCCACCCGGCTTGACGCGAAACCGCGCCCACTCATGCGTACCATCATACGCCGGATTTTCTTGACGGAGATCCCTCTCCGGCTTCCATACCGGGAACCCCTCATCGGAGATCCTTTCCGGTCGCCCTCGGAAGTCCATTCGGTCCTGCGATACCTGCCGCGATTTCACCGCCCGCGGCTCTCTTTGAGGCTCGTTCAGCACGTACTTACTCTTCCTCATCGGTTTACCGCATTATAGCATCACGGCGCGCGCCTGTCAAGGGGATTTTTAAAAAAAGTTCCGGGAAATAAAAACCGCTTCTCCTGTTCACCGAATTCCGGTTGAATCCGGGGGCCGCCTGTGCTATAATGAAGTACTATTCCCCGGGGGAGACGCACTCATGAAAAAACTGACCATCGGGCTCGTGGCGCACGTGGACGCGGGCAAGACCACTCTGGCGGAGGCCCTGCTATACGCCGCCGGCAAGATCCGCAAGCCCGGACGCGTGGACTGGCGCAACACCTATCTGGACACCCACGAGCTGGAACGGGAGCGGGGCATCACCATCTTCTCGAAGGAAGCCCGCTTCACCGCCGGGGATCTCGCCGTCACCCTGCTGGACACCCCGGGCCATGTGGATTTCTCGGCGGAGACGGAACGGGTGCTCCGGGTGCTGGACTACGCCGTGCTGGTGGTCAGCGGCTCCGAGGGCGTGCAGGCGCATACGGAGACCCTGTGGCATCTGCTGGAGCGGTACGCCGTTCCGGTGTTCGTCTTCGTCACCAAGATGGATCTGGCGGGGGCGAACCGGGCGGGGGTGCTTGCGGACATGGCGGAGCATCTCTCCCCGGCGGCGCTGGATTTCACCGATCCGGACGCCCCGGACCTGGACGAGAAAACCGCTCTCTGCGACGAGGCGTTATTCGAGGCCTACATGGACGGCGGCGCGGTGACGGACGGGGACCGGATCCGCCTCATCCGGGAGAGGAAGCTCTTCCCCGTCTTCTTCGGCAGCGGACTGCGGCTCGACGGCGTGGACAGGCTGCTGGAGGCTCTTTCCGCATTGACCGCCGAGGCGGAGCACCCCGAGAGCTTCGGCGCCCGGGTCTATAAAATCGGCCACGACTCCTCCGGCGGGCGGCTGACGTATCTGCGGATCACCGGCGGGACCCTCTCCAACCGGCAGACCGTCCGCTACGCCGTCCCCGGTCAGGACGAAGCGCTTGAGGAAAAAATCACCGGCATCCGGCTCTATTCCGGCACGAAATACGACACAGCGGAGGCGGTGTCCGCAGGGGACGTCTGCGCGGTGACGGGGCTGTCGGCCACCTACAGCGGACAGGGCTTCGGCAGCGAGGCGTCCTCCCCCGCCCCCCTGCTGGAGCCGGTGCTGACCTACCGCATCGCCCTGCCGTCTGACGCGGATCCCCGGACGCTGCTGCCGAAATTCCGGGAGCTGGAAGAGGAGGAGCCCCTATTGCACATCGTATGGAACGAGCGGTACGGGGAAATCCACGCCCAGGTCATGGGAGAGGTGCAGACGGAGGTTCTGACCCGGATCATCGCCGAGCGGTTCGGGGTGGAGGCCGCCTTCGACGACGGGCACATTCTCTACAAAGAGACCATTTCCGCGCCGGTGGAGGGGGTAGGTCATTTCGAGCCCCTGCGCCACTACGCCGAGGTGCACCTTCTGATGGAGCCCCTGCCCCCGGGATCCGGCCTGATCTTTGATTCTGCCTGCTCCGAGAACTTTCTGGAGCGGAACTGGCAGCGGCTGATCCTGACCCATCTGGAGGAAAAGACCCATCTGGGGGTGCTTACCGGATCGCCGATCACGGACATGAAGATCACCCTGGTCTCCGGCCGGGCTCATCTCAAGCACACGGTGGGCGGAGATTTCCGGGAGGCCACCTACCGGGCGGTGCGGGAGGGGCTGATGTTCGCCTCCCTCCGGGGTGCCTGCGTGCTGCTGGAGCCCTGGTACGCCTTCCGGCTGGAACTGCCCGGGGAGAGCGTGGGGCGCGCCATGGCGGACATTCTGGCGAAATCCGGCGTCTTTACGGAGCACGAGGCCTCCCCCGGCGTATCGGTGCTGGAGGGGCGGGCTCCCGTGGCGACGGTGGGGGATTACGCCCGGGAGGTGGCCGCCTACACCCACGGCCGGGGACGCTTCACCTGCCGCATGGACGGATACGCCCCCTGCCACAACGCCGACGAGGTGATCCGCGCCGCCGGGTACGATCCCGAGGCCGACGTGGAGAACACCCCCAACTCCGTCTTCTGCTCCCACGGGGCCGGCATCGTGGTGCCCTGGTCCTGGGTGCCGCAGTACATGCATCTGGAAGGGCTGAAGCTCCGGGACGAGACTGCGGATGAATCCCCCGCCGAGGAGGAGCAGCTCAACGCCCGGGCCGGTCAGATCATCCGAAAGAACCTCAATCTGGATGAAAAGGAGTTGGAGGCCATCATGGAGCGGGAGTTCGGCCCCATCCGCCGCCGGGTGTACGGAAACGCCAGAAAGGACCAGTCCTTCGCCCCGGACGTGACGAAGCCGAAATACAAAAAATCCCTCTACATCGTGGACGGCTACAACGTGATCTTCGCCTGGGACGAGCTCTCGAAAACCGCGGAATACGATCTCGAAACCGCCAGGCGGGACCTTCTGACCATCCTCTCCAACTACCAGGCCTTCACAAAGCGGGAGATGATCGTGGTGTTCGACGCCTACAACGTCAAGGGGGACGGCGAGCACAAGGAGGATGTGGACGGCCTGCACGTGGTCTTCACCAAAGAGGGCGAGCTGGCGGACACCTACATCGAGAAGCTGATCTACGAGATCGGGAAGGACTACAGCGTCCGGGCGGTGACTTCCGACGGGCTGATCCAGCTTCAGGCGGTCCGCTCCGGCGTGCTCCGTCTCTCCGCCAGAGAATTCCGGGAGGAGATCCTCATGGTGGACAAGGAGATCGAAGCGTTTCTGAAAAAGCTCAGGGAAAGCTGAAAAAAGAATGGAGGCTGCACCATGAACAATGCCGCATACCGCAATCCCGTCATCCCCGGCCAGTTCGCCGATCCGGCCATGATCAAGTACGGCGGGCGGTACTATCTCTATCCCACAACGGACGGCGCCGACGGGTGGTCCGGAACCGTTTTTCACGCCTTCTCCGCCGAGGACCCGCTGAGGGGCCCCTGGACCGACGAGGGGATCATTCTGGATCTTGCGTCGGAGCAGGTGCCCTGGGCCGTGGGATCCGCCTGGGCCCCCGCCATGCTGGAACGGGACGGACGATTCTATTTCTACTTCTGCGGCAAGCGTCCGGACGGAGTGTCCTGCATCGGGGGCGCCGTCAGCGATTCACCCGCGTCAGGATTTGCCGCCATGCCGGAGCCCCTGCTGGAGCTGGACAAGGTCCGGGCGGAGGGGATCCGCATGGGGCAGACCATCGATCCCTCCGTTTTCGAGGAGGATGACGGGACAGTCTACCTGCTCTTCGGCAACGGGGAACCGGCCGTCGTGCAGCTGACGGAGGACCTCTGCCGCACCGTGCCCGGCACCATGCGGAACATAGCCGGCATGAAGGGCTTCCGTGAGGCCGTGGACGTCACAAAGCGGGGCGGGATCTATCACTTCACCTGGTCCTGCGATGACACGGGGAGCCCGGACTATCACGTGTGCTACGGCGTCTCCGACAGTCTCTTCGGGCCGGTGGAGACCCTTTACCCCATTCTGGAGAAGAAGCCGGAATGGGACATCCTCGGCCCCGGCCATCACTGTGTCTTCCGAGAGCCGGACCGGGACGAATACCTCATCTCTCATCACCGCTTCGCCACTCCCACGGAGGCGTATCCGGGCTACCACGGCTTCCACCGGGAGGTCTGCGTCGAGCGGCTGGAATTTGACGAAAACAACCGGATGAGGCCGGTGGTCTTTACCGAATCCGCGCGGCCCAGGGGCGGGTATCTCTTCGTCCACTTCTCAAGCGAGCTGCCGGAGAAGGACGGGGCGGGAAATCCCATCCCCCGCACGGACGGCGAGCAGATCTACATGGCCCTGAGCCGGGACGGCCTCAACTGGCGGGATCTCTCCGAGAAGCCCATCCTGCGCTCGGGCATCGGCGACCGGGGCGTCCGCGACCCCTTCCCCGTCCGGGATCCGCACACGGGCCGGGTCTTCATCATCGCCACGGATCTCTGCATCGAGGGTGGCACGGACTGGGGCAAGGCGCAGTTTGCCGGAAGCCGGGACATCATCGTCTGGACGTCCGACGATCTGGTGCACTGGAGCCGGGAGCGGGCCGTCACCGTGGGGATCCCGGAGGCCGGATGCGTCTGGGCCCCCGAGGCGGTGTACGATCCGGAGCGCGACGCCTTCTTCGTCTTCTTCGCCTCCATGGTCTCCGATCCCGGGGAGAAGCCGAAACAGCGGATCTACGCCGCGTATACGAAGGACTTCGTCACCTTCACAGAAACGAAGCTCTGGATCGAGAGGCCCGGCCACATCATCGACACCACGGTGTTCCGGCGGGGCGGGAAATTCTTCCGGGTATCCGGAGACGAGGCGACAAAACAGCTCCTCTTCGAGACGGCGGACAGCCTCACCGGGGAATGGACGATTCTCCCATCCGAAACCCTTGCCGCCCTGCCCGGGGTGGAGGGACCGGAGACGCTGACCCTGCAGGACGGGGAGACCCTCTGTCTCATGGCGGACCGGTATGCGGCGGGCCTCGGCTATCTGCCCCTGGTGACGGATAAGCCCGGGGAGCCCGACTTCCGCATTCTCGATCCCGGGGAATACGACATGGGCGGGCTGAAAAAGCGGCACGGCGGCGTTCTCCGGATCACAGAGGAGGAGGTCCGCCGGCTGGAGGCGTTCTTCGCCTGATCCCGACGCGCAGAAAGCTCCGGCCGTCCGGTTCTCCCGGGCATGTCGGAGCTTATTGCAGTCGAATCACGGTTAATCCGTCCTTTTTTGCGGGAATTGCTATTGTCGCCGGTTCTCCTCACCACCCCCTCCGTCAATCCGCTGTCCCTCGTCCTCATTGACCGGGACCGGACCTTGCCCGCGGAGGCCATCCCTGTACCGTCCCGCGGAAGGATCGCGCATGACCGCCGCAGACCGCGGTTGAGCGCATGGGACGGGCGGGGCGGATCCCTGCTGCTTTTTGGTGATCCTGTTCTGCGTCCTCCGCTTTGTCCCTTCTGCCCTGTATACAATCCGGGCGGCGGGAATGCTGCGGCGGCGGGCGATTTTTTCGGGGGACTTCCCTCCTCAGTCGAGGGGTTCCCCGGCGGCGACGAAATCCATGCCGACATCCAGGGGATCCACCGGAACGCGGTCGGACAAAAGGGCGGCATGGCAGAGGCAGACTGTCACGGGGAACGCGTGCCGGGAGGGAGAGGCACATCCGGCGCGGGGCGCGAGGAAACGGTCGTAATACCCCGCCCCGTGGCCCAGCCGGTTCCCGGACAAATCCGCTGTAACGCAGGGGATCAGCATCAGGTCCAGATCACGAGCGGCCGCCGTCTCCGGGAGATGCTCCGGGGTAAAAAGAGGCTCCGGGATCCCAAGCGAACCCGGGACCAGATCCTCCGTCGAGGCGATCCGGACGGCCAGCATGATCCGCTCCGGTCCGGGGAGGCATTTCGGCACGTACAGCCGCTTTCCCTCCGCCAGAGCCCGGCAGAGGATCGCCCGCGTATCCGGCTCCACCCCCACGCTGACGTAGCAGAACACCGATTCCGCCCGCCGCCAGAGAGACGAGGACAGAACGGAATCCGCGATGCGCCGTCCCGATTCCGCAAGAACCGCCGGATCAAGCGCGGCCGCCCTCTCCCGGATCGACGCCCGCAGAGCCGCCTTTTCCCGGCGCAGGTCTTCGGCAAAGTCCTTTTCATCCATGAGGACCCACCCCGCTTTCCGTTTTTTCTCATTATAACATGCCGGACCCGCGCGGTCAAGACCCGGGATTCCCGGCAAAACCGCCTGTCCGCTCCCCCCTTTTCTCCGCTTCTCTGTGGAGATTCACGATTTTCCCCTCCCGGTCCGGAGGATTTGAAAAAGGTCTTGACAAAAGGGGACGGCAAGCGTATAATTATTCAAAATCTCTGAAAAGTTATGCGAATCGGAGGACGACATGGCGACGGTATTCATCGACGGCGCGGCAGGCACCACGGGGCTCAGGATCCGGGAACGGCTGGCGGGACGGGGGGACATCACCCTCATCGAGCTGGACGAGGACCGGCGCAAGGATCCCTCTGCCAGACAGGACGCGCTGAACCGGTCGGACGCGGCGATCCTCTGTCTCCCGGACGCGGCGGCGGCGGAAGCGGTTTCCCTGCTGGATCCGGACAACGTACACACGGCGGTGATCGACACCTCCACGGCGCACCGGACGGCGGCGGGCTGGGTCTACGGCTTTCCGGAGCTGACGGGGCTCAGGGAGAAGATCCGGGCCTCGAAGCGCATCGCCAATCCGGGCTGTCACGCCAGCGGCTTCATCGCCCTGACCGCGCCTCTGGTGGAAACCGGTATCCTGCCGAAGGACGCGGCCCTCTCCGCCTTCTCCCTGACCGGATACTCCGGCGGCGGGAAAAAGATGATCGCGGAGTACGAGGCCCCGGAGCCCTCCCCCCTGCTCTCCGCTCCCCGGATGTACGGCCTGGGACAGACCCACAAGCATCTGCCGGAGATGAACGCCGTAACCGCCCTGACGGTGCCTCCCGTATTCTGCCCCATCGTGGCGCCCTACTACGCGGGCATGGAGGTGACGATCCCCCTCTTCGCCGGACAGATCGAAGGAACGGCGGCGGACATCGCGGAGGTCTACCGGTCTTACTACGGCCGCTCTCCCGGGGCGGTGCGGTTCAAGGAAGGTGCGGACGAGGCGGGGTTCCTCTCGGCGGCGGCCTTTGCGGGACGGGACGACATGGAGATCTCCGTTTTCGGGAACGGCGAGCGGATCCTGGTCTGCGCAAGATTCGACAACCTCGGCAAGGGCGCGTCCGGCGCGGCGGTGCAGAACCTGAACCTGCTGCTGGGCGCGGACGAATTCACGGGGCTGGTCGTATAATACTAATCTCAATCTAAAAGGGAAACGCGGCTTCTTGAAAGGGAAGCCCGGAGCAGCAAGCTGCTCGGCAAGAACTTTTAAAATTTACACTGGTGCTGCTTTCTTCTCAACGTGCAGCTCATTTTCCAGTTTCTATGATTTCACACGCCTTACTCAGATTGCTTTTTTGATCGAAAAGAGTACAAAGACCGGCCATAGTCTGACCGAAAAATAACTTCACATTTCTATACAGCGAAGGACGGACTTGACAACATGAAACAGATCACAGGCGGCGTCTGTGCCGCGAAGGGCTTTACCGCGTCCGGCGTCCACTGCGGGATCCGGAAGAACAGGACGAAGAAGGATCTCTCCCTGATCGTCAGCGAGACGAGAGCGGCGGCGGCGGCGGTCTACACCTCCAATCTGGTGAAGGGCGCTCCTCTGGCCGTGACGAAGCGTCACATCGCCGACGGATACGCGAAGGCCGTCATCTGCAACAGCGGCAACGCCAACACCTGCAACGCGGACGGCGAGGAGGTGGCGGAGAAGACCTGCGCCCTGCTGGCTTCTGCCATGAACATCGATCCCGCCGACGTGGTGGTGGCGTCCACCGGCGTCATCGGGCAGCCCCTGGACGTGAATCCCATCGCGGCGGGCATCCCCGGCCTGATCGCCTCCCTGTCCCCGGACGGCAGCGACGACGCGGCGGAGGGGATCATGACCACCGACACCGTGAAGAAGGACGTGGCCGTGGAGTTCGAGCTGGGCGGAAAGACCTGCCGGATGGGCGGCATCGCCAAGGGCAGCGGCATGATCCACCCGAACCTGGCCACCATGCTGGTGTTCATCACCACGGACGCCGCCGTCTCGCCGGAAATGCTGGAAAAGGCTCTCCGCGCCGACGTGCCGGACTCCTTCAACATGGTCTCCGTGGACGGGGACACCTCCACCAACGACATGGTGACCGTGCTGGCCAACGGAGCCGCCGGGAACGCGCCCGTGACGGAGGAGGGAGCTGACTATGACGCCTTCCGCGCCGCGCTGGCCTTTGTGACGAAGGGCCTGTGCCGGATGATCGCCGGAGACGGGGAGGGGGCCACGAAGCTGCTGGAATGCGCCGTCACCGGAGCAAAGGACGAAAAGACCGCCAAGACTGCCGCGAAGGGCGTCATCACCTCTTCCCTCCTGAAGGCCGCCATGTTCGGGGCCGACGCCAACTGGGGCCGTGTGCTCTGCGCCATCGGATACAGCGGCGCTGACGCGGATCCCGCGAAGATCGGCGTATCCTTCCGGAGCGCGGCGGGCGAAATCACGGTCTGCGAAAACGGCGCGGGCGTGGAATTCTCCGAGGAGCTGGCCAAGACGATCCTCTCGGAAAAGGAGATCGTCATCGCCGTGTCCCTGGGAGACGGTCCCGCCACCGCCACTGCCTGGGGCTGCGACCTGACGTATGAATACGTCAAAATCAACGGGGATTACAGGACCTGAGAGAGAATACAGGAGGATGACTGCGCAATGGATCGTTTTTCCAATGCGGAGCGGGCTGAGGTTCTGACCCAGGCCCTTCCCTATATCCGGCAGTACAGCGGCCGCACCGTCGTTGTGAAATACGGCGGGAACGCCATGATCAACCCGACACTCAAGGAGCAGGTCATGGAGGACATTGTGCTGCTCTGGCTCATCGGCGTGCGGATCGTCCTGGTCCACGGCGGCGGGCCCGAGATCACGGAGCTCATGGGGCGGCTGGGCAAGAAGGCGGAGTTCGTGGACGGCCTGCGGGTCACCGACGGGGAGACCATGGACATCGTCCAGATGGTGCTGGCGGGCAAGGTTTCGAAAACCCTGGTCAACCTGCTGGAGAAGAAGGGCGGTCACGCCGTGGGCATCTCCGGCATGGACGGCCGTCTCATCGAGGCGAAGATCAAGGATCCCCGGCTGGGCTTTGTGGGAGAGATCACGAAGATCAACATCGAGCCGGTGAAGGACCTTCTGGACAAGGGCTACATCCCCGTGGTGTCCACCCTGGGCTGCGACGAGGACGGCAACACCTACAACATCAACGGCGACACGGCGGCGGCCCGGATCGCGGGTGCTCTCGGGGCGGAGCGCATGATCCTCATGACGGACATCGCCGGGATCCTCCGGAACCGGGACGATCCCGCAAGCCTGATCCCCGAGGTCACCGTGGCGGACGCGGCCAGGCTCCGGGAAGAGGGCGTCGTCTCCGGCGGCATGATCCCCAAGGTGGAGTGCTGCGTGGAGGCCATCCGGCGCGGCGTGAAGAAGGTCATTATCATGGACGGACGGGTGCCTCACTCCATTCTGATGGAGCTTCTGACGGACGAAGGCGCGGGCACCATGGTGGTAGGAGAGGAGGAAGAGTTATGAGCGGAGAGATCCGGAAAAAGGACGCGCAGTACATCGCCGGCACCTACAAGCGGTTCCCGGTGGAGATCGCTTCGGGACACGGTTCCGTTGCCGTGGACACGGACGGAAAGGAATACATCGATCTGGGGTCGGGCATCGCGGTGACCTCCTTCGGCATGGCGGATCCCGTCTGGCAGGCGGCGGTGACGGAACAGATCGGCAAGGTGCAGCACACCTCCAATCTCTACTACACCGGTCCCTGCGCGTCTCTGGCGGAACAGCTCTGCCTGCGCACCGGCATGAAGAAGGTCTTCTTCTCCAACTCCGGCGCGGAGGCCAACGAATGCGCCATCAAAGCGGCGAGAAAGTACGCGGCGGAGAAGAAGGGGCCGGAGCATTTCACCATTGTGACCCTGAAAAACAGCTTCCACGGCCGGACCCTGACCACCCTGTCCGCCACGGGGCAGGAGCACTATCACGAGCTCTACCGCCCTCTGACGCCGGGGTTCGCCCACGTGACGGCGGGGGACATCGACGAGCTGAAACGGGTCTGCCTCGACACGAAGGCGGCGGGGATCCTCGTGGAATGCGTGCAGGGCGAGGGCGGCGTGGTGCCTCTCGATCCCGGCTACGTGAAGGCGGCGGCGGAATTTGCCCATGAGAACGACATCCTCTTCATGGTGGACGAGGTGCAGACGGGCAACGGGCGGACGGGTCAGCTTTACGCCTACATGAACTTCGGCGTCGTCCCGGACGTGGTCTCCACGGCGAAGGGGCTGGGCGGCGGTCTTCCCATCGGCGCGACGCTGCTGGGCGAGAAGGTGGAAAACATCTTCACCTACGGCGATCACGGCTCCACCTTCGGGGGCAATCCCGTGGCCTGCGCGGCGGCCCTGTCCGTGCTGAACCGCATTGACGACGACCTGCTGGCGGAGGTGCGGCGGAAGAGCGAATTCCTCTTCAAAACCTTCACCGGCGCCCCGGGGGTGGAATCCGTCTCGGGTCTGGGGCTGATGATCGGCATCAAGACCGTGAAGCCCGCGGGCGAGGTGGTAACGGCGGCCATGGAGAAGGGCGTGCTGGCGCTGACGGCCAAGGACAAGGTCCGCCTGCTGCCCGCGCTGAACATCCCGGACGAGCTCTTGAAAAAGGCGGCGGAGGTCCTGCTTTCCGTCATGGCAGAGTGAGACTGAAATTGACAAAACGCTTCCCTTCCGATCATGGGAGGGAGGCGTTTTCTTTGTACCCGGGTCAAGCAATTTTATTTTGATGAATATCTAAAAAGTACTTGACATAGAGTATTTAGACGGTTATAATAATACTGTCACGAGGAGGTGATTCCATGAGCACGCAGAAGAACGACCGAAACTGCACCCCGGAGGACCGGGCGGCCTATCCCGTCACCTGCGCGGCGCGGGAGGCGCTTTGTGAAATTGCGGAGCGGTACATCGAGGAATACGAGGCCGCGCTGAAGTCCGTGCCGAAGGAGAGCAGGCTGGAAAAGCGCGCGCTGTCCATTCAGCTCAATATGGCGAAGCTCACGCGGACCTTTGTCTGCTTCAACTATAACCGGGTTCCGATGAAGCAGCAGAGTTTTGTACGGAAAAGCATCATGCACCGGTTCGGGGCAGCGGAGCCGGATACTGCGGAATACACCACGCTTTCAGCGGACGAAAAAAGCGCGTGGATTCAGTTCGCCGAAACGACCGCCTTTCTCCATCAGGCCTTCATCAACCGGCATCTTGAGGCGTTGAACGCGGGGCTGGAATCCGGAAACGCGGATCAGGTCTTCGAGAGCCGGATCGTCCTCGGCACGCTGTACACCGTCCTGAGAGACTGGCTGGCCTGGTGGCGGGAGCACGGGACTTTCCCCTTCGAGCGCTGGACCTACGAGGACGAACCGTGGGCTGAGCGGGACGCGGATGACTCCGCCGGGGAGGGCTGACATGGAGGAGAACCGTGCCACGGCGATATTCAAGGCCCTGGGGGACGAATCCCGGCTGGCCATTCTGCGGATCCTTCTGGAGGGAGAATCCTACGTGGAGCTTCTGGCGTCGCGGCTGGGTCTGACCAGCGCCACGGTGAGCTTTCATTTGAAAAAGCTGGAAGCCGCGGGTCTGGTCACCTGCCGCCGGACGCAGTTTTACCGGATTTACTCCGTCAACCGGGAGATTTTTGCGCAGTCGCTGGAATCCCTCATCGGGCGGACGCCGGAGCCGGACGACGACACGAGATACCGGGAATCCGTTATCGCGAATTTCTTCGAGAACGGGCGGCTGAAGCTGCTCCCCGCCCAGCAAAAGAAGCGGGAGGTCGTGCTCCGGTATCTGCTGGAGACGCTGAACCCGAAAACGGAGTATCCGGAGGAAGAGATAGACGCGCATATCGAGAGGTATTTTGACGATTACTGCACCGTCCGCCGCGAGATGATCGCCTTCGGCCTGCTGTCCCGGCGAAAGAATCCTGCGGGAGGTGCGGATCTGTATCGGGTTGTGAAGCAACGTCCAGGAGACAATCCGGGGATATAAAACAGGGTACGGACCTTTTTGAGATCCGTACCCTGTTTCTGTTCGGTTGTTCAGCGTTTTGCGCGGGATCAATACATACCGCCCATGCCGCCGCCCATGCCGGGGTTGGCCGCGGGCTGTTCCTTCTCGGGCTGGTTGACCACAAGAGCCTCGGTGGTGAGCACGGTGGCCGCAACGGAAGCCGCGTTCTGGAGAGCGCTGCGGGCGACCTTGGTCGGGTCGACGATGCCGGCCTCGAGCATATCCACATACTCCTCGGTGTAGGCGTTGAAGCCGTAGCCGGTCTTGCCGGAGGATCTGATCTTGTCGACGACCACGGAGCCTTCGAAGCCCGCGTTCTCGGCGATCTGACGGATAGGAGCCTCAAGGGCCTTCACAACGATCTGCACGCCGGTCTTCTCGTCGCCTTCCACGGTGTTCAGCAGGGAGGCCACTTCGTCGATGATGTTGACGTAAGCCACGCCGCCGCCGGCAATGATGCCTTCCTCAACGGCCGCACGGGTCGCGTTGAGAGCGTCCTCGATGCGGAGCTTCTTCTCCTTCATCTCGGTTTCGGTAGCCGCGCCGACCTTGATGACCGCGACACCGCCGGACAGCTTGGCCAGTCTTTCCTGGAGCTTCTCACGGTCGAAGTCGGAGGTGGTGGTCTCGATAGCGGCCTTGATCTGGCTGATGCGGGCCTTAATGTCGTCGGTGTTGCCGGCGCCGCCCACGATGATGGTGTTGTCCTTGTTGACCTTGATCTGGCGAGCCTGGCCCAGCTGATCGATGGTGGCTTCCTTCAGCTCCAGACCCAGTTCGTCGCAGATGACTTCACCGCCGGTGAGGATGGCGATGTCGCGAAGCATTTCCTTCCGTCTGTCACCGAAGCCGGGAGCCTTGACCGCAACGCAGTTGAACACGCCGCGGAGCTTGTTCAGCACCAGGGTGGTGAGGGCTTCGCCTTCCACATCCTCGGCGATGATCAGGAGCTTCTTGCCGGACTGCACGATCTGCTCAAGCAGGGGCAGGATGTCCTGAACGTTGGAGATCTTCTTGTCGGTGATGAGCACCAGGGCGTCGTCCAGAACGGCTTCCATCTTGTCGGTGTCGGTGGCCATGTAGGGGGACAGATAGCCTCTGTCGAACTGCATGCCTTCCACGACCTCGGAGTAGGTCTCGGCGGACTTGGACTCCTCAACGGTGATGACGCCGTCGGAGGTGACCTTTTCCATAGCGTCGGCGATGAGGTTGCCGATCACTTCGTCGGAGGCGGAGATGGTGCCTACGCGGGCGATGTCTTCCTTGCCGTTGACGGCCTTGGAAGCGGCGCTCAGAGCGGCCACGGCCTTGTCGACGGCCTTCTGGATGCCCTTGCGGATGACCATCGGGTTGGCGCCGGCGGTCACGTTCTTCATGCCCTCATGGATAAAGGCCTGGGCCAGCAGGGTGGCGGTGGTGGTGCCGTCGCCGGCCGCGTCGTTGGTCTTGGTGGCGACTTCGCGGACGAGCTGCGCGCCCATGTTCTCGGAGGCGTCCTCAAGCTCGATTTCCTTGGCGATGGTGACGCCGTCGTTGGTGATCAGGGGCGTGCCGTACTTCTTGTCGAGGACCACGTTTCTGCCCTTCGGGCCGAGGGTGATCTTCACGGTGTCGGCCAGCTTGTCAACACCGGCGATGAGCGCGTTTCTCGCTTCGATTCCGTACAGAATATCTTTTGCCATGACTGTATATCTCCTTACTTTATTTCAAATAATCACGCGGCTCGGACAATTCACTCGACGATGGCGAGGATGTCGTTCTGCTTCACGATGTTGTACTCGACGCCGTCGCACTTGACTTCGGTGCCCGCGTACTTGGAGGTGATGACCTTGTCGCCGACCTTCACGGTCATGACAACTTCCTTGCCGTCCACCATGCCGCCGGGGCCGACCGCGATGACTTCCGCCACCTGGGGCTTTTCCTTGGCGGTGCCGGGAAGGACGATACCGGTCTTGGTGGTCTCTTCGGCTTCAACAAGCTTCACAACAACTCTGTCAGCAAGAGGTTTCAGTGTCATTTCTGTTTCTCCTTCTGTATAGTAAAGATAATGTTAATTGGTTTCTCAGGTTTAGCACTCAAATTCGCTGACTGCTAACCTTGTGACCCTATTGTACGCCCTTGCTCTGGAAAAATCAAGGGTTTTTTGGAGAGTTTACAATTTATTCACATCTTTCGCCCGCGCAGATCGGTGAGAAGAGTGCCAAATTCGTCACACGGCGGCCGGGAGTGCGAAAAAAACTCCCCCGGAAGAACCGGAGGAGGAAAGATCCTGTCCACAGGGGGATCAGCCGTTATAGGGGGCGCCGGAGATGGTGACGGTGCAGGCCTCGCTCTTGGAAATCGCGTAGCCGTTGAGGGCGTTGTCTTCCACGTCGATGGTGACCGTGCCGCCGTTGAAGTTGATGGCGCCGTCGGACTTGATGCCGTTGTTGGTGGAGCCGATGGTCACATCGCCGCCGTTGAAGGAGACATAGGACACGGCCTGGACCGCCTCGTCCTCGCTCATGATGTTGACGGTGCCGCCGTTGATGGCGATGTAGCCCACGGTCTGGTTGTCGTAGTTGGTGGACTTGATGCCGTCGCGGAGGGCGTTGACGGTGACGGTGCCGCCGTCGATGACCAGGTAGTCCTTGCCCTTGATGCCGTGGCGGGCCGCGTCCACCTGAATGACGCCGGACTCGATCTTCAGGCCGTCCTTGGAGACGATGCCGTTGGAGTAGTTGCCGTCCACCACGAGGGTGCCGGTGCCGTTGATGATGAGATCCTCCTTGGAGAAGAGGGCCGCGTCGGGCTCGTTGTCCTCGGGATTGTCGAACTTATAGACAGTGCCGTCCGTGAGGGTGTTGGTGGTGCCCTCGTACAGGGTGATGACCGCTTCCTGGGTCTTCTTGATGTAGATGCAGGCGCCGTCGTTGTTGGTGATGTTGGCGTCCTTCAGGATCAGGGTGACGATGCCGGCGTCCACGCAGTCCACGTAGATCTGGCCGTCGTCCAGCGTTCCGGACACCAGGTAGGTGCCTGCGCCCTGGATGCTGATCTTGCCGTCCTCGCCCATGTAGACATGGGAGGAATCGCAGGAGGCGGTGGAACCGGACAGGATGATCTCGGTGGCTTTCTTTTCGAGAACCGCGCCGGCCGTGGTCTGGTCTTCGGGTTCGGAGGAAGAGCAGGAGGTAAGGAGGGCGGACGCCGCCACGGTCAGCCCCGCGAGAAAGAGAGCAAGCGTTTTCTTCATTTTCATCTGTTCATCTGTTGATCCCCTGGGCGGGGCAAATCCTTTCTGATACTGCCGGGCTTCTGCCGGGCACGGATAGCCAAAAATGTCGCTGCATATAGGAGTATTATACCCCGCCCCCCGTGGAATGTCAAGGACTTTCACCCGATATTCACCGAAAATTCAAGAAAGCAACCGATCGGGGACCCTTCCGTCAGCGGACCCACCACGCGCTGAGCCCCGGGGGATCGCTGTCCTCCTGGCCGCCCCGGATCAGGGCAAGGAGGGGGGCGCCGGTCTTATATGCACGCGTACCGTCCGTGTGCAGGCGCACCGCCGTATAGGGGACTGTCCGGCCGGTCAGGAGGCGGTCGATCCAGCGGAACAGAGCGAGATTGGCGACCTCCACCGTCAGATCGGCCCCCGTCACACGCATTTCAATGCTGTTCTCGTTTTTCATGCACACGGTGTTTTCGCGGACCGCGGTCACCTCGCCGACGAGGAGGCAGTCGGTGACGAAGGGGACGGCGAGAAGCAGGCAGGCAAGGAAGGCGGATAGGATGAGCTTCGCGCCGGGGATTTTCTTCTTTTCGTTGGCGTTCACGGGCGTTCCCCTTTCTTTATCGGATCTTTATCGGAGGATCAGCGGTACGGCACGCGGAAGACGGCGACTTCCCCGCCCTCCACCCGGGTCAGCTCCAGCAGTCCGTCGTGAAGCCAGACGGTGACCACGCCGTCCGCGGTGAGGTTTACGGCGTCCTCCACGGTGGCGCGGACGTCGGTGAAGAGGCTCCAGTTCCGGAAGAACCAGCCGGTACTGTCCGTGCCCCCTTCCCCGCTCCAGGCCTCGTTGCTGAAATAGGACACGCCGTCCATCGTCACGGAGCCCCGGAGACTGCCGCCGAAGAGGGCCCGCTGCCGCACGAGGTCCGCTTCCACCACGGCGCTCACCCCAGCGGCGTCCGGGTTGACGGCTTCGGCGGTCACCGGTCCGAGGATGATCTCACGGGGCCGCTGCCACAAAACGGCGCAGATCCCGGCGGCCAGAAGGACAAGGATCAAGGCTGCTGTCAGAACGATTTTCCGGGTTGGTTTCATGGAAGCTCCTTTCCGCCGCGCCTAACGCGCCTAATACAGGATCGAGAAAGCGCGGCTTCTTGTCGGGTCGTCGTCCTCTCTGTCGGAGTCCCAGAAAACTACATTAACACCGGCCCCGTTCCACGGAAAGATTTTCACGAAGCGGCGGTAAATCTCAAGCTGGCGTCCGCCGAAGTTCTCCTTCAGACGCTGCGGGATAAAGATGTCGTCGTCGATCCAGCGCTGCTCCCGGATATCCACGAAGCGCTCCCCGTCAATGACGACGAAGCCGGTGTAGTACGGAGGGCGGAAAAAGCCCCGCCACTCCTGCAGCTCCACGGTCACCTCCGCCTCGTCGTCGAAGTGATTCACGTAGGAGGTCGCCTTCCCCGACCACGTGATCGTGCGGGGGAGGTGGTAAACGAAGGCGAAGATAAGAAACAGGAGCAGGAGGGCGCTGAGGGCGAGCACGATTCTTTTCTTCATGGTTTTTCTCCGTTTTTCTTTTTTGACGCTCCGGGAAGGGGAAAAGTTCCGGTTCCTTCCGTTTTTGTAAAAAGAAAATCGGGTTGTCGGAATCGACAGAAACTCAGTGACGGTGCGAACGGACGGTTGTATGATCTAACAATTATAAATTATCTCAGCCGATGGCCTTGACAATTGAGCTAACTTGTGTTATAATGGTTTTGGATAAAAAGGGCGGAGAAACCCTTTTTCAGATTTCTCCGCCGCGTGGGTCCGGGAATCAGAGACCTCTCTTCACGTAGTGGGTGTGAAGGAGCTCGTGGGACTTGTGGGAGTTGGGCTCGCCCAGGAATTCCTCGTAGACCTTCTTGATGATCGGGTTCTCGTGGGACTTTCTGTACTCGAGCTTCTTGGCGTCCGCATCGTACAGAACGGCGGCACGGACCTTCTTGAGGTCGACCTTGTTCCGCACGTCCGCAGGCTGAGTGGGCTGACCGCCGCCGTTGACGCATCCGCCGGGGCAGGCCATGACTTCGATGAACTGCACGTCGTAGGTGCCGTCCTTCACGCCGTTCAGCAGCTTCTTGGCGTTGGCCGTACCGGAGGCGACCGCAACCTTCAGCTCCAGATCGCCGATCTTATAGGCGGCGAACTTGAGGCCTTCCGTGCCGCGGACGTCTTCGAAGTCCAGCTTTTCCAGAGGCTTGCCGGTGAGCACCTCGGCCGCGGTACGGAGAGCAGCCTCCATAACGCCGCCGGTAGCGCCGAAGATAGCGCCGGCGCCGGAACCGATGTCGATGGGCTGGTCGAACTTCTCGTCCGCGAGGGCCTTGAAGTCGATGCCGGCCTGATTGATCATGCGGCCCAGTTCACGGGTGGTGACGGCGATATCCACGCCGGGCATACCGTTCACATCCTGACCGTCGCGGCCCACCTCGAACTTCTTCGCGGT
>CACWLT010000017.1 GCA_902761695.1 uncultured Ruminococcus sp.
CACGATGTTGATAAATGTCTTGCCTGCGTTGAGGACCAGAGGCGTACCGTCGGCGTAGCTGTAGTGCATGGCGTCGTAATTGCTGGCGCGGGACCAGACGATCTCCGCCCGCTGGCCGTTGGTCATGTAGTACCCGGAGCCGGTGCCCACGTCCGTCACGGCCACACGGCTCTTCTCGTCCCCGGGGATCACGCCGATGTCCATGAACAGAACCAGCACGTTCTTCACGGCGATCTGCTTGCCGGTGGAGCCGTCCACATGGGCCATGCCGTTGTACTGATACCGCAGATACTGGCCCGACGCCGCGTCATACACGTAATCCACCGTCTGAATGGGCGTTGCGCAGAGACGAACGTGGACAGCGGCCGGACCGCCGGTCAGATGATTGTTCTGCTCGTTGTAGAAGGTGAAGGGGGGCGTATAGTCGGCCTTCAGCTCCGTGCGGTAGCCCTTGAACTGGATGCCGGAGATGATGCCCGCGCCGTTGGTCATGAGACTGTGCTCGTAGCCGATGTTGTTGAGCCGCCACTGATCCCGGAAGTAGGTGGAGGGCAGGTACATGTTCGCCCCGTCCAGGGAAGCCAGCGCCTTCTCCGAAATGATGTTGTAGGCCCCCGGACTTCCGCCCGCGTGAACGTACACGGCGTCGTAATCCGGGACGCGGTTGGCGAATACCTCCCGGGAGGAGCGGATGGACCCCACCGTCCCCATATTCTCGTAGTCGGTCGTCAGCATCATCAGACGGGTGATGGACCCCTCGGTGACGCATTCGTAGAAGATCTCCCCGTAATCCAGGCCGAACTGGGGCAATTGCAGCTTGAGGTTGTTCAGCATGATGGCGACGGGACGCTTCTTCTGCTGCTCGGGATAGCAGGGCAGGCCGGTCAGATAGCTGTAGGCGCCGGAGGCCCGCTTCGCCTCCTCTTCCCGGGCCAGCTTTTCAGCCGCCTCCTTCGCGATCCGCTCCGCCTCTTCCTTCGCCTCTTTTTCCTTTCTTGCGGCCTCGTCCCGTTCTCTGAGCCGCAAAACCTCCGTCATGACCACGCCGGCGATGTTGGTCTCCTCCGGCTCTTGGGTTTCGGCGGGCTCCTCTTCCTCACCGCTGGCAGGGCCATTGGCGGAATCACTTTCGGACACCTTTGCGTCGGGCGCGTCTGTGTCGGACAGACCTGCGTCGGACGGATCGACCGCGTCTGTGTCAACGGGCTCCGTTTCCGCCGTCTTCGCGCTGTCCTCCGGGGGGATTTCCGTCTCCGGGGCGGTGATCTCCGGCGTTTCCGTTTCGGGCGCATCCGTTGCGGGAGGTTCCGTCTCGGGCGCTTCAGTCGCGGGGGATTCGGTATCCGCGGCTTCGGTGCCGGGAGCCTCCGTTTCGGGCGCGGCGGGGGTCTCGTCCTTCACGGCATCCTCCGGTTCCGCCCTCTCCGTGATCCCGGGATCGGCAATGTCGCCTGTGGGAACGCGCTCCCCGCATCCCGCGGCAAACAGCAGCAGATACAGCGACGCCATCCACGCGGCCGCCCTTCTCAAACGCAAACGCTCCATAGATTCTCCTTGGGGGAAGAGGTATTTTTTGTCGGATCCAGTATACCACGCGCTCCCCGCCCCGTCAAGAAGCAGAAGCGGCATAAACTGAATTTTGTCCCGACATTTTTCGTCCTGTCCGCCGGTAGTCCCGCTTTATCCGCGCCGCTTTTTCCCGCCCCGGTTCAGAAGGAAGCCCGCCGCCGCGCCCACAAGTCCGCCCACGATATGGGAGAGATTGGACACGTTGTCCCGCACGAAGAGACCGTCGTATACCTGCTGGCCGATGTAGATCAGCGCCACGAGGATCACCGTCACCGGGATCTCCCCCTCCCGGAAGCCCGCGAAGGAGGTCAGCAGGATGAAGGCGAACACGATCCCCGACGCTCCGCACATGGCAGCGCCCGGAAAGAGCAGGGTGTGCACCAGCCCCGTGGACAGCGCCGCCGCCCCCATGACCAGAAGGATCCGCTTCGAGCCGTATTTCTCCTCCAGAGCCGGCCCCAGCAGGAGCAGATACGCCATGTTGCCGATGTAGTGCTCCCAGCCGCTGTGACCCAGAGCGTGGGTGAAGAGCCGGATCCAGGTCAGGGGCGAAAGGGGGGACGAGCGGTAGGTGGTGAACAGCAGCCGGTTCGACGCGCCGCCCGTCAGGACGTTCAGAAGCATGGCGGCGAAGCTGACGACGGCAAACCCCAGCACCACCGGGGCGTTGAAGGTTATTTTCAGTTTTTTCACGGTGATTGTCCTCCGTTCTCTGTCCGAGGATGTCTATTGCTGATTCCGCGCAAAAATCTGCCCGAACCGGATGCCTCTGAGCTTTCGCAGGGCGATGTCCGCGAGGGCGGCCAGAAGGAGCAGGATCCCCAGGGGAAGGAGCAGCTCGTCCGCGGTCCGCTTCAGGGGCTCGGATACGGGCGCGTCCCCTTCCCCGTCCTCCTCCTCCGGAGCCGCAAGCCCCATGGAGAGGATCTGCCGCAGCATGCTCCGTCCGGGATTGGTCTTCCTCCATGCGTCCGTCCAGTGGGTGAGCAGGTCGCTGGTGAAGGCGTCCGCCTCCCCGTCGCCCACGGTCCATCGGGCCAGGATGGGATCCCCGCCGTCCGTCTGCAGAAGCAGCTCCGCCGTGTCTCTCAGGGTGGTGCCGAGATACCCTTCCACTGCGGGCAGATCCGCCGGTATGCCGCCGGGCAGGGCCACCGCCGTCTCAGTCTCGATAAGGGGATCGGACATGACGGTCTCCGTCTCCCCCAGCATGATGTCCGGCAGCTCCTCCACGGTGGTGACCGCGTAGTACCGCCCGCCGCCCTCCCTTGCCATGCTCGAGAGCACCGGGGAGGAATAGCCCAGGGCGATGGAGGTCAGGGTGATGCCCTCGTCAGCCATGGCTTCCACAATATCCAGGTATCCGCTGTCGCTGGGCTCGCCGTCCGAGAGGAAGATCACGTGGCGCACCTCGGCGTCCGCATCCGTGAGCTGCTCCCGGGCCAGCTCCAGAGCGTCGCAGTAGTAGGTCCCCCGGGCGGTGCCGAGGGCGGAGATGGTCCGGGCCAGAGCGGCCTTTTCCGTATCCGTGACGGGGACCAGAGGGGATTCCAGGGACGCCGTCCGGTTGAAGGACACCACGCCCACCGTGTCGCCCTCCCCCAGAGCCTCGATGCTCCGGATAGCCCCCTGCTTCGCCATGGACAGATTGTCGATGTCGTCGTCCCAGCTCCAGCCCCAGCCGTACATGCCGGTCATGCTGTTGGAGCAGTCCAGCACCAGCATCAGGGCCACCCGCTCCCCCGCCTCCGCCGTGTAATCGAAGGACACCGGCAGAAGGGATTCGTAGGCCGTCCCCCGCATGCCGCCGCAGCCATAACTGTGCCTCCCGCCGGAGATCAGGAGCGAGCCGCCGTCCTGCACGTACAGAGCCAGCTGTCCTCCCATCCGCGCGGGCAGCTCGTCCGCCGAGACGCCCAGCAGGAAAATCTTCTCATAACGGGACAGGGCGTCCAGAGCCGAGGGCGCGCGCCAGGGTACGCTGATGTCGGCGGGCATGTCCTCGGGCAGATAGGGCAGAAGCGCCTCCGCCTCGCGCTCGCTGTCCGCGATGATCAGCACGCCGGCCCGCTCCTCCGCCTCTTTCTCGGGCGCGTCCGTCACCTCGGGGGGCGTTGTCCTTGTCAGTGCGCCTCCGGACAGCACAAAAACGAGCACCGCCGCCAGAAGCCCGTGGAGCACAACCGGCAGAATTCTCGACGCGCCCCGCCGCCCGGCCTTCGGAAGCCGCAGCCATGGCACGAGAACCAGAGCCAGCGCCGGAAGGAGGAGCAGGAGCAGCCACGGGGATTCAAACCGCAGCTCAATATTGTTGTTCATAGATGTAAATCTCCCATTCCGTCAGGAGCACCGCCAGCAGCACCGCCGCCGCGATCCGCCAGAGCCCTGACGCCGCCTCGGTTTCCTCCTCTTCTCCGGATTCGCCGGGGAGCAGGGTCAGGTCGTCCAGCCGTCCGGGCGCGCTCTCTCCGGCGGGAATGGCGGCGAAAAAGCCCGTCTCCTCCCCGCCGCACATGACGCGGTAAAGACCTGCCTCGTCCGGCCGGAGCTTCACGTTTCCGCCCTCATCCGTCTCCGGCTCCGTCACAGCTCCAACCGGGGAGGTGACGCGGATTTTCTCCGTACCGGGGGCGGCGTTTACGGTCACCCTCTCCCCTACGGTCACGATCCGCCGGTCAAGCAGCGGGGGCACCGCCGCGTTCATCAGGTTCCGCATAAGGCAGATGAAGTCCGTGGTGAGGGGCAGGTTCGCGTCGTGCAGATCGAAGAGCAGGACGCAGAGAAGGGTTCCGTTCTCCATGGTCCTGGTCAGAAACACCGGATCCTGTTCGACGGAGCACACTGCCACCCAGTCGTCCGACGCGTCCGCTATGGTATGCCGGGACACCGCGATCTCCCGGAGCTTCATGTTCGTGAGAAGCCCCTCCCCGGCCAGACCGGACGCCGCCGACGCCGTCATGGATCCCGCCTCCTCCGCCGTGCCGAGGAAGGTCATCCCCTCCGGCGCCCGGGGCGGATCGATCAGCAGGACCGCGCCGGCCTCGGGAAGCATATCGGGCAGGCATCCGTCGTACACGTAAAGATCATAGTCCCGCTCCGCCGCTCCGTCCGATCCGGGCGAGGTCAGCTTAACCCGTCCCCGGTCCAGCGCGTTCACGGCGGCGGAGAGGTAGAAGGGCGTCTCCGAGACCAGCAGGGTGTCGCAGATCCGCTCGTTTTCCGGGCAGCAGACGATCCGGTTGTCGGCCTCCAGCGCGTCCCCGGGATCGATGAACAGCACCGCCTCGGTCACCGTTTCCGCGTCCGCTAAAGTGAAAGCCACGGACTGCGCCTCGTTCGCCGGGCAGGAGACGTTGACGCTGTCCGTCAGCCGTCCGTTGACCGTGAGGCCCACGGTGATGTCCGCGTCACGGCCCCAGCTGGAAAGGGACGCCGAGAGCTTCATGCCGCCCGCCCCGTCCTTCGACGCCATAAGGTCCGTCAGCGCCGCGTTCCATTCGCCGCCGTCCAGGGAGACGACCTCGATCCCGTCGCAGGTCCCGGCCGCCTGATCGGTGAAGAGGATCACCTCCGCACCCGGATGGTCATAGAGAAAGAGCTGGGCCAGGGTCATGGCGCCGGACAGCGCGGAGGTGCCCCAGCCGCACAAGGTCCCGTTCACCGCGTCCGTGATCTCCTTTGCCGACGCGCTCTCCCGCACCAGGAATTCCGCCCGATCCCCCGCCCGGATGACGCTGACGGTGTGTCCCTCCGCCGTGCTCCGCCGGGCAAGCTCCCGGATCTGTTCCCCGGCCTCCTCATAGCGGGTATTCCCGTTTTCCGTCACCGTCCGCATGCTGGCCGAGGCGTCCAGAATCAGAAGATAGTCCACCCGGCCGCCGTGGTTCAGAACGGGACGGGCGGCCAGAAACGCGGCCCCGCTCACCAGAAGCAGCTGGAGCAGGAACACCAGCCACTTTCGTATGCGGCTGACGGGAAGCCTTTTCTTCATGAACCGCTCGCTGAGCCGCCAGATATAGCTGCTGGAAACCCGCCGCTCCTGGTAGGGAGGACGGATCAGCCAGATCAGGACCAGCACCGGGACGCCCAAAAGCAGCCAAAGGCCCCGTGGATTCTGAAACGTCATCGCACCATCTCCGATCGCACCGCGCCGTCAAACAGGATCCGGCTCAGGGGACGGTCGCAGGTCGTGGTGAACAGGCGGATCCGTCTGGCCGCGCAGAAGCGTTTTAACTCGTCGTCCAGCCAGGCGAGGGCCGCCGCGTACGCGCGCAGTCTCTCCCGGCCGATATCCATCCGCAGGTTCCGCCCGTCGTCCTCCCCCGCCGCCTCCGCGTCCTTCAGCCGGAGCTTGCCGGTGAGGGCGGGATTCACCTCATCCGGGGAGAGGATCCGGATCAGGCAGACCTCCCGTCCCGTCTCGGACAGCCAGTCCGCCGCGCTCTTCCAGTCCTCGTCCGTCAGAAAGTCGGAGAGCAGGAAGCTGATTCCGTCGCGGCGTCCCGGATCCGGACAGGACATGACGGCCCGGGCGAGCTTCGTGTCCCCGCCGCAGGGAACTCCGGCCAGTGCGTCCAGCCCCAGGGCCCACTTCTCCCTTCCGGAGACGGCCTCCGTGATCCGCCGGCACCGGTCCTCCTCCAGAGCGTACCAGGACACCCGGTCCATGCCGTTCACCGCCAGCAGTCCGAGGAGGGCGGCAGTTTTCAGGGCAATAAGGTGCTTTTCCGGCTGTCCCCAGTCCATGGAGGCGGAGCAGTCGATGTAGATCCGGTGGTGCTGACGCCGCTCGTCCGTGAAGAGCTTCAGCCAGAGCTTGTCCGTCCTGGCCCAGAGGTTCCAGTCCACCCGGCGGGGATCGTCGCCCGGGGCGTATTCCCGGTAGTCGGCGAAGTCCATGGAGGACCCGTAGAAGGCCGAACGCCGGTTGCCGCCGAAGAGCCCCTCCATGAGGCCCCGGATGTTCAGGTCCCGGCTCTCGGACAGGGCGATGGTTTCGTTATCGATGAGACGCAGTCCGTCCTTTGCCATGGCCGCCCTCACCCGACGACGGGATTCTTTTTGTCGGCCGCGGCCTGCTTTTTCCGCCGTCCGCCTTTCAGCTCGTCCAGAAGGTCCCGGATCACGTCGTCCGGAGTGCGCCGCTCCATGACGGCCTCGTAGGTGAGCTTGACGCGGTGGCGGAGCACGGGCAGGGCCAGCACGTCGATATCCTCATAGGCCGCGTTGTACCGCCCCTGGGTCAGCGCACGGATCCGCGCACCCGCCGCCAGAGCCTGCACCGCCCGGGGACTGGCGCCGAACCGCAGCTCTTTCTTCGTCGTTTCGGGGGCGTCGTCCAGTTCGGGGTGAGTGGCGGTCACCAACCGCACGGCGTAGTCCAGCACCTCGTCCAGCATGGGGATCTGCTTGGCCGTCTCCCGCATGGCGAGCAGGTCCTCCCCGGTCAGCACGCAACGGGCCTGCTCCGCCTCGGTCTGCCGGGTCAGCTGCACGATCCGCTTCAGCTCATCCTTAGTCGGGAAGGACATATGGAGCTTGAAGAGGAAGCGGTCCATCTGGGCCTCGGGGAGGGCGTAGGTGCCGTCCTGCTCGATGGGGTTCTGGGTGGCCAGCACGAAGAAGGGCTCCGGCAAAAGCCACGTGGTCCCTCCGGCGGTGACCCGGTGCTCCTGCATGGCCTCCAGCAGGGCGGACTGGGTCTTCGGTGTGGCCCGGTTGATCTCGTCCGCCAGCACGATATTGGCAAAGACGGGGCCCGCCGCGAACCGCTGGACGGTCTTGCCGCTCTCGTCCCGGTCGATGACGTTGGTACCGGTCACGTCGGCGGGCATGAGGTCCGGGGTGAACTGGATGCGGGAGAAGCGGAGGCTGGCGGCCCTTCCCACGGAGCGCACCAGTCTGGTTTTGCCGACGCCGGGAACGCCCTCCAAAAGGACGTTTCCCCCGGCGATGAGGGCGATGAGGACGCCGTCCACGACCTCGTCCTGGCCCACGATATCCCGGGCGATTTCTCCCCGGACGGCGTTATACCGGTCGGCGAACCGGGAGACTTGCGCATTGATATCCAAGGTGGAATCCATAAGCATCTCACTTTCGATAGGAATGAAACCCTGCGGGTTTTAAATTTCATTGTATGTCCCTGCGCGGGACAGGCGGCACGAGGGACACCATCTCATGGCCGACTGAGTTCACGAAGTGAACTCGGGTGCCCACTCGTGCGGGTCCCCCTTGGCCGGAGAGCATAACTTGTCCTCTCATACCTGTATCGAAAATCAATTGCGCAACCCATGTCCTCACGCGGACTGTGTTTGTGATGCTGAAACATGCGTAAAATCCCATCGGAGATGGAATTTTACGGTTTGCAGGGTAACCTGCAAACAGCGATCGAAACGCGCATGACAGGGGGCGCGGTAGAGAGAGATAAATACTGATGTATCACTCCGCTGCTATTGCCGCGGCTGAATTCTTCATTCTTAATTCTGAATTCAAGCTTCTTCCCTTTTCCTTTTCAGCCGGTTTACGGGGCTTTCACTCGTTCAGTTCATTGAAGTAGGCCTTGGCGGGGGACTGGGCTTCGAAGGGGATTTCGCCGTTTTCGGCGGATTTGAGGTACTCGCGGTAATAGGCGGAGAAGACGTCGCCGTAGGGAACGGAGCCGGAGATGGGATCATAGACGGGTTCGGTTTTAGTGACGGGTCCGTCCGCGCCTTCTCCCTCGGATCCGGGACCCCGGCCTTCCCCGTCTCCTCCGGGCATATCTCCGGGCATATTTCCCGGCATGTCCCCGGGCATGAGCCCCTCGCCTTCCCCGCCCTCTTCGCCGGGCATGAGCATCTCCATTTCCATGCCGGGCTCGCCCTCGCCCTCTTCGCCCTCCCCGGCTTCCTCTTCCTCCATGAGCATGCGCTTGGCCTCCTCCAGCACATCCAGCATCTCGTTCATGGCGCCCCGGGAGGCCTCGCCGTTTCTGGCCGCGTCCTTGGCCGCCTCCTCGGCCCGGTTGATCTCTCCCAGGGCCTGCAGGACGCTGTCGGAATTTTCGAGCGCGTCTATGAGGCTGTCCATTTCCTTAGCCAGGGCCTCCTCGCCCATGGTCTCCAGCCGCTGCCGTTCATCCCGGAGCATATCCAGCATGTCCTGCCAGACCTGTTCCATGGGATCCGGCTCCCGGGCGAACCACGCGGCGGGGACGAAGGCGCTCCCGACGGCCAGAACGAGGGCCAGGAGGCACAGGACAGCGGACAGGAGGCTCACCGCGCCCCGCAGCCGTTTTTTCTCCGCGCCCGCCAGCGAATCCAGGGCGTCCTGTCTCTGCATGGCGGCGAGGCCGGAGTAATCATAGCGCAGGGCAAGCATGGTGGAGGTCCGCTCCTTCAGTCCCAGCGCGTCGACCCGTCTCGCTGCCTCCCGCTCGTCCGGAAAGGTGAGGATCAGGCGGAGAAAGAAGGCCGTCAGTCCGACTCCGGCTGCGATGTACAGCGGGATGCGCGTGTTGCCGTTCTGAGCGATTTTGAATCCCAGGGTGACAGCCGCGAAGGCAAATCCGCCGGCGGTCAGTCCCGTGACGAGGGAAGACAGGACGGCGAAAAGGGCCAGCCTTCTTCGATAGGGCCGGACCGCCGCAGACAGGGGATCGGAACGGATCATGGCGTCCTCCGGGTAAACATACTTTTTCTGCGCATGATTATACCATACGCTTTTGAAATTCTGTTTTTAAAAACGTAAATTGCGTGAAAACATTTCCGGCGGATTTATGAAGGGAAACCTGCTTTTCTGCCCGCCGCTTCCCATGCGGATCCGCCCGGATGCGGAGACAAGGAAAAAGCGGGGACACACGGACTGCGCTCCCGCCTTGATTATATGGTTGTTTCCCGTCAGCCTTTATAGCCGGTGCCGGTGAAGAGGGCGATTTTGCGGCCGGTATCGTCGGTGACGGTGACCTGATACACGCAGACGGTGCGGCCGTCCCTGACGCAGGCTGACTCGGCGATGAGTCTTGTGCCCTTTGCCGCGCTGAGGAACTGGACGGTCACGTCGATGGCCGCGGTGCCCTCATGGACGTTATTGGAGGACACGGCGAAGGCGAAGTCCGCCAGGGTGAAGATGATCCCGCCCATGACGCCGCCCAGAGCGTTGCGATGGCTGTCGGTCAGGTCCACGTGGCAGACGCATCCGTCCTCCGTCAGCGCATCCAGCCGGACGCCGTTTTCCGTTGCGAACCGGTCGTTCTGAAAATACGCCCGGGCCTCTTCCGCTGATGCGAATCGTTTCATTCCGTTTGCTTTCCTTTCCATATCTGCGTATACCTTCCTCGTTCCCTCACGGAATCAGGGCCGCGCCGGTGATCAGGGCCGCTGAAATCAGGACCGCCGCCAGATCGACGAGGCCGAAGCCGTACTTTTTGTATCCGGAAGCCCGGGTCCGGAGATTGAAGCCCCGCACCTCCGCCGCCGTAGCCGTGGCCCCGGTCCGCCGGATCGAGGAGATCAGCAGCGGGACGCAGAGGGGCAGGATCAGGCCCAGCTTTTTGAAGATGTTCTTCGTATCGAACTCCACGCCCCGGGCCGTCTGCGCCTCCATGATCCCGCTCATCTCCTCCATGAACTGGGGGATGAACCGGATGGCGGTGGTCAGGGTGAAGGCGTAGGCGTAGGGCACATGGAGGACCTGCACCAGAGCCCCGGCGATATCCGAGACCCGGGTGACGGTCAGCACCAGGGCAAGGGGCAGGCACACCGCCAGAAGCCGCAGCACCACCCCCGCCGCCGTGGAAAGACCCTCGTCCGTGACGATCCATAAGAGCCGATTCCCCCGCCGCACGAACAGCGCCTGCAGGACGAAGAGGAACAGGGACACCTTGAACAGTCCCCGGAAAATGGCGAGCGCCTTCCGGAACGCCCCCGCCGCGACGCCGATCATCAGATCGAAGAGGATGAGGGCGAGCAGAACAAAGAGATTGTCCGTCAGAAACGCCGCGACGCAGACGCTGAGGGTCAGGGCGATTTTCGTGACGGGGTTCATGCGGTGCAGCGGGGAATTGCCCGGCACGTACTGAAAGAGATCCGTCATGCGCCGCGCCTCCTTTCCGCCTTCGCCGCCACAAGGGAGGAGAGTGTCTCCGCGTCGTCGGCCTCACGGAATCCCTCCCCCAGCTCCCCCGCGATCCGTATGATCTGGGGCGGCAGGAGGGAGGCCTTTTTCATCAATGCCTCGTCCCGGAAGATCTCCCGGACCGGGCCGTCCGCCAGCAGCCTTCCCCCGGCCATGACCAGGGCGCGGCGGGCGTAGTCCAGGACCACCTCCATATCGTGGCACACCATGACGACGGTGGTGCCCTCTTCTTCGTTGAGCTGCCGGATAAAGTCCATGATCCGGGTGCACTCCCGGTAGTCCAGGCCCGTGGTGGGCTCGTCCAGGATCAGCACGGCGGGGGACGGCGCCAGGGTGGAGGCCAGGGCAACCTGCTGTCTCTGTCCCCGGCTCAGGGCGAAGGGATCCTCGTCCCCGGTGAAGCCGAAGCGCTCCAGCAGCTCATCGGTCCTCGTCCTGATCTTATCCTCCTCCCGCCTGCCCCAGACGGCCCGCAGTCCGAAGGCGATCTCCTCCCGGACGGTGTTCCGGCAGATCTGGCGGTCCGGGTTCTGGAAGAGGAAGCCCACCTGCGCCGCCCGTTCGCTGACTCTGGATTTCGCGGTGTCCAGCCCGTTGACGGTCATCTTTCCCTCCGTGGGCTTCAGCAGTCCGTCGATGAGCTTGACGGTGGTGGTCTTCCCCGCGCCGTTCTCGCCCAGGATGGCGGCAAACTCCCCCTTTTCGATATGGAAGGACAGGCCCGCCACGGTCTGCGCGTTGCCCGGATAGCTGTAGCTTACGTTCTCCGCACGAATCATCCCATCACCCTCCTTGCCGCCTCCACGGCCTCCTCCGCGCTGACGCAGACCGGAACCTCCGTCCCCGTCTTCTCCGCGAGGAGGGAGGAAAACAGCGCCGCCCGGGGGCAGTTGACGCCGATCCGCTCCAAAAGAGGGATGTCCGAGAGGACCCCGCGCACCGGCCCCTCCTTCACGATCTCCCCGTCGTTCAGCACGGCCAGCCGGTCGGCGAATTCCGAGAGCAGCATGATCTTCTGTTCCACCACCACCACGGTCATGCCGTGCTCCCGGTTGAGGGTTCGCAGCAGGGTGAAGATCTGGCGGCTGCTGAAGGGGTCCAGCTCTCCCGTGGGCTCGTCCAGCACCAGGATCTGCGGCCGCAGGGCGACGAGAGAGGCGATGGCCACCTTCTGCCGCTGCCCGCCGGACAGGGAGGCGATGGTTCTTTCCCTGAGGGAGGAGATGCCCACCTGCTCGAGAGCCGCGGTCAGCCTGTCCCCGATCTCCTCATGGGGGACGCCGAAGTTCTCCAGCCCGTAGAGGATCTCGTCCTCCACCACGGAGGAGATGATCTGGCTGTCCACGTCCTGGAAGACCGTCCCCACCAGCCGGGAGAGGTCCGTCAGCCGGTTGTCCGCCGTATCGAGACCGCCCACCCGGACCGCGCCGTAAAAATCCCCGGGGAAGGCATGGGGAATGATGCCGCTCATGCAGTGGAGGAGGGTGGTTTTGCCCGCCCCCGCCGGACCGATGATGCCGAGGAAAGCTCCGTCCGGAACGGTGAGGTTCACGTCCCGGAGGGCATCTCTTTCGGAGACTTCATACCGGAAGGTCAGAGATTGCACTTCAATCATAAAACGCTCCTGCGAAGGTAGGAAACGCTTCGCGTTTCCAGAATAATGCCCCTGCGCGGGGCGGGCGGCACAGGGGACACCATCTCATGGCCGACTGAGTTCACGAAGTGAACTCGGGTGCCCACCTGTGCGGTGTCCCCGGAAGAATGCTCTGCATTCTTCTGGAGTTGCTTCGCAACTCCGTTGGCCGGGGAGCATAATCTTTGCTGCTCACGTCTGTATCGAAAATCGATTGTTCATCCCATGTCCTCGCCTGAAGAATGCTCTGCATTCTTCGGGAGTTGCTCCGCAACTCCGGCGAACCACGGTGCGTCAGCCGTAACATGCGTGAAAATCCGTCAGAGACGTCTTTTCACGGTTTCCTCGGGGACCTCGGAAACAGCGATCGAAACGCGCATTGGATTATGAGGGCTGGCAATAAAGGTAAGCTGTTCTCTTTGCAGACTTGCTTTATTCTCGCGAGGCTGATCTTTCAGTTTCGTCTTCTCTACAACGCGACCGTGTAATGGAAGCGCGTTTTGATCTCCGGATTATTCAGCTTCCGAATCGGGCCCGCGCCATCGATGGCGTCATGTTTCGCCGCGAAGCGTGGGTTACACGGTCGAGGTTGAATAAAGGGTCGTGCTGTCGCCTTATGCCATATGGCCAAGGGGGACCCTCGGGGGAGGGGCACCTTCGGCCAGAGATGGTGTCCCTCCCCCGCGCCTGTCCCGCGTAGGGACATAAAATCCGGAAACGCGAAGCGTTTCCTACCTTCCCGCAGTCCGCAGACTGCGTTCCCTTCTTGAAGTTCAGGCTGAACTTCATCCTTCTCCGCCGGGAGGTCAGGAATGACCTCCCGAGCTGATTCAGAGGGGCGGGGATCTGTAAGGGCGGAGCCTTTACTTCCGCAGTACGCGGCGGAGGGGGAAGTACAGGATCTGCACGAGGACCATGTTGATGAGGGCGGTGCAGAGGACGATGGGGATATAGGCAACAAGTCCTTCCGTCGTGGCTTTCACAAAGGCGAAGAGGCAGACGGTATAGGTGCCGCCGGACAGCACGGTGGATACAAAGGCGGCGATCATGGGATTCGCGTCAAACTTGCCGAACTTCATGGGCACGTTGATCAGGATACCCATGGCCACGCCGCCCACCAGCTCGGAAATCAGGTTGAGCCACGGCGTTCCGGGGAGGAACTGGCAGATGGCTCCGGCCAGCAGTCCGATGATCGCGCTCTGATAGAGCTTCGGGCGGGTCAGCAGGATGGCGAGGCAATAGGAGGCGATGACGAAATTCGGCTTCATGCCGAAGAAGTTGACGACGCTGCCCACCACCAGCTTCAGCACGGCCCCCGCCGCCAGAAGCACGGCCACCACGATCAGATCCTGAATGGAGAAGCCCTTCTTCTCCTCGACGGTTACGGTTCTCTTCTCTGCCATGACAAACTCTCCTTTCCGCTTTGCGGATGTAAAATGATTTGATGGTTTCCGGGACAGAGAAGTCGGTTCATACAGATTCCGATCCGAACGGAATTTGTATAAAAAAACCTGCCCCAACAAAAGCTGCTGGGACAGGAGTCAAAGCTTGATCCTGCGGTGCCACCCGGCCTGACGTGAATTACGTCCACTCAGTGCGTACCATCATACGCCGGATTTTGATGACGGAGATCCAGCTCCGGCTTCCATACAGGGATCTCTCGCGGGATCCGTTCCGGTCGCCCTCGGAAGTCCATTCGGCCCTGCTTCGCCTGCTGCGGTCACACCGTCCGCTGCTCTCTGGGAGGCTGTGTCAGAGCGTACTCACTCTTCCTCATCGGTTTAGCACAGTATAGCACTGAAGAGGATTTTTGTCAAGAGGACAATTTGAGGAAAATTCGCCAAAATTGCATGCAAATCAACCCCGCCGTTTGTCCGTTCCGCGCAGAGGGTTCACCTGAGCAGGCCGTCGATGACCTCCTCGTACCGCTCCACCTGAGCGCCCACCACGGATTCTCCCACCAGATTGCCCTCCTTGTCCACGAAGAAGGTGGTGGGGAAGGCGTAGATGGGGAAGGAGGCGAAGATCCCCTCGTCCGGCACCAGCACCGGGAAGGTGATCCCGTTCTCCTCCATGACCGCGATTCCGTCCTCGAGGCCCGTCCCGTCCCCGGCGTCATAGAGAATGCCGATGAGGGCGCAGTTCTTCTCCGCCAGCCGGCGGGACATTTCCTCCAGCTCCGGCAGCTCCGCCTTGCAGGGAGGACACCAGGAGGCCCAGACGTTGACCATGGTGATCTCGTTCTCCGCGAAGAGGGACGCGCTGTCATACGCCGTGCCGAAGACGTCCTCCGTGGAGAAGGTCACGGTTCCCCCGCCGCCGGACGGCATGACCACGCTGCCCGCCTCCGGTTCGGTGAAGGTAAAGGTCCCGGCGTCGGAGAGCGTCTCCATGATCCGGTCCGCGATGGGGCCGATTTCGCCGTCGTAGCTGTGATTCATGCCCGTGAAGGCAGCCCGGTAGAAGGTCCATTCCCCCGCCCGGCCGATTTCCGTCAGGCTCTCGGGGTCGTCCCATCCGTCGCCGTTCAGCCACACGCGCAATTCGTCCTCCCCGCGCCCGCCGTCGATGCCGAACAGCAGCACGGGATAGTTGGCCCGGTCGATCAGGTCGTAGATCTCCTCTTCGCTCATCCGCTCGATCTCCTCGTAGGCGGCGGGATAGAGGCCCACGTAGCCGTAGGAAATCCCCTCGTCCTCATACAGGGTGTCGGAGGGCTCCATGTAGAGCTTGTCCTCGTTGTCCCGGTATTCCGCCGGAACGGGGATGCTCACCCCGGCCATGGCAAGGGTCCAGACGTCCCCCGCCGCAGCATCCGGATCCCCGCCGGAGACCGTGCCGTTTCCGGAACCGGGGAGCGCGCCGGGATCGGCTCCCGCGCAGGCGGACAGGGACGGCAGAAGGAGGAGGGCCGCCAGAAGGACGCTCCACAGAACGCGAAAATGTCTCATAGATATCCTTTCATGGTTGACTCAGTCCGTATTGCCCAGCAGCGCCGCGGCCTTTTCCGAGGAAATCAGGTACACCACGTCCGAGGTGGCGGGGGAGGCGGCGGTGAGGCTTTCGTCCTCCGGGTCGGGATCGCCGATTTCAAAAACGTAGGCGGTGTCGAGGTAATTGGTGACGGTGTTGCCCGAAGCGTCGGCGGTGGACACGGATTTCCGGTAGTTCACCGTCACGGAGCGGCTCCCGTCCAGACCGAAGGCGGCCTTTTCGTTTTCGTCGGCGTGGTAATCGGCGTACTGCTTCAGGTAAATGGAGGACAGGGCGGAGAGGATGTCCTCAAAGTCCTCGGCGTCGGTGATGACGCGCTCTTCCCCGCCGTCCCGGACCGTCACGGAGGTCACCAGCTCCCGGCTGACCCAGTCCGCGGCCGGAATCGAATCCCGCTGCAAGAGATCGGACAGCCCTTTGCCGAAATAGGACGCCAGATTGACGGAGGTCAGGTAGATCTCCCCGTCGGCATCGAGATAATAGGCCTTCATGGTGCCGTTGTAGTCCCCGCAGGCGTAGACGTGCCGCTCCCCGCCGTAGTTCACCGTCACCCGGCAGGAGGGATCGTCCAGACCGCAGGCCGCCGCTCCGCCCTCCACGTTCTCCACCCGTCTCAGGGCGGTGATGGAGGTGACGGCGCTGCCCATGGCGGAGAGAGCGGTCTGATCGGCGGGAAAGGCGGCGTCGTTCTTCCACTGCCATGCGCCGTTCACCACGACGAAGGTCAGGGGCTCCCCGCCGTCCGTCTCCCAGGTCAGCTCCGTGAGGTCTGCGGGATCGAAGGCCGCCACCGCCACGGAGGACGCCTGCATGGCCGCCTGTGCCGCCGCCTGCTCAGCCTCCGCCTTTTTCCGGTTGGCGGACTGCAGCAGCCCGTAGGCCAGAGCCAGCGCCGCCGCTACCGCAGCCAGAACGACCAGCCGGACCACGGGATTTTTCTTCTTGGATTTCATATTAATATGCGCTCCTTATAGAGAACCAAAGGCTTCGCCTTATTTCTTCCGTCTTCTGAGCCAGATGACGAATCCCGCCGCAAGGGTGGCGAGGGGGATCACGGCGATGAGGGCGACGGCCCAGATGTGGTAGTCCGCTTCGGTGACCGCCAGAGGCTCGATCTGGGAGGCGCGGCCGGGCAGGGACAGCATGATGTGGGTGGAGTCCGCCATCCAGTTCAGCACCGTCATGAAGGTGGCCGCGTTGCCGCCGAAATAGTCCGCCCGGGAATCGACGATGTCCGCCGAGGAGAACCACACCAGCCGGGAGCCGTTCCCCGCGTCCTCGCCGATGGCGCCCAGATAGAACATGCCGGTGACGTCCCCGTCCTCCTTGGTGAAGAGGTTTTCGTTGGTGGGATTCTTCTTGGCCCAGGCCTCGGAGGAGGTGTAGAAGATGGGCGTCACGGCTCCCGTGCCCGTGGAGAGGATGCCGTGGGCGTAGGACAGGAGGGCGTAAGAGTTACGGTTGAGGCCGGCGAGAGGCTCCGCGTCGGAAGCCCCGTAGGAGGGCACGATCATGTGGGGATACATCATGTAGCGGTTCTGGTCCCCCTCCACCACGATGCCGTTCACGGGCTCCATGCCGAAGTCGGCGGCCAGCGCGGTCAGGTTGGGCATTTTCGAGGAGGAGAAGGTCATGCCGCCGGTCACCAGCAGGATCTGCCCGCCCCGGGAGGCGTAGTCCCGGAGCAGGGCCAGCTCGCCCTCCGTCAAGTCCGCCGTGGGATTGTCGATCAGAAGGGCCGCGCAGTCCTCGGGAACGGCGTCCGCGTTCAGGAGGCTCAAATCCGTCGAGGTGATGTTCTGGGCGTCCAGATAGCCGAGATAGTTAGAATCCAGCACGCTCTCCCCGTGGCCGGTCAGGGTATAGAGGGAGGGGATCACGGGGCGGGTCACGTAGTCCGCCGCAGCCGCCAGCTTTCCGTCGCCCATGAACTGCTGTTCAAAGCCCTCGAGGGGCTGGCCGTAGTAGGCATAGTACTGGGCGATCTGCTGGTATTCCTCCGCCGACAGGGTTTCGCCGGTCTCCGTGTAGACCCAGGCCGTGAAGTCGGCGTAGTCCACGGCATAGCTGCGCCTGTCGCTGACGGCGATGACGGAGTTGTCCGAGAGGGTCTTGTCCGTGTACTGCTCCGCGAAGAGGGGATTGGAGGCGGGATCCACGGTGGACCAGGTGATATGGCTGTTCATATCGTGGTACCGGTCCAGCAGCTGGGTCACGATCATGCTCTCGTTCCCGCGCTCGGTGAGGATATAGAAATGCACGTCCTCCCCGATGGAGCGGATCACGGCGGCGCTCTCGTCGGACACGGTGTAGAGGGAGGAGGCGGACCGGTCGAACTTCGTCACGGAGGCGGGCAGGCCGGACACGAAGAGGTTCACGAGGACGAAAATGGCGATGACCACCGCCGTGGTGGTGACGGTGAGGGATCCGATCTTGAGGGTGCGGCGGTTCACGGGGATCTTCTTTTCCGCCGGGTTGGTCTGATTCTGATTCATGGTTGACCTCCTTCCGTCACATCCAGCGTTTCTTCTCCATGGACTGAACGGTCAGCCACACGAAGAGAACGGCGGTGGAGAGATAATACACGACGGCCCCCAGATCAAACAGGCCGCTGGAGAAGGGAGAGAGCCGGTCGAACAGGGCGGCCGCCCGCAGGATGGAGGGCACGGCGTTGGTGTAGAGATCCGCCTTGGCCACGTAGACCAGCACCGCCGCCGCCATGAGGATCACCGCCACGCAGACGGACACGCCGGCGTTTTTCGTCATGGCGTAGAAGATCCCGCCGATGAGGATTGCCAGCAGCAGGAAGCAGGCAAAGGAAGCCGCCGCGCTGTCCGGGATCACCGGCGCGAAGAGGGGCATGAAGAACAGCAGCAGGAACAGCCCCAGGGTGATGACCGCCGCGATGACCTGGCTCTCCGTCAGGGAGGAGATGAACAGGCCGATGGCGCAGAGGGCGGCACCCAGCAGGAAGAAGGCCAGAATCGTGCCGTAGTCCGCGGCGTAGTTGACGTTTCCGAACCGGCCGAGGATCAGGGGATAGAGGCACATGACGCCGCAGGGAAAGGCCAGCACCGTCACCATGGCGAAGTACTTGGCCGCCACGATCTTCCAGAGGGGAAGGGGCAGGGCGTAGAGCAGCTGGTCGGTTTTCTGGCGCTTTTCCTCCGCGATGGAGCGCATGGTCAGCACAGGGATCACCAGCACGTAGACGAAGTTGGCCGACAGGATGAAATTCCCCGCCAGGGCCACGGAAAAGGTGGGATATCCGCTGCGGAGGCAATAGACCGCCGTATAGATCCCGGTCATAAGCAGGAGGAAGGCTGCGGTGATGGCGCCGGTCATGCCGGTGAGGTAGGCGCGCAGCTCCCGTTGGTAAATGGCTTTCATAATGCAATCGCTCCGTGTAAGGAAGGAAACCCTGCGGGTTTCCAAATTAAATGCCCTGCTCAGGGCGGGAGGCACGGGGGGACACCATCTCAGGCCGAAGGTTTCCCCCCGTGCAGGGGTGGGACACCATCTCAGGCCGAAGGTTTCCCCCCGTGCAGGGGTTTCCTTGGCCGGAGAGCATAACTTGTCCTCTCATGCCTGTATCGAAAATCAATTGTGCAACTCATGTCCTCGCGCGGACCACATTGCGTCAGCTGAAACATGCGTGAAATCCCATCAGAGATGGAATTTCACGGTTTGCTCTGCCCATTGGGGCGACGCAAACAGCGATCGAAACGCGCATGACAGGGGGCGCGGTGGAGAGAAGGTAAAAACTCTTTTTCAGCCTCGCGGGGTGGAGGCAGTGCGGGGACGGTTAATCCGCAGTCAGCGGTTGTCAGCCGCCGAAGAGGGGGGTATAGTCGTCGTCGGACTGTTTATCGCGGGATTTGCCGGTTTTTTTCGGCGCTTCTGCGGACGGTTCGGGGGCGGGAGATTCCTTCGGGGAGGGTGCCGGCGAATCGTTCTTTTCCGAGTCGGGTTCGTCCGGGGCAGGTTCGCCCGGGGCGGGCACGTCCGGGGAGGCGGCGTTCCTCTGCACGTTGGCCATGGCCTGGGCGGCGAAGATGGCTTCGGGGGAGTCGTCGTCCGCAGGGGGGGTGTCATCCTCCGGAGCGGCAGGCGCGGGTCTGTCGGCGGTCAGCTCCAGGAAGACCTTCTCGAGGGTGGTTTCCTCGCAGCTCATGGACAGGATGGGCATCCGGACGTCGGCGAAGCGGAAGAACAGAGTCTCCCTAATGTCGTTCTCCTGGTCCGTTGAACGGTCCGTCGACAGTCTGGCGCGCACCATTCCGCCGGGCTTCTGCTCGATCTCGCGATCCAGGATCTGGGGAATGGAGTCCGCGATCCTTCTAACGGTATCCGCGCTGCCCCGGGCGGTGAGGTCCACGATGGTGCGGCCCTCATAGCGGTTGGTCAGGTTCTCCAGGGTATCCTGAGCGACGATTTCCCCGTGGGCGATGATGATGACCTCGTCGCAGACCTCGGAGATCTCCCCGAGGATATGGGAGGACAGAATCACGGTGTGGTCCCGGCCCAGTTCCCGGATCAGGGAGCGGATCTCGATGATCTGCCTCGGGTCCAGGCCCACCGTGGGCTCGTCCAGAATGACGACTTTCGGGTCCGCGATGATGGCCTGGGCGATGCCGACCCGCTGCTTATAGCCCTTGGACAGGTTCTTGATGAGGCGGTCGGCGTAATCGGTGAGGCCGGTTTTCTCCATGACCCGGTCCACGGCACCCCAGAGGTCCGCAACGCCTCTCGCGCCGCCCACGAAGGCCAGGTATTCCTCCACCGTCATGTCCGGATAGAGGGGGGGCTGCTCGGGAAGATAGCCGATGGAGGATTTGGCGCCGATGGGGTCCTCGTAGATATCGCAGCCGTTCACCGTAACCTCGCCCTCCGTGGCGGCCAGGGTCCCGGCGATGATGTTCATGGTGGTGGACTTCCCCGTGCCGTTGGGTCCCAGGAACCCGCAGATCACGCCCTCCTTCACGGAGAAGCTGACGCCGCGCACCGCTTCAAAGTCCCCGTATCGTTTGACCAGATTTCTGACTTCAATCATATGCTGATTCCTCTCTGGCGCCAGCTTGTCTGACGTCGCGCGGACAAGGCCCGTTTTCGGATCCGCCCCGGGCCGTCCGGTAGTTATCTTCTATTATACCACGAGTTGGAGCCGGATGGGTGAAGAATACGTGAAAAATTCGCGACGAAGACACTTTTCCCGTCACGCGGCCGTCAAACTGTCCGCACGTCCTCCGCCGCCCATGAAAATCCCCTTGACCGGCGGGGCGTTTTGTGGTATAATGAAAAAGGAGAAGCGTTTTCGTTATCCTCAATCAAAAAATCAAAAATACAAGGAGAACCATCATGAAAAAGTGGAGATGCACCATCTGCGGCGAGATCGTGGAGAGCGACATCCGCCCCGAAAAATGTCCCCTCTGCAAGGCTCCCGGCGAAAAGTTTGAAGAGATCGTGGAAGAGAATCTGAGCTGGGCCGCCGAGCACCAGGTCGGCATCATCGACGGCGTTCCGGAAGAGATCGTGGAAGGCCTCCGTTCCAACTTCCAGGGCGAGTGCTGCGAAGTCGGCATGTATCTGGCCATGGCCCGCGTGGCGTTCCGCGAGGGTTATCCGGAGATCGGCCTGTACTGGGAAAAGGCAGCCTGGGAGGAAGCCGAGCACGCCGCCAAGTTCGCGGAAATGCTGGGCGAGGTCGTGACCCCCTCCACCAAGACGAACCTCGAGCTGCGCGTAGCCGCCGAAAACGGAGCCACCGCCGGCAAGACCGAACTGGCGAAGAAGGCCAAGGCCCTCAATCTGGACGCCATTCACGACACCGTTCACGAAATGGCCCGCGACGAAGCCCGTCACGGCAAGGCCTTCAAGGGTCTTCTGGAGAGATACTTCGGCTGAGGCACACGGAAAGCGGAAGTGCGGGACCCCGCGTCCCGGCTTCCCTTTTTGCTTTAGGAAAGGTAAGAAACGCTGCGCGTTTCAAATTGAATGGCCTTGCGCAGGCCGGGCGGCACGAGGGACACCATCTCAGGCCAATTGATTTGCAAGCAAATCGGTGCCCCTCGTGCGGGTCCCCCTTGGCCGTATAGCATAACCTGACAGCTCGCACTTGCATCGAAGATCGACAGTATATCCCACGTCCTCGCCTGAAGAATGCTCTGCATTCTTCGGGAGTTGCTCCGCAACTCCGGCGGACCACGTTGCGTCAGCTGAAACATGCGTGAAATCCCATCAGAGATGGAATTTCACGGTTTTCTCGGGAGCCTCGAAAACAGCGAACGAAACGCGCATGACACGGAACGCGATAGAGGATAGATGAAACAGCACGTTCGATTCCGCGGCTGTAACTACCTCAAAAATCTTGTCAAAATTGCGATTTGTGTGAACACGGCCCGATTCTTCAGGAGGTCATCCATGAAATCTGTCCGACTGCTTCTCGGCACAGCGCTGGCTCTGGCGCTATCCCTCTGCCTGCTCACCACCGCCCGGGCGGATTTTTCCGACGTGCCGGCGGAGCACTGGGCGCATGACTACGTACAGCGGGCGGAGGAGGCCGGGGCGATGAACGGCGTGGGCGGCGGCCTCTTCGATCCGGAGAGCTCCGTCACCGAGTCCCAGTTCTATGCCATGCTGCTGCGGACCCTGAGCGACGTTTCCATAGAGGCCTACGATCCCGGAACCGCCTGGTACGATCCCTACATGGCGGCAGCGGCGGATACGGGCCTCTCCGCAGACGTGCTCTCCCCCTCCCCCGACACGCCCCTCTCCCGCTGTCAGATGGCGCAGATCATGTTCAATCTGGTCCGGGGCCCACGGGACGCGGAGAACGCGGCGGCGGTGCTGGCCACGATCCCGGACGGCTTCACGCTGCCGGAGGGCTTCCGGTACGCCGTGGCCTTCGTCTATTCCGCCGGGCTGATCCGGGGCATGGACGCGGCGGGCTCCTTCCGGGGGGATCTGCCCATGACCCGCGCCCAGGCCGCGGCGGTGTGGTGCCGTCTGGCGGATTATCTGGCGGAATTCGGCGTGAACGATGAAGTCCCCTCCGAGCCCGAAAATCCCGCCGGATCGGTAAACGCCGACGTTCCGCCGGAGAACGCCGAGCCCGTCCCGGAAATCCCGTCTGAGCCTGCGGAGGAGACCGGCGTCCTGACCGTGAACGGCGTACAGTACCGGATCGGCATGACATCCGACGAGCTGACCGGGCTGGCGGGGGAGCCGGACGAGATTCTCGAGGCCTTCGGCGGATTCCGCTGGTATGTCTTCGGCACGGAGGACTATCTGAACCGCTTCTTCGCGGCGGGCGTCACGGAGGGAAGGACGGTGGCGCTGCTGTCCGCGGGGGAATCGTTCTCCTGCACGTACATGGGACAGCCCATAGCCTGGGGGGACACCGTCGGCGGACTGCCCCACGGATCCCGGGCGTCGAACGTCGTCGCGGAGGGCCGGGACACGCAGATGCACCTCTACCTCGACAAAAACGACGGGTACATCCTCCATATGGTCTATCTGGCGGAGAATCAGTTCATGAAGGTGCGCTACTACGCGGAGAGCTTCGGCGCCTCGAAGGAGCAGTGCGCCGGGGAGGCGAAAATGCTTCTCCATCTGACCAACGCCTTCCGCACAGCCCACGGCGTCCGCCCCATGATGTGGGATCCCGTGGCGGAGGAAGCGGCGCGGCTCCACGCGGAGGACATGACGTTCGGCAGCTATTTCAGCCATGAAAGCGCGGACGGCCGTTCCGCGGGAGACCGGCTCAAAGCGGCGGGCATGACCTCCTGGCGCACCTATGGGGAGAACATCGCCAACGCCTACTGGGGGGCCGTGGAGTCCCACGCGGGATGGATCTCCTCCGAAGGCCACCGCGCCAATCTGCTGAAGGACGGCTACACTCGCTTCGGCGCCGGCTTCGGCTGCGACGGCTATGTAGTCAACAGCGTGGAAGACTTTTACGCGGAGATGGGCGAATAACGGCGTCCCCCTTCTTCACGGATCCCATGACGCCGGTCGCCTGCACAACAGCGCATCAATCATCATGACGCATAACCGGAAAAAACACATGACCCGCGGCCTCTCCGCATTTCTCTCGGCCCTGCTTCTCGCGGCGGCCTCAGTCTCCTGTTCCCCGAAGGCGGCCCCCGCGCAGGAGGCGGTCAATCCTCCCGCGTCCGACGAGGTGGTCAGCGCCGCCCCGGAGACGATCCCGGAGGAGGACGCTCCCCTGACCTCCGACACCGCCGCCTTTGCCGATTCCACCGCCTTCTTCAATCTGCGCACCAGCCGGAAAAAGGCGGACGCGGAGGAGCTCGGCCTGACCCTCTGCTGGGACGGCGTGGCCCTTCCCCGGGCGGGACGGGTGTTCTATCTCCCCGTGGAGGCGGATTTTTCTGCGCGGAACCTGCTGAAGCTCTCGGCGGAGGGGACGGCGGGCACCCTCTACGTGGACAGCCATCTTCTCGACATCGGGATCACTCCCCTCCTGTCCCACAACACCCACACGGACCTCTGCTTCTGCACGGAGGAGAGCTATGTCACCTTCGAGCTGTGCTTCACCACCCTGCCCGTGCTTTCGGCGGACGTGAAGCGCTCCTCCCTGGGCTGGGAAAACAAGAGCTGCGCCTTCTCCCTGTGGGAGGCGAAAAGCGGCGCGCTCCGGCGGATCGATTCTCCTGCCGCGCTGCGGATCCGGGGGGCATCCTCCTCCAGCATGCCGAAGACCGGGCTGAAGCTCTCCCTGAAGGACGCGGACGGCAATCCGAAGGGGCAGTCCCTCCTGGGCATGCGGAAGGACGACGACTGGGTCCTATACGCCAGCTATTCCGACAACACCCACGTCCGGGACGCGGTGGGCTGGCATCTCTGGAAAAAAATGACGGACTCCGCGGGGCTGGAACCGGCGGGGGCCCTGGAGGTGCGCTGGGTGGAGCTGATCCTGGGGGACAAATACGACGGCTTCTATCTGATGATGGAGCCCATGGACAAAAAGACCCTGGACCTTGACGCGGAGCGGGGCGATTCCCTCTTCAAGTGCAAGTCCTGGGATGTGCCCGAGGCCGCCGCCCTCCGCCGACTGAACGGCCGCACCGCCGCCTGGTCCTCCCTGGAGAAGAAATATCCCGATCCGGAAAACAAGGAGGAGAACAAAAACGGCAAGGCGGACTGGGGCTTCATGGCGGACTTCGTGGGCCTCTGCTACGAGACCTCGGGGGAAGAGTTCAAGGCTCGGGCGGAGGACATCCTCGAGACGAAGCAGATTCTGGAATACTGGCTGTTTCTGAACCTGACCATGGCCGCGGACAACACCTGGAAGAACACCTATTACGCCGTGCGGGACGGGAAGATCACGGCCTATCCCTGGGATCTGGACATCACCTTCGGGCTGGGCTGGAACGGGGACATGGCCAACAACTTCCTCTGGGAGCAGCCCGGCATGGACACCCGCACCTACGACCTGCAGGCGGGGCGGCGGCTCATCAAGTACGTGGACGGCTGCGGGGATTACGTCCGGGAGCGGTACGAGACCCTGAAAAAGGCCGGGGTCTGCTCCGCCGAGGGTCTCATCGCCGACGCCGAAGCGGAATGGGCGCTTCTCCACGGCAGCGGAGCCTGGCAGAGGAATCTGGACCGCTGGCCCTCCGTCAGCACCACGGACTCCCTGGATTACTTCAAATCCACCGTCCGCAGCCACGAGGCGTGGTTCGAGGACTATTTGAAAACCCTTCCGTAACGGGCAGCTCCCGCCGAAGGGAAGGCTATACACATCACCATCACTGTCCTTCGGAGGTCCCGAGATTTTTATGTCCGGATTCGATACGTTTGTTTTTGTCATCGAGCTCGTGAGCATCACGTCCTTCGGCATATCCGGGGCTCTGACCGCCATCCGGAAGCACATGGACGTGTTCGGCGTCATCATTGTGGCGGTCACAACAGCGCTGGGCGGAGGCGTCATCCGGGACCTGCTGCTGGGGGTGATCCCGCCGAAGAGCTTCAACCGGCCCATCTACGCCATCGTCACGGCCTCCTTCGCCCTCATGACCTTCCTCATCGAATATCACCACGCGAAGCGGCACACCCCCGGCGAGCCCTTCACGGGGAAATTCACCGAGGGGGCCATGTTCTGGCTGGACACCCTGGGGCTGGCCATCTTCACCATGGTGGGCGTCGCCGTGGCTCACGAATCCTCCGTGCCGGACAACAATTTCCTCTACTGCTTCGTGGGGGTCCTGACGGGGGTGGGCGGCGGCGTCCTGCGGGATCTGCTCTGTCAGAACATGCCCTACATCTTCGTGAAGCACTTCTACGCCAGCGCCTGCGTCATCGGAGCCGTGGTCTGCGAGGTCATGTGGGCGCCCGCCGGAAAGATCGCCGCCATGCTGACAGGCACAGCGGTGGTCATGCTGCTCCGCTTTTTCGCCGCCCGCTTCCGCTGGAACCTCCCCCACGTCCCGGATATGAACGTCCCGCCGGCGGACTCTCCCGACGATCCGGCGCGCAAATAAAAAAGACCGTCTTCGGGCGGTTTTTTCATACTAATCTCAAGCTAAAAAGGAAACGCGGCTTCTTGAAAGGGAAGCCCAGAGCAGCAGGCTGCTCGGCAAGAACTTTATAATAACCTGGTGCAGCTTTCTTCTCAAAGTGCAGCACGGGGTAACGTACAGTGTGTTTCAAATTCTGCTTTTTCATATGCGTTAATCGAATTTCCTTTTTAAGCTGAGAATAGTATCACGGGCAAATTTATTCTTGACATTTGGAAAAGTTTGTGGTATTCTGTCCGTATACGGAGCCACATGAGAAAGGAGGGGAGACCATGAACGCACGGATCCGGAAAACCGCGCTGCTGCTGACCGTCCTCTGTCTGCTGTCCGTGTCCTGCGCCTTGTGGAAAACAGACCGGGCGTGGACCGTGTCGGAGTTCGTCATCCCCTCCGGCTACGATGTGTCGGCGGTCCGGGGATTCGATCCGGAGGCGGGCACCGTGACGGTCTTCGCCTACCGGTACGCCGACGGGCCCCCCTGCCTGCTGACGGCGGAGGAGGACGGCCTGATCCGGGCAAGGACCGCGCTTCCGGGGGCGGAGCGGCTGATGGGACTGACCTGGCTCCCCGACGGCGGCTTCATGGGGATCCGGGAAATCGATGGGGAGCAGATCGCCGAGCGGTACGGCCCGGACGGCTCCCTGACCGGCTCCTTCTCCGCCGACTGCCTGCTTGCGCCGTTTTTGTCAGGTACGGAGGAGACCTCCGGGGAAATAAGCCGCCGGAAAAAAGAGTGGATCGGCATGCTCTCGGACGGCGGCGCCGGGCTGATCTTTCAGACGTCCTCCGCCCTGTATATCTGTCCCGGCCCAGCGGACGCCCTCTTTGACTGCGGTGAGGGGGCCCTTCTTTCGGACGCGATCCGGGCGCTGCCCCTGCCGGATGGGATCCTTTCGGATGATCTGCCGCTGCTCTCCCCGGACGGGACGCTGTTTGTGCGGTGGCTCGGCGCGGGCGGACAGCACGGGGCGTTCCTGAATGCGGAAACGGGGGAGGCCCTCTGCGTCTTTCCTCTCCCCTGGCGCACCCGGATTCTGGGCTTTGACGGCGCGGGACGCCTTCTGTTCACGGAGGGCGGCGGAGTCCTGGCCGTCACCCCCGGTGAAAATCCCGCACCCGCCGTTCACGTCCTCGACCGGACCGGCCTGAAGCTGCCCCGGAACCCGTCCGTCTGCCTGCTCCCGGCGGAGTCCGGCACCGGTGAGGCGTCCGTCGCCCTGTTCTGGGAGAGCGTGAAGGATCCCGAGGCCGCGCGGAGACGGGACGGGGAGAGCGACGGCGCTTATTCGGCCAGGACGGCAGCCCTGCCCCGGCAGACGCGGATTCTGATTTTCAGCCCCGCGCCGTGAAGCCGGGAATCTATCCTCTATATATGTAGTTAAAAACGTCCAAGAAAAATGGCACCCGGAATTTCCGGATGCCGATTCTTCTAAGCTAATACCCGGATTCGAACCGGGGACCTCGTCCTTACCAAGGACGCGCTCTACCAACTGAGCCATATTAGCATTGAGAGCGGTTTTCGCTGTCAACGTCAAAGATTATACCACCCCGCCCCCTCTTTGTCAAGAGGTTTTTTGAAATTTCCGAAAAGAATTTTCCGCGGGCTTTTTCAGGGATTTCCCGCGCGCCGACCCGCCTTTGTTGTCCACCCGTCTTGATTTTCCGCCGGAACTATGGTATAATCATACAATACAATAGGCGCATTGTCTGCAGAAGGGAGGCGCGGTGATGCGGGAAAACAAACCTGACCCTTCCCCGGCGGATCGATCCCACGGGGATCCGTCCCCGGATGAAAACGGCGCGGCACAGGACCGCAGTCTTCCCCGGCGGCTGTTCTCCGTCATGGAGACCCGGGACGATCTGCCCCGGATGCCCGGCTTCATGGCCGCCGTGTTCATCCTCCTGGCCGCCGGAGCCGCCGCCGCTTCCGCCCGGATCTGCTCGCCCGCGGTGCCGGATGACCCCATGGCGGCGGAGAACATCGCGGGGATTTTAGCCTCCCTGCCCTTTCTGCCTCTGGCGGTGACCCTCTATTCCATCACGATCCTGCTCTGGCGGCGGGTGGCCTCCCTGCTCTGCACGCCCCTCTCCTTCGGGCTGATGCTCCTTCTGGGGACGCGGTTTTCCGACGCGGCGGTGCTGAGCCTGGCGATTCTGCCCATGGCCTACGCCTTTGCCGTCTCCCTGATTTCCCGGGAGGACCGGTTCCGGCGGGTGATGACCCTGGCCATTTTCGCGGCCTGCGCCCTCGGGATCGCGGCGGCGGTGCGGATCGGCCTGGATTTCGGTTCCCCGGAAAATCTCCGGGACGCCTTCATGACCGCGGTTCCCGACATGATCGGCGCCGCGCTGCTCGGACCTGCCGGGGGGATGCAGGCCGCTTCCGGGGAGGGCGCCGCCGCCATGCTGACCTCCCTGAGCCTGTACGATACGGCCCGCTCCCTCTTCATCATGCTCCCCGCGTATTTCGGCATGTTCTGCGTAGTCCTCGCCTGGGCCTGCGACCGGATCATCCGGCTGCTCTTCGCCTGGCTGAACTGCGCCGACGTCTTCACGGATGAAGGGGCGGAGGTCTCCATGCCGGTGCGCTTCGCGGCGGTATACGCGGCCTTCCTCATCCTCTCCATCCTGACGCCGGGCAGCGTCTTCCCCATGGCGCGGTGCATGCTGCAGAGCGTTGTGCTGGTCATGGGCCTGCCCTGCGCGGCGGTGGGCGTGCGGCGGATCGGGGAGCGCCTCTCCGACAGCCTGTTCTATATGACGCGTGAAAAGCTCTTTACGGCCATGCTCCTCTTCGTGCTGTTCGCGGCGGTGGGAGCCTATCCCTTCCTGCTCATCACATCGGCGGTGGGCATGATCTCCGTCCTCCGCCGGGGAAGGGCGCGGGACCGGGGAAACAACGAATGACGGATTGCGCCGGGAATCCCGGACGAAAGGACGACGTATGCCGAAATCAGGGAATCAGAACAACGACCTGCCGGGACTCCGGATCGGGACGGTCATCGGGATCGTGCTCGCCGGAGCGGTCTGCATCGCCGCGCTGGCCGTCGGGATCGCAAGGCTCAATCTGCCCGCCCTCCGATGGGGCGCCGTCTGCCTGGCTGTGTTTCTCGTCGCCTCCTTCCTTTTGTGGTTCATCATCGAGCGGCACGGAAAGCTCCCTCGAGGCGAACGGCTCTCCCCGGTCATGGGGCGGATCATGTTCGACGCGGTGGTGAAGATGTCGAGCCCCGTGTTCATCTGCGGCTCGGACGAGCGGATCCTCTGGTACAACAGCGCCATGGAGAACCTCTTCTCCGGGGACAGCAAGCTCTACGGCACCTCGGTGAAGGAGCTCTTCGGCGTGACCCTGGACAACATCCGCCAGGGGGAGGACGTCCGGATCTCCTGGGAGGGACGCCTCTTCCGGGCCAGATACAGCCATATCCGCAGCGAGGAGGACGACTTCGCCCTGATCCTGACGGAGGATCTCACCGAGACCGAGGCGCTCCGGACCGAGCTGGCGGGCAGTGAGCCGGCGGTCTGCTATATCATGATCGACAATCTGGCGGAGATGGTCCAGTACGACAGCGAGCTCTACCGTCCCGCCTCCGCCCGGGTGGACGCCGCCCTCAGAGCCTGGGCCGACCAGTACAACGGCATCCTCCGGGAGTACGAGCGGGACCGCTATCTCTTCCTGACGGAGGCCCGGGTGGTGGACGCCATGGTCGCCGCGAAATTCGACATCCTGGACCGGGTCCGGGCGGTGAAGGTGGGCGAATCCAGCCTGCCCCTCACCATCTCCATGGGCGTCTGCGCCGTGCCGGGTACCTTTGAGGAAAAGGAACGGGCAGCGGCGGCCGCGCTTGACCTGGCTCTGTCCCGTGGCGGGGATCAGGCGGTGGTAAAGCGGGACGAGGGCACGGAATTCTTCGGCGGCGTCACAAGGTCCGTCCAGAAGCGCACCAACGTTCAGGCCCGCCTGGTCTCCAACGAGCTGATCGGACAGATGCGCGCCGCCTCCAACGTCATCATCATGGGACACCGGCGGGCGGACTTCGACGCCTTCGGTTCCGCCGTGGGCATCGCGCGGCTGGCCATGTACTGCGGCGCCCGGGTGAACATCGCCGTGGACCTCAGCAACCGGGATATCCTGGGTCAGCGGCGGATCATGGAGAGCGAGGAGGACTTCATCGGCGTGGTCATCTCCCCCGGCGAGGCGCTGGATCTTCTGGAGCTGGGCACCCTGGTGATCATGACGGACGTCTCCAATATGGCCAACGTGGAGAGCCTGGAGCTGGCGCAGCGCACGGACAAGCTGGCGGTGATCGACCACCACCGGAAGACCGCTGAGTTCGACCGGGAGCCGGACGTGGAGTATATCGATTCCTCCGCCTCCTCCGCCTGCGAGCTCATCGCCGAAATGCTGGAGCAGGCGCTGCCCCGTGAGGAGCTTTCCGCCGCCGAAGCCTCCGTCATGCTGGCCGGCATCATGCTGGATACCAAGCAGTTCACCAAGAATACCGGCACCCGTACCTTCTCCGCCGCCATGTTCCTCCGGGACCGGGGCGCCGACCCCACCGAGGTCCGGGAGCTCTTCAAGGAGAGCTTCGAGGAGTACAGCGGCGAGGCGAAATTCCGCCGGAACGTGGAGATCTACCGGGGCTGCTGCGCCATCGCCGTCGCGGATGCCGACGCGGACGCCAATCCCGTCGTCGCGGCCAAGGCGGCGGACAACCTGATCATGGTGGACGGCATGCGGGCCGCGTTCACCCTCATGGAAATGGGGGACAGCGTCAAGATCTCCGCCCGCTCCGCAGGGGATCTCAACGTCCAGCTCATCATGGAGCAGATGGGCGGGGGAGGCAGCTTCTCCGGCGCGGCCGCCGTCTCGGAGGGCAAATCCGTCCCCCAGCTCGTGGAAGAACTCAAAGCCGCCATCGATAAGGTACTTTGAGCCGACCAGCCAGGATTCTTCCCGGCCGCACAAGGAAAGAAACGCTGCGCGTTTCAAGAATAATGTCCCTACGCGGGACTGGCGGCACGAGGGACACCATCTCATGGCCGACTGAGTTCACAAAGTGAACTCGGGTGCCCACTCGTGCGGGTCCCCCTTGGCCGGGGAGCATAATCCTTGATGCTCACATCTATATCGAAAATCGATTATGTATCCCTTGTCCTCGCCTGAAGAATGCTCTGCATTCTTCGGGAGTTGCTCCGCAACTCCGGCGGACCACGTTGCGTCAGCTGTAACATGCGTGAAATCCCATCAAACGCAGTCGCGCACCCGTGGGGGCGACGCAAACAGCGATCGAAACGCGCATGACACGGACCGCGATAGAGGACAGATGAAACAGCACGTTCAATTCCGCGGTTATAACTGGCTCGAAAGTCTTGTCATAATTGTGGTTCCGCCGTTTTAGCGTGAACACACCCTAATACCCAAGTCGCGTGGTGCATTTTCCCGTCGGCTGAGCAGCAGATAATCTGGAAACCCGCAGGGTTTCCTTCCAAAAATAATCGGAGGTTATATTTAAAAATGAAAGTCGTTCTTCTCAAAGACGTGCCCGGCAAGGGCAAAAAGGATGAAATCGTCAGCGTGTCCGACGGGTACGCCCGGAACTTCCTCTTCCCCAGAAAGCTGGCGGCGGAGGCGGACGCCAAGGTCCTCAACGATATCAAAAATAAGGAAGCCGCCAAGGCCCGCCGGATCGAGCTGGAAAAGCAGGCCGCCCGGGAGACCGCGGAAAAGCTCCAGTCCGTGCTGGTAAAGATCACCATCCAGAGCGGCGCGGACGGCAAGCTCTACGGCTCCGTGGGAACCCGGGACATCGCCGAGGCCCTGGCCGCCCAGCACGGCATCGAGATCGACAAGCGGAAGATCGTGCTGGACAGCGCCATCAAGGCCTACGGCACCTATACCGTGGACGTGAAGCTCTATCCCGAGATCGCCGGCAAGCTGAACGTGCTGGTCTGCGGCTGAGCAGAGCAGGTCTGCGGGTAATATCCGTCCGAACCGCCTCATTCAACCGAAGGGAGGTCCCCCATGCGCTTTACCCCCGCCTTTACCGGCTCCTCGCCCGAGCTTGACTGCGCGCCTTTCCCCGCGTCCGTGCCGGGCAATATCCAGGCCGATTATATAAAGGCCCATCCGGAGTTCATCCGCGACATCAACTACGGTCTGGAGCACCGGAGGATGACGGAGCTGGAACCTCTCACCTGGATCTATAAAACCACGCTGGACTATACCCTCTCCCCGGATGAAAAACTCTGGTTCGTCACGGCGGGCATCGACTACGTCTGGTTCCTTCTCCTGGACGGGGAGGAGTTCTACGCCCACGAGGGCATGTTCTCCCCCGTGGAGCTCTGCCTCACGGACCTTCTCGGAGAACGGCTCCGGCCTGGCGCGGAATTCGCCGTGAAGATCCATCCCCATCCCATGCGGAAGGACGCCCCCTTCGGACGAGCTCAGGCGGATATGTGCGTCAAGCCCCCCGTCTCCTACGGCTGGGACTGGCATCCCCGGGCCATCCCCTCCGGCATCTGGGATGACACCTATTTCGAGACCCGCGGTCCGGGCCATATCGACCGGGCGGAGGTTCGCTATATTCTGTCCCCGGATCTGACGCGGGCGGACGTGTTCGTTGACGCCGACACCCGCGCGGAAGCCCTTTTCAGGATGTATGCCCCCGACGGGAGCCTGATTTACGAAAAGACCGCGGCGCCCGACGCGCTCTCCCTGGCCTTCTCCGTCCATAATCCCGTCCTCTGGCAGTGCCGGGGCATGGGAGAGCCCGCCCTCTATACCTGGGAGCTGCGGACGGCGAAGGACGTGAAAACCGGCACCGTGGGCTTCCGGCGCACCAGGCTGGTCATGAACGCCGGGGCATGGCGGGAGCCGGAGGAGTTTCCGAAGACCCGCAGCGTTCCTCCCGCCCAGATCGAGCTGAACGGGCGGCGCGTCTTCGGAAAGGGGTCCAACTACGTCAATCAGGAGATCTTCACGGGAACCCTGACCCGGGAGCGGTACGAGGAATCCGTCCGGGCGGCCGCGGAATGCCATATGAACCTCTTCCGCTGCTGGGGCGGGTCCGGGATCCAGAAGGAGGACTTCTACGACCTCTGCGACCGGTACGGGATCATGGTCTGGGTCGAGTTCCCCCTGGCCTGCAACGAGTACCGGAACGATTCCCGTTACCTGGCCGTGCTCCGGCAGGAAGCGGAGGCCATCGTGAAAAAGCTCCGGTGGCATCCCTGCGTGGTCCTCTTCTGCGGCGGCAACGAGCTCTTCAACAGCTGGTCCCGCATGACGGATCAGCATCTGGCCCTGCGGCTTCTGAACGCCGTGACCCTGGAGCTTGCCCCGGAGATCCCCTTCATCCCCACCTCCCCGCTCTCCGGCATGAAGCACGGGGGCTACACCTTCCTGGACCGGCGGACCGGGCTGGATCCCTTCGCCCTGTTCGGCTCCGCGAAGGCCACCGCCTACACGGAGTTCGGCATGCCCGGGATCACCTCGGCGGACTATCTGCGTGAGATCATTCCGGAGGACGAGCTCTTCCCGCCCGAGCCCGGAGAGGACAGCGTCTGGCAGGCCCACCACGCCTTCGAGGCCTGGGGAGCGGACGCCTGGCTCTGCCTGCCCATGCTGGAGCGCTTCGGCGACGTCTCCACCCCGGAGGCCATGGCGGAAACCTCGGCCTGGCTCCAGAGCGTCGGCTACAAGGCCGTGTTCGAGGCGGCGAGAATGCAGAAGCCCTGGTGCGCCATGGCGGTGAACTGGTGCTGGTGCGAGCCCTGGAAATGCGCGGTGAACAACTCCCTCATCGCCTATCCGAATGTGAAGAAGGCCGCCTGGTACGCCGTCCGGGACTCTCTTCGGGATGTGCTGGGAGCGGCCCGGATCCCGAAGTTCGCCTGGCGGCCCGGGGAGACCATGACCCTCGTTCCCTGGCTCCTGAACGATTCTCCCGAGGCGCAGGGGGGCCGTGTCTCCCTCACCGTCACCGTAAACGGCGAGCAAACCTTCGTCGGCGCGGCTGATCTGGAGGCGGAACCCCTGTCCAACGCCAAGGGCAGCCCCCTCACCTTCACCCTGCCCCGGGACCTCCCCCCGAAAACCCGCTTCACCGTCACCGCCGTTCTGGAAACCAGGGACGGCGCCCGCACCGAAAACGCCTACGAGCTGGTCGTCTGCGATGCGTGACTGAAGCAGGACGTCTGTCCGAACGCGAAAACGTATTCTATCTTTATGCTTGATATATGTCTTCCCGGCACCGGCGGGACCGTCCCCCGGCTCGACCGGTTTCTCAGCTGCTGCTATATGCGGCACGAAGGGCGGGGGCTGCTCATCGACTGCGGGGAGGGGACCCAGCTGGCGGTCAAAAAGGCCGGCTTCTCCCTGGGCCGCATCGATCTGATCCTCCTGACCCATTTCCACGCCGACCACGTGAGCGGTCTCCCCGGTCTTCTGCTCTCCATGGGCAACGAGGGGCGGACCGATCCCCTCCTGATCTGCGGGCCGAAGGGCGTGGACGCCGTCGTCAAGGCCCTGACCGTCATCGCGCCGGAGCTGCCCTTCCGCATCCGCACCCGGGCGCTGGAGGACTTCGACGCGGTGGAGCAGGGGGGCTTCACCGTCACCGCCTTCGAGCTGAAGCACTCCTGCGTCTGCCTTGGCTACGACGTGCGGATCCGGCGGGGCGGAAAGTTCGACGTGGAGAAGGCCATGTCCCGTGGCGTCCCACAGCGGCTCTGGTCGAAGCTCCAGAAGGGGGAGTCCCTCGAGGGCTTCACGCCCGCCGACGTTCTGGGGGAGGCCCGCCGGGGGATCCACGTCACCTACGCCACCGACACCCGGCCCGTGGAGATCATCTCCGTCATGGCCGCCGACGCCGATCTTTTGGTATGCGAGGGCATGTTCGAGCGGGACAAGCGGAACCGCGCGCTGGAATCCTCCCATATGACCGTGGAGGAGGCCGCACGCCTGGGGAGGGACGCGGAATGCCGCCGGCTCTGGCTCACCCATTTCAGCCCCGCCCTGCCCGATCCCACCGTGTGTTACGGGGAGGCGGCCGCCGTCTTTCCCGGGGTGATCCTCGGCACGGACGGGTTGACGGAAACGATCCGTTTTGAGGACGAATCATTCGAGGACGAAGCCTTCGGGAGCGAACCGCCGGGGGACGGAGCTTCCGCAGAAGGGGCGCACGAATAAGCGCCGAACCGTTTTTCATCATAATTATCACGACAACAGGGCGAAACAACGCTGTCAAGACTGCGGCTGACCGGATAACACAGGGGGGAAAATCTGCCTGCGTGTTTTCAGCCGGGAAAAGAGGCGCGGCATGTCCCAACCGAAGCGCTCCTGTCCCCACACCGGCCACCGGCTCCGTCTGCGAATGAAGGCAGTCCTCGGTCTGGACCGGTTTGAGCCCCACGAGATCGCGGAGCTATTGCTGTTTGAGACCATCCGGCGGCGCAACACCAACGAGACCGCCCACCGCCTGCTCTGCCGCTTCCGTTCTCTCCGGGGCCTTCTCACCGCCCCGCGCGAAAGGCTGACCGCCGTATCCGGGATCGGTCCCGCGTCCGCCGACTGGATCGCCTCCGTTCTGCCGGAAGCCGCCCGCATCCTGACGGACGATCTCAAAAGCGGCGCGCCCCTTGACCGGTGGAGCCTTCTGCCTGCGGCGGATCTGCGGCTGAATCTGCTGGGGGAGTCTGCGGCCCTGCTGACGCTGGACGCGGAATCCCGCCTGCTTGACTGGCAGACCGTGACGGATCCCGCCGACCTCGGCCGCCTGCTTCACGCGGATGAGGATCCCGCCCGCCGGAAAATCCTTATCCTGCGCCGGGACGCGGCGGAGAGTATGCTGACCGGGATCCCCGGGGATGAGGGGCAGAACCCGCTGATCCTTCTCATGACGCCGGAGCACAGGCTCGAGGAGCTTTCCCTTGAGCAGCCGCAGTAGAAGCTCAGCAGCGGATCCCCGCCCGTTTTCCCCTCCCCTCTTGCATTTCCCGGCGGTCTGTGCTATAATCCTTTATTATCCATACCCTATCTTTACCGATTCAGAGGAATTTGATCCATGGAACTGACAAGCATCCGCACCCTGTACCGCGACCGCGCCTCCGTTGACCACGGCTGTGTCCGCGTGGGCGGCTGGGTCCGCAGCATCCGCGCCCACCTTCTTCCAGCCCATTCAGATCGTCTACGACGAGAAGCTGCCGAACTTCGCCGAGATCTCCAAATTCAACGTGGGCTCCGCGCTGATCGTGGAGGGCGAGATCATCGAAACCCCCAACGCCCCGCAGCCCTTTGAGATCCACGCCGCGTCCGTTGTGCTGGAGGGCGCGTCCACCCCGGACTACCCCCTGCAGAAGAAGCGGCACACCATCGAGTACCTCCGCACCATCTCCCACCTGAGACCCCGGACCAACCTGTTCCAGGCGGTGTTCCGCGTCCGTTCCCTGGCGGCCTACGCCATCCATAAGTTCTTCCAGGAGCGGGACTTCGTCTACGTGCACACCCCGCTGATCACCGGCTCCGACTGCGAGGGCGCGGGCGAGATGTTCCGGGTGACCACCATAGACATGGAGAACGTGCCGAAGAACGAGGACGGGACGGTGGACTTCACGAAGGACTTCTTCGGCAAGAGCACCAACCTGACGGTGTCCGGCCAGCTCAACGGCGAGACCTACGCCATGGCCTTCAAAAACATCTACACCTTCGGCCCCACCTTCCGCGCCGAGAACTCCAACACCACCCGCCACGCCGCCGAATTCTGGATGATCGAGCCGGAAATCGCCTTCGCGGACCTGACGGACGACATGGAGCTGGCGGAGGACATGCTGAAGTACATTATCCGCTACGTCATGGAGAACGCGCCGGAGGAGATGGCCTTCTTCAACCAGTTCGTGGACAAGGGCCTCATCGACCGGCTGAACCATGTGCTGGAGAGCGACTTCGGCCGGGTCACCTACACCGAGGCCGTCAAGCTCCTGGAGGAGCACAACGACCGCTTCGACTACAAGGTGTCCTGGGGCTGCGACCTGCAGACGGAGCACGAGCGGTTCCTGACCGAGGAGCTGTTCAAGCGTCCCGTCTTCGTCACGGACTACCCGAAGGAGATCAAGGCCTTCTACATGAAGCTCAATCCCGACGGAAAGACCGTGGCGGCCATGGACTGCCTGGTGCCCGGCATCGGCGAGATCATCGGCGGCAGCCAGAGAGAGGATTCCCTGGAGCTGCTGGAGCGCCGCATGGACGAGCTGGGACTGGATCGTGAATCCTACGGGTTCTATCTGGATCTGAGAAAGTACGGCTCCGCCCGTCACGCCGGCTTCGGCCTGGGCTTCGAGCGCTGCGTCATGTACCTGACCGGCGTCTCCAACATCCGCGACGTGATCCCCTTCCCCCGCACGGTGGGCAACTGCGAGCTGTAAGCGCACAAAAACAATGGCGCGTCTTCCCCTTCATCAGAGGAGACGCGCCGTTTTTTCATGCCGCAGAGCAGAGAATTTCCTCCCGCGGAATCTCATACTAATCTCAAGCTAAAAGGAAAACGCGGCTTCTTGAAAGAAACCCAGAGCAGCAAGCTGCTCGGCAAGAACTTTAAAAATCACTGGTGCAGCTTCCTCTCAAAGTGCAGCACGGGGTAACGTGCAGCTCACCTTTTTATGATATTTTTCCTACGTCTTCGTCAGATTG